>CAYWOD010000059.1:0-17334 GCA_964459805.1 uncultured Pirellulales bacterium
GGGTGTTCCCGATCTTTCTGTCGGGCCGAGGCGATATATGGGGCTTGGTGGTTCGACAGGCTATTAGCGATCGCTGAGAATTGGTTGTTATCCAGGATTGTCGGCCAGGTAGTGTTTTGTTAAGGTAAATTCTAAGAGTTTAAGGAGAGCGTTATGGCGTTGGTCAATACCAAGAAGATGTTCGAGATGGCCTATAAGAACGGTTATGCGGTCGGGGCGTTCAATGTAAACAATATGGAGATTACGCAGGGCATCATAGAGGCGGTGGCCGAGGAGAAGGCCCCGCTTATTCTGCAGGTCTCGAAGGGTGCTCGCAAATACGCGAAGATCAGCTATCTCAAGGCGATTATCAATGTTGTTGTCGAGGAGAATCCGGACATTCCAATCGCGATAAACCTCGACCACGGCGATACATTTGAGACGTGCAAGCAGTTTGTCGATGACGGCTTTACGTCGGTAATGATCGACGCTTCGCACTATCCGTTCGAGGAAAACATTGAAATGACGCGGAAGGTGGTCGAATATGCACACGCCAGAGATGTGGTGGTTGAAGCGGAGCTGGGTCAGTTGGGAGGGATTGAGGAAGACGTGGTCGGTGTTGAGGACG
This sequence comes from uncultured Pirellulales bacterium, assembly GCA_964459805.1. Classification (GTDB taxonomy): domain Bacteria; phylum Planctomycetota; class Phycisphaerae; order Sedimentisphaerales; family Anaerobacaceae; genus DAOVRL01. Next base: position 608 of record CAYWOD010000059.1, read on the forward strand.
TCGCCAAGCACGTAGCGGACCCGGACCAGGCGGTGGAGTTTGTCGAAAAGAGCGGGTGCGATTCTCTGGCGGTTGCCTGCGGGACGAGCCACGGGGCCTACAAGTTCAAGACCGAGCCGAAACTGGCCTTCGACGTGATACAGGAGATCGGCGAGAGGCTTCCCGGATTTCCGCTGGTTATGCACGGTTCGAGCAGTGTGCTGAAGGAGTTCGTTGATCTAATTAACAAGTACGGCGGGGATATGCCGAATGCAATGGGTGTGCCGGAAGCTGCTGTGAGCAAAGCGGCGAAGATGGCGATTTGCAAGGTGAACATCGATACGGACTTACGGCTGGCCCTGACGGCCAAAATCAGGCAGGTCTATGCTGAGACACCGGGTGAGTTCGACCCTCGCAAGTATCTCGGACCGGGCAGAGAGGCTATCAAGGCAATGGTCAAACACAAGCTGCACGTCCTTGGATGTGCCGGGAAAGCAGCCGAGTGTCTGTAATTTGTTGTTAAGGAGCAGGTCTTTGTTGTTACAAAAATCAGAAAACACGCTTTGGAAACGCAGGGAAAGGTACTTTGTCTGGCTGATCTGGCTGATGACGGCGGTTTTTTCGTCTTGTGCGTGTGCGTTTGCGTCCCGGGCGGTCGTCCTGGATCCCTGTGACACTACCGGTGAAGTTCGGGAATCCGAGGCAGTTGAGCCCAGTACGGTTGAGAGAGTCTGCGAGTTGATTTTCCAGGGCGAGTTTGCTGCTGCCGGCAAGCTCATAGACAAATCGGGCGCAGAAGAGCACCCTCAGGCCCGATTTTTGTCGGAATTGGCCGAGATCGTGCGGGAATATGAGGATATCGGCAAGCGGCGTCAGTCGGCCCGCAAAGCTGCGTACAAGGAGCAATTGGCCGGGTTAGAGAAGTTTCACAACGGAGCCGATGCCAACAACACCAATGACGTCGTTGATGCGAATGATGCAGACCCGAACGATGCAAACGACGTTTCTCTGGTGCTTTTGGTAGTCGCCAAGGTCCGTGAGTTCGCCGACGATCTGCAGAAAGAGCAGCTCCTTGACGACGAGTTCGTTAAACAGACGATCCAGAAAGCGGTGGACAGGGCCGCCGGGTTCGAGACGCAGGGCAAGTGGCTGGAGGCATACACAAACTGCTACTATTGGCTGGGGGCAATCGACCCCAACAACGAGGCGTATTCGGATTATGCCGAGGAGCTCCTGGACAAGGCCCAGATCGCCGCTTCCTTCGAGGACAGCCCCTGTGAGACCAGCGAGGAGCGCTATGAAGGGATAAAGAAGGAGATGTTTGTCCGTGCGATTCATGCGCTGAGCGTGAATTACGTAAGCCTTATCGACTACCGCGAAATGGCGACCAAGGCGGTTAATCGCTGTAAATTGCTGGCCGAAGTGATGGGCAAGCCATCGGTATTGAGTGTGGATTCGAAGGAAGAATCGGATGAGGGTGAGAAGGAGTCTGTTTCGCCTCCGGACAAGCAGAAGCTGACGGCCTGGCTGGCGGCTCTGGCGGCAGTCGAAGATGAAATGAAGGACGCGCCCACAGGGTTCAACAAGGGCAATTTTATGGAGGTTTTCGACAGAGTCCTTACGCTGAACACGACTATTGTGCAGTTGCCCGAACCGGTGCTGATCGCCCAGTTTTCCGAGGCGGCGCTGTCGGCCCTTGATCCCTATACTGTTATGGTTTGGCCCAAGCAGGTGCAGGATTTTGAGAAGATGATGACCAATGAGTTTACGGGGGTTGGCGTAGAGATCTCGAAGCGCCAGGGCCTGTTGACTGTGGCAAGCCTTCTTCCTGATACGCCGGCGTACAATTCCGGGCTTGATGCGGGCGACATTATAGAGAAGGTGAACGGAGTCGAGACCAAGGATATGACTCTTATGTGTGCGGTCCACAAGATTACCGGGCCCAAGGGCACGGAGGTTTTGCTGACGATAAAGCGACCCGGCGAGGAGAAGACCAAGGATATTACGATTACCCGGGACACGATAAAAGTCCCGACGATTCGCGGCTGGCAAAGGACCGAAGCGGGTAAATGGCTGCATATCGTTGACGAGAAGAATAAGATCGGTTATGTGCGGCTGACCAGTTTTTCGGGACAGAGCGCTTCAGGCCTGGAAGAGGCCCTGCTTGAGCTCGAGTCGGAAGGCCTGGAGGGGCTGATTTTGGATTTGCGGTTTAATACCGGCGGGCTCCTGGAGAGTGCGGTTGCAGTGGCCGACAAATTTCTCGATGGGGGTTTGATAGTCAAGACGCAGCCCGGCCCGGGGTTTGGCAAGTGGCCGTCGTATTCCCCGGCGCACAAGAGCAAGACGCATCCGAATTATTCGCTTGTGATATTAATAAACTCCAGCTCGGCCAGTGCTTCGGAGATCGTATCGGGGGCGTTGGCGGACGAAGAGCATAAGCGGGCGGTTTTGGTGGGGGCCAGAACCCACGGCAAAGGCAGTGTGCAGGGTATAACTCACTATCCCGGCGGGGGTGCGCAGCTTAAATACACGATGGCGTATTATCATTTACCTTCCAGCCAAAGGGTCGAAAGCCGGGACGCAATGGAGAAGCAGGGCAGGACGGATTGGGGTATTGGGCCGAATGTCGAGGTCAAGCTTAGAAGCGATGAGCTTAAAGAAATGATTGACACGCAGAGGGACAACGACGTGCTGGTTCAGGCAGGGCGCAACGGCGTCGGCCCGGAACTGAAGAAGCACACAATCAAAGAGAGTCTCGCGGCTGACCCGCAGTTAGCGGTTGGTTTTCTGGTTGTTAAGAGCAAATTGATTCAAGCCCGGGCCTCTGCTGCGGCCGAGCAGAATTGACTTTGGGCTTTAGATGTGCGTGGACCAGGTCACAGGCTTAACGATGTGTGAGTATGGTAGAAAAAAGGGAAATTTCCGGCGGGGCGGACAAGTTTGAGCGGCAAAGGCGGGAGAAGCTCTGCCTGATCAGGGAATTGGGCGTTGACCCTTACGGGGGCAGATATGAGGGGGCCGAGCCGGCGGCCCAGGTCAAGGGCAGGTTCAAGGACGACGACGAGACTCAACAGGCCAAATGTGCCGGCAGGATCGTATTGCTGCGAGACATTGGCAAGCTGATTTTTATTACTCTGCGCGACCGCAGCGGGACCATCCAGGTCGGCTTGAGCAAGAAGCTCCTGGGTGAGACCTGGAAGCTGGCCAAACTGCTCGATCTTGGTGATATAATCGGCGCCGCCGGTCAGTTGGGCAAGACCAGGACGGGGGAGATTACTATATGGGTCGCCGGGGACGGTTTGACACTTCTGAGCAAATGTCTGCGTCAGCCGCCTGAGAAATTTCACGGCTTAGCGGACGTTGACCAGCGTTACAGACAGAGGTACGTGGATTTGTGGGCGAATCCCGAAGTGATGGGGCGGTTCAAGAATCGCACTGCGATCATCGGCACGATTCGTGAGTATCTGACGTCGAGGGGCTTTTTTGAAGTTGAGACACCGATGATGCAGACGATCGCCGGCGGTGCGGCGGCCAAACCGTTCGTGACGCATCATAACAGTCTGGATATGGATTTGTTCCTGCGGATTTCGCCGGAGCTGTTTCTAAAACGGCTGCTCGTCGGCGGGATGGAACGGGTCTTTGAGGTAAACCGGAACTTCCGCAACGAAGGGCTCAGCAGACAGCATAACCCGGAATTTACGATGTTGGAGGTGTATCAGGCTTACGGCGATTACAACGTGATGATGGATTTGACCGAGGAACTGATAGGACTTTGCGTGGAGAAATACTGCGAGGGCAAGCACGTTCAGTGCGGGGATGTTACGATTGATTTGGAGCCGCCCTGGCGGCGGGCCACATACGCGGAGCTGCTGAAAGAATACGCCGGCTGTGACATCGACGACATAAAGGCTGTAAGGGCGAAAGCGGAGGCCCTTGAACTCGAACAAGCGGATATGGACGATGTGGTGGTCGTGAACGAGGTTTTTGAAGCCGCCGTAGAGGATAATCTTGTTGCGCCAACGTTTGTGATTGATTATCCGGCGCCGTTATGTCCGCTGACGAAGCGCAAGAAAGGCGATCCGCGATACGCCGAGCGGTTTGAGCTGTATATCGCGGGTATGGAGCTGGCCAATGCGTACACGGAGCTGAATGACCCGGCCGTGCAGGAAGAGAACTTTCAGATTCAGCTTCGCGGCCAGGAAGATACAATGGCGACGATGGACAGGGATTTTATAACGGCGTTGAAATACGGGATGCCACCGGCCGGCGGATTAGGGATCGGAATCGACAGGCTCATAATGGTCCTGACCGGCGCCTCGACTATTCGTGACGTGGTGCTCTTTCCGCTTCTTAGACCTGCAAAAGATTAGAACCGAACCCCACGTAAAACGTGGGGCTAAATACAAACGGCTGACACAATGTTAAAATTATTTTTGTGGCTGCGATATCTGCGCAAGAGGAAGATAGTATTTCTGAGTATTGCCGCAGTTGCGCTGTCTGTGTCGCTGTTAGTGGTTGTTTCCAGTCTGTTTACCGGCTTCATCAATGCGTATGAGCAAAGCGCGGTTGAGACAATAGGCGATATTGTCCTGACGTCGCCCACCAGGTTTTCAAAATATCCGCAGTTTACAGAGCGTCTGGAGCGATTGGGTGCGCTGGAGGCTGCAACGGCGACGCTCTCGTCTCAAGGCCTGCTGCATCTTGGCAGGGGCAACGTTCGTGCGGTGAACGTCTGGGGGATTGACCCCGGGCGGCGTGCGAAGGTGACCGGCTACAAGGACTCGCTGCTTGAGCAAAAAGACTCGCCCGGCGTCCCGTCTTTAGAAGTAGTCGGCGGCCCGGAAAGAACCGGCGGATTTGTGGGCATCGCGGTGGTGACCGAGCCCAATGAAAAGACGGATGAATATGATCTGGACGCGGTCAGAGAAATCGTCGGCGAGCAGGTTGTTCTCACCACCGGCTCGGTAGCCGAGCAGGAGGGTTCTTCATCAGGTGATGCGGGCACGCGATTCAAAAGAAAGACCATCAAGTTTACGGTGGTGGATGTTGTTTTCACGGGTGTTTATGATCTCGACAAGAGGCTCGTTTATCTGCCGATAAAACGACTGCAGGAGATTCTGTATCCCGACGAAGGCGAGGTTGCCGACCAGATACAAATCAAGTTAGCGGCCGGAACCGATGCGGAATCGGCTGTGGTGCAGATTCGCGGCGCCTGGGAGGGATTTGTTGACGAGCAGCTTGACGGGGACCCATACCTTAAAGGATATGCCGATATCGAGACGGCCAAACAGATGCAGAGCCGATATGTGGCCGAGATACGAAAACAGATGGGGGTCCTGCTGCTGATATTTGGTGTCGTCAGCTTCAGCGTGGTGGTGCTCGTATTCTGCATATTCTATATGATAGTAACGACAAAACGCAGGGACATCGCAATAATCAAGAGCTGCGGTACGGCGAGCGGTTCGGTCGGCTGGATTTTTGTCGGGTTCGGGGTCTGTGTGGGAGTAATTGGGTCGGGTATCGGATCTGTTCTGGGATACTTTATCACCAGGAACGTCAATACGATTGAGAATTGGATAAGGATAATCTTCGGGCTTAAATTGTGGAAGAGCAGTGTGTATATGTTCAGTAAGATACCTAACGAAGTCAACTGGCTGTGGGCTTTGCCTATCGTATTGTGTGCTATTGGAGCCGCTGCGGTCGGGACTTTGATACCTGCGATTGTCGCGGCGCGGACAAGGCCGGTGGAGATTCTGAGATACGAATAATGAATAACGAATGATGACTATCTTACAGAGTACTACGCATGTATAAAGTTATTTTAGCAACACGGTACTTATTGAAACGGCGTATCACGTATTTCGCCGTACTGGCGGTTGCGCTTTGTGTCTTTATTGTGGTTGTTGTGATGACGGTGATGACGGGCCTTGTGGGCGATTTCAAGCTGAAGAACCACAATTTTGTGGGGGACTGTGTTGTCGGGACCGAATCTCTGGTCGGATTTGGGTACTATGAGGATTTTGTGAAGGTACTGGAGGGCAGTGAGTTTGTTGACAGTATCTCGGAGGTCATAAAGAGCTACGCTCTTTTGAGTCCCCGCGGCCGAGACCTGAACGTCGGCATCGAGATTATGGGTATTGACCCTGCAAGGCACAGCCGGGCTACGGGTTTCGGTAAAACACTGCATTACACGAGGAACGAAGCTCTCCGCCGGCAAATCAAGGCCGCACGGGATATTGACTTCGAGAAGCTCGCTGCCGAAGGAGACATCGACCTTGAAGGGATTCACTCTTTTCTGAACGGCGATACCACGCTGGAGGCAGAGAGCATTGATGCAATAGCGGAGCATCTTGGCGTTCACATAGATGTATCCAGGGCGTTTGAGCCGAGCTATGACCCGAATCTTCCGGGTTGTGTGCTGGGTATTGATTTGGCTCTGCAGCGTGATTCCAAGAGCCGGTATTCTTATGATGCCAACCCTTCGCGAATAGGCTTTTCGATAACTTGTTTTCCTCTGACGTCGCGAGGTGCTCTGGCCGGGGCCGGGGCGGTGCCGGTCAACACAAAGACTTTCTACTACAGCGACCATTCGCACAGTGGTTTGGCGAGGGTGGACAGCTCGCTGATCTATTTGCCTTTCGAGTGGGCCCAGGAGCTTTGCGGGATGGCCGGGGCGGTCAAGAGGGTCAACGCTATTCATATAAAGTTTAAGCCGGATGTCGAGCTGGACGCCGGGTGTCAGGCGATTGGGCGGCTGTGGAAGGAATTCAAAGAGGAAAAGGCAGGCGAGACCCAGGCATATCTGTTGGATACGGTAAGCGTGCAGAACTGGAAGGGTCATAGGCGCACGTTCATCGCGGCGATGGAAAAGGAACAAACGATGATGACTGCTATGTTTGGCTTTGTGGGGATTACGACGGTTTTTATCATCTTTGTCGTTTTCTATATGCTGATCAGCCACAAGAGCAAGGACATCGGGGTATTGAAAAGTATAGGTGTTTCCAGCGCAGATATTATCGAACTATTTGCGGGTTTTGCTTTTTTGGTGGGTCTGTTGGGCTCTTTTATCGGTTTGTTGGGCGGCTGTTACTTCCTGGAAAAGATAAACCGGATAGAAGACTGGCTTTTCGAGCAATTTCATTTTCAGTTGTGGGACAGAACGATTTACGCTATAGGTGAGATTCCCAGCGAGGTGAGCCCAAAAGTCCTGGCAGTGATAGTTGTTTCTGCGATAGCGGCCTGCCTTGTAGGAGCACTGATTCCGAGCTGGCAGGCGGCGAGGTCGAGACCGGTAGAGGCTTTGCAGGTGAACCAATTATGAGTAAGGGCAATTTCATAATAAGAGCCGATAGGCTTTATAAGTCGTACAGGATGGGCGCAACGAAGGTCAAGGTCCTCAAGGGTCTCGATTTGGCTGTGGAAAGGGGGGAGTTTGTAGCGATAATCGGGGCATCGGGCAGCGGCAAGAGTACGCTTCTGCACATATTGGGCGCGCTGGACAAGCCGAACAGGGGTGTTGTCGAATTCGAGGGAAGGGATTTAGGCAGGCAGAGCGGGCGCGAGCTGAACAGATTTCGCAACAAGATGGTGGGGTTTGTTTTTCAGTTTTATCACTTATTGGACGAATTAAGTGTGTTGGAGAATGTTTTTCTGCCGACGATGGCCTCGCGGAGCGTGTTGGGCTGGTTTGGGTGCCGCCGGTGGGCGAGAAACCGGGCCGACCAACTGCTTGTGCGGCTGGGCCTCGCTGAACGGGCCGGGCATAAGCCTTATCAGCTCTCCGGCGGGGAAAGGCAGAGGGTGGCTATCGCCCGGGCGTTGATGAATAAGCCGAGGCTGCTTCTGGCCGATGAGCCGACAGGAAATCTTGACTCTGCGACAGGAAATGGTATTTTAGACGTCCTTGAAGAATTGAACAGGGCCGGCCAGACGATAGTGATGGTAACGCACGATGAGCGGATTGCCCGAAGGGCCGGCCGAATAATTACATTGGCCGACGGCAAAATAAGGACTTAGCCGCCGAATAGTGCAGTGTTACACATGTTCTCAGAGGTCGTCATGCTGAGCCGTAGGCGAAGCATCCGGGGTTCGCACGCCAGATTCTTCGCTTCGCTCAGAATGACAACTCCTCGATTCAGGTGTCACAGAGTACCAGTTTACGAAGGACAGAAACGAGATTCTTAACATGTACGGGGATTTGTTATGGCTTTGAAGATTTGGCTGAACGGCAAACTCGTCGATGAGGCTGATGCGAGGGTGTCGGTTTTCGACCACGCCTTGCTTTACGGCGACGGGGTATTCGAGGGTATTCGCATCTACAACGGCAGGGTGTTCGAGCTGGAGGCCCATCTGCGACGGCTTTACGAGTCGGCCAAGGCGATTCGGCTTGAGATGTCGATGGACAAGATCGAGCTCGCCGGCGCGATTAAACAGACCGTTGAAGCCAACGGAATTGTAGATGGGTATATTCGGCTGGTGGTTACCCGCGGCGCTGGGACTCTGGGACTGAATCCTTTTATTTGCAAGGACGGCAGTCTGTTCATCATAGCCGATACGATTCAGCTCTATCCGGAACAGCTATATGAGACGGGAATGAAGGTGGTCAGCGCGACGACGGTCCGCAATCATCCTCTGGCGATTCCGCCCCAGGTAAAGAGCCTGAATTACCTCAATAGTATCCTGGCCAAGATTGAAGCACTGGACAATGACGTGCCCGAAGCGATTATGTATAACCACGAGGGGTACGTTGCCGAGGCGACGGCCGACAATGTTTTTATTGTCCGAGACGGCGTGATTTATACACCGCCGGTCGAAGCCGGCGCGCTGGAGGGAATAACGCGAAATCTCGTCATCAGACTGGCCAAGGCAGAGAGCCTTGAGGTGGTTGAGAAGAATCTAACGAGATATGATTTGTACATTTGTGATGAATTCTTCCTCACGGGCACGGCGGCAGAGGTCATCGGCATTGTCGAGATTGACGGCAGGACAATCGGCCAGGGCAAACCCGGGCCAATTACAAAGCTGCTGAGAGAGAAATTCTTCGAATACGCCCACGGGGATGGGAAGTAGCGGGTTGTGCGTAGCCCTGCTATGCAGAGGCTATACTTCCTAAGTAGTATCTGTTGCGGAAAGCCAAAACCGACAATGTCACCCCTGCGAAAGCAGGGGTCCATATCGAAAAACCTGGATTCCTGCTTTCGCAGGAATGACAAATGCTGTTTCCGCAACAGGAACTAAGTAATAAATAAGGGCTGCGAACCATTGGCTCACAGCCCCTTGTTCACATTTTGCAAGATTCTGTCCTGCAAGCAATGGGCGATATTACTTTGTCCTGAAGATCAGACCTGCACAGACCGCATACGAATCACCGGTCCAGATGTATTCGGCATTGGCACTGCAGTTTTCAGCTATCTCAGCCTGCACACCGATAACAGCGCCGAAAGTATCCATTTCCGTGACTGCTTTGACACGATGCTCCGGTCGCTCATCGGGCCCCTCTTCATCCAAGACGGCGCGCATCAAGAAATACCCCGCTCCGGCATAGACATTAGCAGACTCTGTCACTGCCCAGGTTGGGCCCGCCACGACTTGAATTTCGACAAAGTCAAGGTCGAAATCGGTGTCAGGATCCCCTTCATAGTAACTGGTGCCCATGTCCATGTCCCCCTCAAAACGGTTCCAAGTGAACTGAGCCACTCCACCCCAGATGAGGTCGGGAGACGGACGCCAGAAGGTAGTCCTCACACCGCCACCGATGGTAAAACCAACGTCGCCATCGCCCTCCAAGTCGCCCTCATAAGCTCCTCGTTCGAACTCCGGCTCTACGATTGCGCCTATGCGCCCAAATACATCCCAGTTGTCACTTGGACCGTACGCGAGGTTCACAAGAAGCTTGTGCATTTCAAGTTCAGCTTTTTTAGAGCTGTCACTACCGGCATGTCGATATCGGTGAACATCCATCTCACTGTAGGCCCATTCGAGACCTACTGAGCATTCACCTTGCTTCAGTTGAGAACCTAAGGGACCCACCGGGTCAAATGCCAGCGCGATAGAACCGGACAGCGCTACCACGGTGAACAGAGCCCCCAAGAACAATAATCTCTTCTTCATAACAAACTCCTTTCAATAAAGACTCATTCCGTCAACTCACAGACACTAAATGTATTGCATAGTGCTCCTAAACCTCAAACAACGTTTATGCGAACCCCATTTTTCAGTACTGTTCTGCACATATATATCGGAATGTTGGAGCAAATCAATTAAAAAAAAAAGTTTTTTTAGGATTTTTTTGTGGGGGCTGTTGTGCAGGGAAAGATGAAAAGATAGGGTAACTGTTCACGAAAGGAAAACTGCGTTCTTGTGTCATTGCGAGGCTTAGGCCGAAGCAATCTCACATTTTCGCAACAGAGAGATTGCCACGCTCGGCTCTGCCTCGCTCGCAATGACATAGAATGGCCAAAATTCGGCATATTAACCCGTGAACGGTTACAAGATAGGCGGTATTGGGCCTCTGGGAAATAAGTTTTCGACAGTTGTGGTCATCGGCGGTATAATGTGGCTAATGTATGAGGATGGGCACGATAAAGCGTTGTTTGGCGGGCTTGAGCAGGCCAATATCGACTCCGCCGCTCCTCTGGCCGTTCGTATGAGACCGAGGAAACTTGGTGATTTTATCGGACAAAGGCATTTCCTTGGGTCCGATAAATTGCTGACAAGGATGCTGGAGGCCGACAGGCTCACCAGCTTGATATTCTACGGGCCGCCCGGCGTCGGCAAGACTTCGCTGGCGATGGTGATTGCGAACTGCACAAAGGCCAAGTTTCACTATCTCAGTGCGCCTGCGGCCAGTGTTAAGGATATTCGCGGGATAATCAGTCGTGCCCGCGACAGACTCGCGGCCGGCGCGGTAAGGACCGTACTTTTCATCGATGAGATTCATCGCTTCAACCGTGCCCAGCAGGACGTTCTGCTGGATGATGTCGAGGCGGGGATTCTGATTCTTATTGGCGCCACTACGGAGAACCCGTATTTTTCGGTGAACTCGCCGTTGATTTCGCGCAGCACGGTATTTCGTTTTGAGCCGCTTACCCAGGAAGACGTCTTGGGCTTGCTGAAGACTGCGATTGCAGACGGCGAACGGGGGCTTGGCGGATATGACATTGAGGCCGAGGACAGAGCGCTGAACTTTTTGGCGGTGATGTGCGACGGCGATGCCAGGCGAGCGCTGACGGCTTTGGAGGTGGGCGTGTTGTCACAGGCGGCCCGCGAGCCCCAAGGCAAGATAAAATTTGACCTCGAAGTCGCCAAAGAGTCGATACAACAAAAGGCCATTGACTACGACGGCGCGGGCGATACGCACTATGATCTGGCAAGTGCTTTGCAGAAGAGTATGCGGGGCTCCGACCCCGATGCGACTGTTTATTGGCTGGCCCGGATGATAGCCGGGGGGGAGGACACGCGTTTTATTGCCCGACGGATTGCGATTTGTGCGGCCGAGGACGTGGGCAATGCCGACCCGATGGCGACTGTGTTGGCCGCTGCGGCTGTTCAGATATCCGAGTTTGTCGGTTTACCGGAGGCGCAGTTGGCGCTGGCGCAGGCGGCATTGTATGTTGCCTGTGCTCCGAAGTCGAATGCTTCGGCTTGCGCGATTTGGCAGGCGATCGCCGACGTCAAGGAGCAGCCGACGGCGGCGGTGCCCAAGCATCTCAAGGACAGCCACTATGCGGCTGCGAAGAAGGCCGGCTTCGGAGCGGATTACAAGTATCCGCACAATTTCGAGGACGGCTTCGTGCCGCAGGAGTATCTCCCGGCGGCGGTGAAGAAAAAATACTACGGTCCAAAAGAAGCCGGTTTTGAAAAAAATATCAGGCGTTATTTACAAAAGCTGGAAAGCTTGATACAAAAGAGCAAATCTGTCGAAAAGAACGCCCGGAAGAAGGACAGTTGAATGGACAAGGCCCAGTTGCGCCGCGAGCTGCAAAATAGTCTGCTTGCCATAGAAGCCGAGCAGAGGGAGCGGAAAAGCCGCCAAGCATGTGAGCATCTCGTCTCAACCGAGCAATTTGAAAACGCATCGACGGTAATGCTTTTCTTATCGCTTCCGCACGAGGTGGATACTTCCGAGGTCATCCTCGGCGCCTGGCAGCTTGGCAAGATAGTGGCTGTGCCGAAGGTTTCCTGGGAGCAGAGGCACATGATACCGGTGCAGATAAACTCGCTGGAGACGGGTTTCTCGACGGGCGCCTGGGGTCTGCGAAATCCAACGCTAGGTATGCCGGTGCCGTTTGGGGACATTGATTTGGTAGTCACGCCGGGCCTGGGGTTTGACAGGAAAGGCAATCGGCTCGGCCGCGGCGGGGCCTATTACGACAGGTTCTTCGCCCACGAGCAGGTCAGTGCGTGGAGATGCGGCTTTGCCTTCTCCGAGCAGGTGATTGACTCGGTACCTACAACGGACCACGATCAACCTATAGATTTATTAGTGACCGATGAGGAAATAGTCCACTTCGATAACCGGAAAGGAGAATAAGATGGCTCGTCGCTCTATCGGCTCACGGCGCCAGCCAAGGGGCCGGATGCAAAACAGAATATATATCGTCGCCGGGCTGATTATAGTCATTGTCATGATTGCCGTTATTTATGGCCTTGGTCCATTCGGCAAGGATGAAGGCGCAACGCCAATAGACTCAAATGACGTTAATGTGCCTGAGGTCAACGTACCTGCAGTGAACGATATTGATGTTCCTGTGGTCAGACGTGCGGCCGAAGAGGAGCCGAATACCAAAGTCATCGAGGTTGCCCCCAAGGTGGATGTTGAGGCCAATCCCGAGGTGGCTGACTTGATTGCCGAGGCTATGACGCTCATCGATGCAAGCCCCAGCCGGATAATAGAGGCGCGTGAAAGGTTGAACGAGACGTTGGCGATGCCTATGAGCAAGGAGCAGCGCTCGCTCGTTGAGGTCCAGCTCTCCAGGCTCGCCGAAAAATGGCTGTTCAGCAGAACGATCTTTCCTCAGGATCAGCTTTGCGGGACTTACAAGGTCAAGCAGGGCGACCTGCTCAGCATAATCAGCAAGCAATTCAAAGTGCCGTATGAGATTCTTATGGAGATCAACCACATCAGGGATCCCAAAGCCTTGCGAGCAGGAGACACGATAAAGGTCATCAATGGCCCATTTCATGCGAGGGTATATCGTTCGGCTTTCACAATGGACTTATATCTTCAGAACACTTTCATTCGGCGTTTTCCTGTGGGTCTTGGCAAGCCGGGTATGGAGACGCCGACGGGGCTTTGGCTCGTCAAGCCGGGCGGAAAGCTGGTTAAACCGGTTTGGACCGATCCTATCGGCGGCAAGACATATCACCCGGAAGACCCGGATTATCCCTTGGGCTCGAGATGGATTGCGCTGGACGGCAAAGAGGGGGCGGCGAAAGACAGGACCGGCTTTGCCATTCATGGGACGAAAGAGCCGGAGCAGATCGGGACGGCCGGCTCGCAGGGGTGCATCCGCCTTCACAACGGCGATGCCATATTCGTCTATAATCTTCTGGTGCCCGGCCATTCTTTTGTCAGGGTTGAAGATTGAAGTAACCGAGTGCTTTTTGGCTTTATTGGTAAATTAACGGATGGTTTCAACAGGCTGGAGCGGCGGTGTGGCAGGTATCCCAAAGACGGCAGAAAACGTTCGAGAACCCGCATTCTGGGCGTGGACGGTCTCGATAGGCGTACATTTGATAGTGCTGACGGCCTTTGGGCTGCTCAGATTCTCCCGGGCCGAGGCCCGAGACGGGCATTGGCCTGTACCGACGGCTAAGATAAGCCGTATAAGAAAGCTAACACAAGCCGTCCCTGTGATTCCGAAGCCGAAGATAAAGAAGCCGCCGCCGATACTGCGTAGCAGCCGGTTTACAGAAATGACGGACAAATTATCGCCGGTCGGCCGGATCGTTGAAGCTGCGAAACCGTCCCTGCAAGGTTGGCCCGATACCAATCTGCCGGGGGCTTCGGGCTCAGCCGGTGAGCTTTCGTTGTCAAGCGGCAGGTTCTCAGGCACGGTTGAATTCTTCGGTAGCAGCATCAGGCAGCGTAAGGTCTGCTATCTTGTGGATTGCTCGGGGAGCATGCTGGGTGTATTCGAGAAGGTGCGAAAAGAGCTTAAGGACTCGATAGCGGCTTTGAAGCCGGACCAGTATTTCTATGTCATATTCTTTGGCGCCGACAAGTTGTTCGAGCTTGGCGGCGGTCGGCTGCTGCGAGCGACACCCAAGGCCAAGTCCGCTGCTAATAGCCTCATTGACAGGATACAGCCTGCCGGGCGAACTAACGCCGCGGCGGCCCTCGAGAGGGTGGTGCAAATCCGCGACGGCAAAAGCCTGAACCCTTCGGTTGTCTATTTTCTCACGGACGGGTTCGAGCTGACGAGAGAGGATACGACGGGATTTTCGCAGAGAATAGCGAATTTGCGGAAGCGATTTGCACCGGCGGTGAAGATCAATACTATAGGCTTTTTCCCACAGGATGACGACCGCAGGATGTTAGAGACCATCGCAAGACAAAGCGGTGGCGAGTTTGTCTGTATTACCGGCGGCAGTTGAGCCGAGAGTGTGGATGTTTGACGTTTGAATGTCAAGATATGAAGTACGGGATGTTAAATCAAGGGATGCGCAGAAGCTTGTTGGCAAGGACGCTGGTTCTGGTTGTGGGTCTGGCCGGTGTATCAGCGGCGATATATTTCGGGATGCGCGGCCGCTTTGGGGCCGGTTCGGGCCGGTCGGACGGCATGCCGACATTCTTCGAGCAATTTGTAATAGCCGGCGGACCTATTGTCTGGTTCATCTTGCTGCCGCTGTCACTTATCGCGGTTTATCTTGCGGCCGAACATTTTCTTACCATTCGCCGCCAAAGCCTGCTTCCCGACGGGACGGCAAGGAGCATTGTCGGGACAATACAGCAGTTCGGCCTGGGGCAATTGGATGCTCGGATCGGGGGTCGGGGCGATTTTGTCAGTGTTGCGGCGGCAAAGGCAGTCAGCGCCGGAAAGGGTGACTGGTTCCGGATACGAAACCTTCTTGCCGAATCCCTCCAGGACCAGGCTGCGGCACTTTTTCGGAGGATTGAATGGCTCAATCTGATTGGTAATGTCTCGCCGATGGTGGGGCTGTTCGGGACGGTCTATGGGATGATAAAACTGTTTAACGCGATTGTTTTGGCCGGCGGTCAGCCTCAAACGATGCAATTGGCTGACGGGATATCGATCGCTTTGGTGACGACGTTCTGGGGCTTGTTCATTGCGATACCGGCTGTGGGGATACACGGCGTGTTTCGAAATCGAATTGAAGCGCTGGTAAATGATGCGGTGGCCGAAGCCGAGAATATTATGCCAGAAATAAGGCGCGGTCTGGAAAGGCAGAAGATTGCCGAGGCTCGCCGGGCGGCTAAAGTGGGCCGGCCGGTCCGAGAGTTTACCGCCAGATCGCAGGAATCGCTTGATGAAGCTCTGCCTTCGCGGTGAGCAAAGAGGACTACACGGGCACGATGCCCGTGCCACATTATTGATCAAGCTCTGCCTTCGCGGTGAAAGGTTAGGGGCAATAGAATATGTCTTTGAGGCCTATCGGTCAATTTCGCAACAGGGCCAAGGCGGGTTCGTTTAATATGACGCCCATAATTGACGTTGTATTCTTGCTTATCATATTCTTTTTAGTGGTTTGTCAGTTTATCGAGGCCGAGAATTTCCCGGTAACGGTTCCCGACGGCTGCCAATTCGCCCAAAGCGACGCCGAGCCGGGTCAGCAGGTCACCACCTTGACGGTTATGGACGGGCCTGACGGGATCACCTTTGCAGTCGGACAGGAAGAAATCCCGGCGCAGGACGATGCCGGTATGTCCGGCACGGCCGAGAGCCTCGCCGAGCTGATAGATGCCCGTCTGAGAGACTTGCCGCCCGAGGATAAGGTTGTTACCCTGCGGATTGATAAGGATATCCCTTTCGCCCAGGCCCAATACGCCTTAGCCGCAGTCGCCCAAAGCACCGCAACCAACGTCCAGTTGGCAGTGCTAAGAAGAGAGGTGGCCAAGCCAGAGTAGCAATGCGCCCAATCAGTCAGGCCATTTCTCCCAGAAAGCCCTTACTTGGGTGAAGAATTTGATCCTCTCCTGTATCTTCACAATCTCCTGGGGGTAGAACTCGTCCAAGTGATCACACAATTGGAGCATCCACGTTTTTCGCCGAAGCTCTGTATTGATCTCTACGTTTCTCGAATTGGCTATTTGAATCTGGCCCCATCCCAGCGCACCAACGGTCAGACAACTCCAATCAAGGTTCTCAATAGGGACAAAACTCACATCGAGAACCTTTATGTCCAGATCGTGAGTTTTGTACTTCACAATCAATAACGTGAAGTAGTCCTTCTCAATATGCTCCTCGTTATAGTACAGGCGAGCCAATCTCTGTACTGAGGTCAGGTTTGGCATGTTGAACTTCGTATCGACATTGTGTGTCTTGACGTCTATGAGATAGTAATTCCCACCGTCATCCTCAAAGGCGAGATCCGCCATTGCTCGACGTGCGAAGTCAGATGAGAATTCTGTGCAATAATCGGTGACAACTTGTTCAAATCCAGCCGAAATGATGCTTTGGATTGCATCGCCGACGGCACGCGTACTGCCAACGGTGGACTTGGAAAGAAAGAGACTGTAGCATAGTTACCGGGAACATTCTGTTCCATTCCTCACATTATGA
>CAYWOD010000060.1:0-17129 GCA_964459805.1 uncultured Pirellulales bacterium
TAACCGGTCAGAGGGAACAGACAGCAATCGTTCTTGCCCCGCAGGAAGACCGATTTGCCGTTGATTTTCAGACGGTTACGCTCCTTTGTAAAATCGCGCATACCAAAATTAACAGAACGCTCGTCGGCGAACGACTTATCGCCGGCCTTTGTTTTAAGGTCGAGACTCAAGCGAAGCATTGCCGGCAGAAACTCATCCCACAGCGGCACATTTTCGCCAGGTTCGTAGGTGAACTCGATGACGTTCTCTCGCTCGGCGGCTTTGACCTTGATCGATTGCGTCTTGAAAATTGACGGTTTGGCAACATTGTAGCTCTCGCACGCGACCGTGATTTTTCCCGATGCCGCTTTACCCGTGATGTTGCCGACCACCACGCGAACGACCGCCTGCTTTTTCGTGGCGTTCGGATAGACCTGCACGTCATCCAGCCAAACCGGGGCGGCGGCGCGGAGTTCCATCTTGCCAACGATGCCGTTCCAGTTGGTCTGCGTCCGTTCATCGACCGCATGGGAAGGACCGACCGGCGGCAGCTTGGCGTTATCGACGAGTACGGTGATCGTATGTTCGCCCGGCGTCATCGCACCGGTCACGTCGAAAACCTGGGGAGCACTGAGCGTGTCCTCCCCGCCGCAAAACGTCCGGTCGACCCACACCAGAGTGTGTTTGGATCGCTCCAGGAACAGCGTGATTCGCTTGCCATCCCAGGCGTTGGGAATCGTCACGCGGCGCTGATACCAGGCCGGCCCCTTCCAATACCACACCCGCGAGAGCCGATCAATGCATTGTTCGTCCTTTTTGATACCCTTGCGGTTCTCGTCGGTCGTGCCGGGCAGTTGGACGGTTTCGTCAAACTCCAGGGCAAACCACTTTTCCGCAACGCCAACGTCCTCGGCGTCAAGACGGAATTTCCAAGTTCCGGTCAACGGAAACGTCGTCTCATCCACCCTGGCGGAATTTACGTGGCCGATGCTCTTGTTAGATGAATCTGCTTTCCATTTTTGCTCAGCGGATAACGCCGCAAACCATCTTTCGGCATGCATTGTCAAGCCGAGCTGATTGGCCTGGAGTTCAACAGGTGACTGGACAGTCAGGACGTCCTCTGCGTGAACGGAACAGGCCGCTAAAAGGGCTGCACAACACAATACAGCCCACGTTTTTGGAATACGTATTTTCATATCATCATTTCCTGTAATTGACCATCATCTAACGATTGCCTTAACCGGGTCATCAAGCTTATAGATCCAACTGGTTGGAACTTGCATCATGAACTTATCCCGGCTTCGCCAGAGGCTTTATTTGTCTTTGCGTATACCACTTTAGCTCTTATGCCTATTTTACCCAGAACACCAGAAGTTATCCACAAATACAAATTCCTATACTATGAACTTTTCTGACTGGAAGTCCGCCCATGGAGCTGGATGCTTACGTTATATGTTTTGCCATTCTAAAAGCGATGTCCTGTGGAAGCTTTTCGCTGAAAAGTATGGCGAACGAACGGCGTTTTTAACCTGCACATCAACAATACCGGCATCGGCGAGGTAAAGAACTTCTATATAAATTCCACCACCAAGAGGGCTTGCTACTTTCACTTCAGCTCTTCAAACTGTATTAATACTATAAACAAGTGAAGATCGATCCAGTCGTTTAATATTTGGTCTATTGGAATTATCGCATGAGTGGGCGCCCACTCTAACTGTATAAGCTTTTCCTACCATTGACGGTGGAACTGTAATCGTTGCAATCGTTCCTGGTGGCAAATAAGTTCCAGTGGGTTTTCTGGCACATTTTTATAAAGAACTGGTCTCAGAAAGACAAGTGTTTTTTGCCACATTTATACCTGAGCAGGATGGTGAGTTATATTTCAGTCTGATTTTGGGCAAAACTTCTAAACCATAGGGCAGATTGATGACTTTTCTTTCACGTCCAATAAAATTGTGCGAAAATATAGTACGCTATCTTATAATGATGAAGTTCTTAAAATGAACGAAGTTGGTTATTAATCCTGAATTGCTTAAAGGGAGATGTTGTATTAATAGCTTATATTTGGAGATTTTTTGAAAAAGCTTCTTGGGGAAACAATTAACTTAAGACAATTCTAGAAATATGTTTCTCACCACATTACCTATTGTAAAAACTTAAAGCTCGTTAGTTACTATATCACCCACTTGAGGATAGTCAATACTTAATTCCCAGACACCAATAGCTTCATCAGGATCTACAGCCGTAATAACGATATCACAAATATATTTTTCTTTTCGAATCACATGAAAACGATGACCAGATTTGACGCCATCTGTTGTACCAGCCGATATGCTAACAAGTTTGTTTCTTTTGTTTACTTCAATTACCTTTGCTTCAATATTTATTGGAACTTCGCCGTTCTGATCTTTAGCTCCTTTTTCCTTCAAGGCAGTATTACTTTTCATTGTAAGTTTTTTTTCGAGTTTATTTTTTTCTTCCAGCAGTTGTAGGTGTTTGGATAAAAGGGATTCTATTTGTGCTTTTAGTTTTATAATTTCTGTTTTTAGTTGTGTAATCTCCTGCAATTGTTCGCTTATAAGCTCATGGGCATGTACGAGTTCGTCTCTTAGTTTTATAATCTCCTGCATCCTGCCATTCGAAGGGCGGCTGTCATCGGCAGTCACAACAACCACATCCTCCTTGGGCTTGGTGGCAGACTCAGCATTAACTGTGGTCTTGGTTGGTGGAGTAATTTCTATTGTTTGGCCAAGAATGTGGATCCTGGCGGCACTACTCGGTCCCTCACCGTCAACATTAGTATTAAAAAGTAAGCCTAGTCTCGCCTCCTACTGCGAATGTTAGCTCAGAATTGACTTCAGGATCCAGATGCTTGGCAGAAGGACTACCAAATGTGTATAGTGAATTGCCAGTAGAAACAGCACCCCACTTCATTGAAATTTTGAGTTCTTCTGCATAAGGGGGGCCTGTTTCAATTGCGTCAAGTTCCATATCGCCTACCTTGACCTTGCCTGTGAATAAATACCCCTCAAGTCTACCAGTGACTTTTTCGTTGATTTCTGAGATAAAAACACAAGTTGGTGAAACTAACGTTCCATTGAACTCTTCCAGTTTTATGTCCGTAAAATCAATAGATGCAATACTCGGAGCATCCTTTCTTGCAATATGTAAGAGTATACCCCACCGATGATAAGAAAGATTCCATAGATATGGGCTGCTAGTAATTGCAAGGACATTATCATTCGATTCTGTAGATCGCCTTGACCTATCGAGGTCACCTTTCTTCCAGGTAAATGTGCGAACAAAGAAGTTGTCTTTATCTTGATGCTTCTTCTTTGGGCCGTATTCGGCAAAAATGCGACTTCCTATCCTCAAATCTTTAAACCACATACCTTTAAGTTCAGAAACGCTGGAACTAAGCCCCTCGATCTTCCATCGTTTGGCATCCTTTGCAATAATCGCTCGTGCATCATCAGCATAGCGACTCTGGGGAAACTTTTTAAGAAACATAGAATAAGCATAGGCATGATTGAGTTCCTTTGTTCTTTTCCACAAGAATTCTTCTGTCATTTTCCCAGCTTCTTCGATATGCTTACGATAGGTGGAAATAAAGCTTTCGAGACTGGCCGCTTTGCTTTCCGGAAATAGTTGGACAACATCCGTATGACCATTCTCTGCCGCCATCATCCGAGCCGTCCTGCCGGTGGTGTCTTTGGCATTCAGATCGGCTTTGCTTCCCAGCAGGGCCTTAACGACATTTAAATGACCCTCTCGAGCCGCCACCATCAAAGCCGTCAAGCCGTTCCTGTTACGTTGTATATTCACATCGGCTTTGCTTTCCAGCAGGGCCTTCACAATATCTGTATGACCCTTCCATGCTGCCATCCACAAAGCCGTGCTGCCGTTGACGTATTTAGCGTTTACATCGGCTTTGCTTTCCAGCAGAACCTTGACAATATCCAAATGACCCTCCCGAGCTGCAATCCACAAAGCCGTCACGCCGTTGGTCATTTTTGTGTTGATGTCAGTACCACCGGCCAGAAGGGATCGAGCTCGGTTTATGTCTCCGCGGGAGGCAGCATCGATGAGGGCTTCTGTATCATCATTGGGGGCAATAACTGGGGATACTATGGCAAGAATAAGGAACAGACAGCAGTTCAGATTGGTTTTCATAATAAAACTCTCCTTGGGATTTCACATTTATAATGAGATTTCCCTTGAGCAGAAATTAGTCGATAGTCGTTAGCATCCTTCGATTACACTCAGGACAGGTCGCGTATTTAGCGGGTCGAGGGCGGCAAATTAGTTTCTGGTATTTAGCCGGTCGAGCCCGGGGTTTTTTAAGAGAAATCCGGAGTTGTAGCTCAAGCCTTTAGTCATAAAAAATAACACAAAACAAGGGAAAAGGCAAAGAAAAAAGACGTGAAGTGAATTTTCAAGAGGAATTCCCCCCAGGTGAGGCCTGGTGGGTTAATATGGGCGGCAGTTGCGGGGTGATTGAGTTAATCGAACGATTAATGTTCGGGGTCAAAGGCGGGGATTGAGATATCAAATCACGCGCCCTCGGCCACCTTCCGCAGTGCCTTTACGGCCGAATCAATATCCTCGGCGGTGATTCCATAGTGGGTCACCGCCCTGAGTCGCGGCGGTCCCACGCACAGAATCTTGAGCCCGCTCTTATCGAGCCGGCGTACGAGCTTTTCCGCCGTAACTCGCTCGCCGGCAACATCGAAATAGACGATGTTGGTCTGGACGCGAGCCATATCAATCGAGAGCCCGTCAATGGCGGCAATTCCCTCGGCCAGCCGCTTTGCATTTCTATGGTCCTCTGTGAGGCGGTCGGTCATTTCATCCAGCGCCACAACGCCCGCGGCTGCGATGATTCCCGCCTGGCGCATGCCGCCGCCGAGGACCTTACGACTTCGCCTAACCTCAGCGATGAACTCGGCCGAGCCGCAGACTACCGAACCGACCGGCGCCGAAAGCCCTTTCGATAGGCAAAAGCTCACCGAATCGACACTGCGTGTCAAGTCTTTCGCATCGATGCCCAGCGCCACGGCGGCGTTAAACACACGGGCGCCGTCGAGGTGAACTAAGAGATCGTGCTCTTTGGCCAGCGCGGCCACGGCGTCGGTATATTCAGGCGTAAGGGCCGCACCGCCGCAGCGATTATGGGTATTCTCCAGGCAGATAAGCCGGGTGCGGGGAAAGTGCACATTGCTGCCGCGAATAGCCGCGTCGATATCGTCCAGCCGTATTGTGCCGTCAGGCTGGTTGGCCACCGTATGCGGGTGTATCCCGCCGACAGCCGACATACTGCCGCACTCGTAAAGAAAAGTATGCGACCGGTCGCCTAAAATAACCTCTTCGCCGCGAGCACAGTGAGCAAGCACGCACACTAAGTTGCCCATCGTCCCGCTGACGACCAGCAGGGCCGCCTCTTTTCCCATCCGCTGGGCGGCCATTTTCTCAAGGCGGTTCACCGTCGGGTCCTCACCGAAGACGTCATCACCAAGCTCGGCCTTGTAAATCGCCTCCCGCATCGCCGGTGCCGGCAATGTAACGGTGTCACTACGCAAGTCAATTATCTTCATCAGTAATCTCCTGTTCAAAAACAGCAAAGCCTTCTGCAAAATTGCAGGTTAGGCCTAACCTGCAATTTTGCAGAACTTATAAAACAACAATAATCCCAAAAAGCCTCCCCACTTTCACACCGCACGATAACCAAAATCTCCCAACTCGTCAACACCAAAAGCCCACTTCTAAAAGGCAAACAGCTACGTGGGCCAGGCCAAAGAAGCTCCGCCGGGGTGCGTTCTTTTCGGTTTTTGATTTCCAAGTCCTTGTTGCTTACGCTATTATGTCTGTGAAAGCCTATGGATACTATGCTCTATATCATAGCGTGCGTGCTGTTTCTGATATCCATCGCCGGATACATCATCGTTAAGCTGCGCCTGCGGCCCAAGGACGACCCGGACCTGGAGGACTATTATTATGAGTTCGAGGAGCAGCACCCTGCTTACGCGAGGTATTTGAAATGGTCGAGAATTACTTTTGCCGGCGCCGTTATCGGCGCACTGCTGCTGTTTCTGGCGCTTGTATTTTGAACGAAGCCGGCCTGTTCGCATTCTAACAAGACTTCTACAAAACTCCTCTTCTGAACTAAACCGTCGGCCTGTTCTGTGCCGAAAAAGGGCTTGAGACAGGACTGTGCAAATTGTATCATTGTATGCTTAGAAAGAACATTGGCAACAGAACTCAAGGAGTCAAAGTTATGGAGCAGAAAGAGCACAGAGGCAACCGGAGTATTAACTTTACAAGTATGGCCATCGGCTTTTTGCTGGCACTTTGCCTGGCACTGGCTTTGGGCGCGGCAACCAGAGGCGAATCGGCCGGTCCATACCGATGCTCAGCCGGCAGCGATATGGCCGTTTATGTAATCGACACCCAAACCGGGCACACCTGGAGACTCAGCAGAGGCGATAACATCGATTTTGGAACACCCTTCGACCGCGTGTCCCGTCGAAAAAGTGTAACAGCTATGGTTGAGTAGGCACCATTGAGAGCCAAAATCGCAAACCGGTAACTGGAATTTGGAAGCTGCAAATTGAGAGTGCTTGGAATTTCCACCAGTCCGAGGCTTGAGGGCAATAGCGACCTGCTCCTGCGCCGAGCGCTGGCCGGCGCCGAGTCGGCAGGCGCACGGGTCGAATACGTTCGTCTGTGCGACTTTGAGATCGCACCGTGTATCGAGTGCAATACCTGCTACACCACCGGCACCTGCACGGTAAAGGATGACTACCAGGGGCTCCTGCAAAAGATGCTCGACGCGGACCGGCTGATCTTTGCTACTCCGGTATTCTTTATGAGCGTCTGCGCCCAGGCGAAAACGCTCATCGACCGCGGCCAGTGCCTCTGGGCGCATAAGTACATATTGAAAAGACCACCCATCTCCGATCGCGCCGACCGCCGGGCAATGGTCATCGCGGTAGGCGGCTCAAAAGGCACAAAGCAGTTCGAGAGTATTCGGCTGACAATGAAGGTCTATTTTGATGCACTGGATGTCCGCTATGCGGCCAATTTATTTGTCAACCAGGTTGACAAGGCCGGCGAAATCGAGAAACACCAGTTGGCAATGACTGAAGCCTTTCGCCTCGGCAGCGAATTGGCGTGCAGCGACTCTGACCCGCCGGAAAAACCCATCGACGTCGAACTGTTTTGACCCGCTGCCCCGGCTGTGTCCTGCAAAGAATCCGCCGTCAGAGTTGTCAGCCGGAACCTTCCGCCAATCTTCGGTACTTCTCTTGGCTGCGGCGCAGGGCTTCGAGGGCACGTTTGCGCTCGGTGATATCCAGCCTGATTTCTACCCCGCCGATGATATTGCCTTTCTCATCCCGGACGGCCGAGCCCTGTATGAACAAAGCTCTGCCATCGGGCATCCATTTCTCCGCCTCGTGTACTCGACCGGTTTCCATCGCTTTGGCAACGGGACAGTCGGGACAAGGTTCTTCTCGCCCGGCAAACACCTGATAACAGCGCTGCCGCACCAATTCCTCCCGGGTCATGCCGACTGATTCACATGCGGGGCGGTTCGCCCAGAGGATCCTCGCTTCTCGATCTCGATATACTACCTGCTCAGCCAGACTGTCCAGAATCGTCTCTTTGTCACGCTGGGCTCTTCTTAGGGCCTGCTCGGCCTCTTTACGGGCACTGACGTCATGAATACTCTCGCGATGTCCCAAAGAGACGCGGTTCTCATCATATATCGGCTGCCACGACATTTCGACCCAGATTACCTTGCCGTCCCTACGGCGCAAGCGGAACTGCACATCGTTGCCACTGCTCCCCTTCAAGGCCGACCTGAAAGCCCTGCCCATCCTGTCCCGGTCCGCCTGATCGATGATCGGCATGGGATAATCCGGCATGGCGATTAACTCTTTTATAGTGTAGCCGGTAACTCGATGCACGGCCGGATTCGTCCACAGAGGCCGACCGCCCGGACTGATCCAAACCTCCCAGAAATAAGTGTAGTCCGCAATCGCCCGGAAGCACTGCTCGCTCATGCGCTGTGCCAGTTCCGTTCGCTTGTTCTTCGTAACGTCATCATAAACGGCTATTATCTCGCCGGACGGCAGCTTATATATATAGTTCTCGCGCCAGCCGGCAATCCTTTCGTCCTTATAGGTAGAGACAGGATGATGCTCCGGCGTACCTGTTCTCCAAACTCGCTGAAAAACATCAAAAAGGCCAAAATCCTTCACGCCGGGAAATACGTCAAGCACACTCCTACCTATCAACTCTTCTTTCTTGATCTGGTCAATCTCCTCAGCGGCACGGTTGAAATCCGTGAAAATGAAATCTTCGCCGTTGTCCCTTGCTTCATACACCGCCACTCCGCTGCTGACGTTGTCAAAGAGGACTTTGAATTTGGCCTCGCATAGTCCAAGCTCGTCTTCCGGATGCCGGCGCTTAACTGAGAGCTTTCTCGATTTCTTGCTCCGCTTTTTCATATTTTAACCTCCGTCCGAGACACCGCCCATTCAGGCACGCGTGCGCCGAATACCACACAATATGCCCTCGCACGGGCAAATCCGGGCCTTGTTGTCGCATTAGCGGTACGATACTACAAATCCGCCACAAGGCCAAGCAGTCTTGTCCACCGATTTACCCGACCGGTCTCATTACCCTGGCTGCTGTACAAGGAGGTCAGCTTTATCCCGGCACCGGTGGGGACTTGTTCTATTTCTGGACGATCGAGTCCACCAACAATCCGCGTTCAAATCCCGCCGGGGTCTCGCCGTCACGCGCATACAGGTAAACTGCCGCCTGGAAAATCGCTTGAAGCGCCGACTGAATCAGGGCAAGCAAAATGATGTAGATCACACCGAGCCCGACGCACGTAATAATTGCCGCCGGACTGCCCGTCAAGACGCCCAAGACAATCACGATAAACGCCGGAATGCTCAGCAGGAAGAAAACGAATCCAAAGCTGAAATTGCCGATTATCTGCTCGCCCCAGGTCTTCTTCAACAACACGGTGGAGTCCTTCAATTGACATCTCTGTGCAAAACTGATTACACAATACCCGAGAGTTCAATTCCCGTCAAACCAAAAAAATCATTTATACCGGGCCTTGCGCAAATATGGGAAATTGAGATGGCCCGGCATTCTCAGAACTGCCCCTTGAATTCGTGCGCGTTTTCGGCGGTAATTGGCGGGCAGTCAATGGGATACGATTTTTCAAGTTTTTGGCCCTTCAGATGCCTGACCGTCAGGCGAATCGCGCTTCGGCCCTCTTCTTCGGGCCGCTGATAGCTTGTCCCGGTTACTACTTTCTTTTTGATTTCCTCGATCATCCGCCGGCTGCCGCCCATGCCGACTATCTTGATGTCTTTTCGTCCGGCGTTTCTGGCGACCTCGCCCGCGGCTATTGCAAAGACGTCGCCGTGGGCATAGACGCCGGCCAGGTCGGGGTACTTTTGCAGCAGTGTCTGCATCTCGGTCTTGACGGTTGTGATCTCGCCCTTGTGGGGGATGCGCGCGACGGACTTTATCTGCGAGTAGTCCGCCAGCACATCGCGTAATGCCTTGCTGCGGGCGACCTCCGGTCCGGTACCGAGGTGCTGATGAAACTCGACGATTTGTCCTTCGCCGCCCATTGCCTCGGCCAGTATCTTGGCCGAGACCACCGCGCCGGCATAGGTATCGGTTCCGGTGTAGCAGACATATTCGCAGCCGGCGCCGATTTGGCGGTTGACGATGATTACGGGGATGTCGGCCCGGTTGAGCATCTGCACGCCCCGCACAAGCGGCCTTTCCTTCATCGGGACCAGGCAGACCAGATCAACTTGCCTTGCAATCATATCACTGATCTGCTGTATCTGGAGAACGGGGTCTTCTTTGGCGTTGAGGATTGTGACTTCGGCGCCGAGCTTGCGCGCTTCGTCCTTCGCCCCCAACCGCATGTTCTGCCAGTATGGATGGTCGAGGGTCATTAAGAAGCCTATCTGATACGTTTTCTCGCCGCCACTCTCGGCGCCGCGCTGCCTGCAGCCATTGGCAGCCAGCAAACAGACGGCGGCCGCTGCAATCGCCAGGACTTTTCTGAAAGATTCAACAAGAGTCATTGGCTTTCTTCTCCATTTGAGCAAATCGTGTGCAATCATGACCATCACCATCGACTTCGCCGTTTTGCCAGGACATCTATACTTACGACGACTACTATTATCAGTCCGGTGACAACGGGGCGATATTCGGCGCCTACGTTAAACTGGGTCAACAGATTATCAATAAGGCGAAGCAGCATAAGCCCGATGAGGGTCGAGCCCAGGCCTCCGCTACCGCCGCCCAGAGGCGTCCCACCGACGATCACGGCGGCGATCACCTCCAGCTCCTTGCCTTTCTGGGTCTCGGCCCCTGCGGTCTTGGTCCAGGCGACAATAAGTGCCGCGGCTATCGCGCAAGTCAGGCCGCAGAGGATGTACGTAGCCGCTTTTATTCGACGGGTGTTGACGCCGGCCAGCCACGCAGCCTCCTCGTTGCCCCCGATAGCATAGACATAATGCCCGAAACGAGTAAAACGCAGCAGGTAAATGCCCACAACGAACGCTGCCAGAAAAACAACGATAGGCATCGAGATCTGATAGTGCCCGCCGAAAAGGGGAAACCGCGCATCATACAACCAGCTAAACTGCGCGCTGAGCGCCGAATCCTGCACCTCTTGAGTCTGTCCGCCTCCGGTTATGATCAGTGCAAGGCCGCGAAAAACCAGCATGGTGCTGAGGGTTACTACGAACGGATTTACGCCCACGTAGGCTACGAGCATTCCGTTGACGGCGCCCAGCACTACACCGACGAGCATCGTGAGCATCAAGGCCGTCGGGATCGCCACCGCAGCGCCGTACGGAGAAAGTGCATCCATCATCATCACTAAAACGACCGTGCAGACCACTATGATCGAGCCTACCGAAAGGTCAAAGCCCCCGGCAATCATAACAAAGGTCATCCCCAGAGCTACTACTCCCAAGACAGTGGCGTTGGTCAGCACATTGTCCACCAGATTGGTCCACTTGAAAAAGGTCGGGCTTTGAATCGAAGCATAGACGCACAGCCCGACAAGAAGCAACAAAATCGTTGCCTTTTGCAGCGTCTTAAAGGACAAGCCTCCATGAATCCGGGCAAGTGATTTTCTGGATTTGCTGCTCATGTAGTTCTTTCTTTTCCCACACACCGGTCAAAAAGAAGGTCGGCGTCATCTATCGGCCCGGGCATTTCGCCTGCGATTCGCCCATCGCGGATGATCAAGATACGGTCGGAGAGCTTTGCAATCTCAATCAATTCCGACGATACGAGGATTATCCCGCGACCCTCGGAGGCCAGCTCAATAATGAGTTTGTACATTTGAGCCTTAGTGCCGATGTCGATTCCCTGGGTCGGCTCATCGAAGATAAGGACGTTTGGCTCCGCGGCCAGCCATCGGCCGACCGCGACTTTCTGCTGGTTACCGCCGCTGAGCTTCTGGATTTCGCTGCTCGGGTTGGGCGGGTCGATCTTCATCAAGTCAATCATTCGGCGGGCCTGGTCCGAAAACCGACGGGGCCTCTGAAACCCAAGTACGCCGGAAAGCCGTTTTAGAATACTGATGTTGAGATTCTCAGCGACTGTTCTGCCGGTAATGTTGCTTTCGGTCTTGCGGTCCTCCTGAACCATGCCGATTCCCCTATTGCAGCACTGATTCGGCGATCGAGCCCAAAATGCTTTGCCGGCGAGCTCCACCACGCCGCGGGCCTTATCAGCCCCGAAGACAGCCCGAACTATCTCAGTGCGCCCGGAGCCGACCAACCCGGCAATACCCAGCACTTCGCCCTGGCGCAGCTCAAAAGAGATGTCTTCAAAGCAGCCGGGCCGAGTAAGACCATCTACCTTGAGAATGCACTTGCCCGGACGGTTGGTCTTCTCAGGAAACATCTCAGATAAAGAATGACCCAGCATCATGTCGGACATCACCGGCACGGGGCACCGGGCAATGTCTTTTGTGCCCACTTTCCGGCCGTCGCGCAATACGGTCACGCGATCGGCGATTACGGGCAGCTCCGCCAGTCGGTGTGAGATGTACACGATTCCCAGCCCCCTGCCTTTGAGCTCCCTTATAACCTCGAACAGCTTGTCAACATCCTCACCACCCAACGACGCCGTAGGCTCATCAAATACAAACAACCTGGCGTTGCGACGCACAGCACCGGCAATTTCCACCATACACTGCCGGGCGGTACCGAGTCCCTGCACCGGCTCATCCGGGTCAAGGTCAAATCCGAGGCGCTCAAGGACCGTGTTGGCCTCTTGTCTGATATATGAGCGGTCGATTCGCCGGGTCCGGCGTTTGACTCTTTCTTCGCCAAGCATAATGTTTTCTGCTACGGTCAGATTCCTGAGCACGCGCAATTCCTGATATATGACTGCAATTCCCATGTCACGGGCGTGATGCGGATTCTTGAGGGCTACTTCTCGGCCGTCGAACATAATCTTACCGGTGTAGTCGGCGAACCGCCCGGCCAGCACGTTCATGAGGGTTGATTTGCCGGCGCCGTTTTCGCCCACCAGCCCATGCACCTCGCCGGCCCGCACGTCGAAATCAACGTTGTCGAGGGCCCGTGTGCCGGGGAAATCCTTCACAATTGACCGCATTTTCAGAATCACGTTGTTACCCGGACGCATATATCGGTTACCTTCGCTATTCGTCGTAGAGGCCATATTCACGGACAGTATCAAACATTGTCAGGACATTTTCGAGGGGCGTTTCTTCGAGAATCGTATCGTGGCTTGCCCCGGCTACATAGCCGCCGCCGGGCATCATAATGTCCATTACGGCGCGCGTCTCGGCGCGGACCGTCTCAGTGGTTCCTTCAATCAGCACGTGATGGGAGTCAATTGCGCCGTTGAAGACGATTTGGTCGCCGTAGTCGCTCTTGAGCGTTTGCAAATCCATCCCGCGACAATTAGGCTGGACGGCGTGCAGGGCATCGAGCCCGGCCTCGACCATCAGTGGGATAAGGGGCGCAAAGCCACCGCAGCAGTGGAGCTGGACCTTCAGGCCGTATGAATGTCCGAGGTCAATAAGCCGCTTGAGGTGGGGAAAAATGAACTGTGCGAATTGAGTCGGACCCAATAGCGGGCCGTTCTGACCTCCAAAATCGTTGCCTATGAAGAATATGTCGATCACATCCGAGGCGTCGTCGAAAATCCGCTGACTGACCGCCGCATAGTAGTCCACCAAATGCTGCATCACCGCATCAACAAGCTCCGGCCGGCTGTACATCTTGATATAGAGATTCTCCATACCGAGTAGGTCAATGGCATCGTGCCAGAAAGGGGACCAATCGCCGCCGAGAATCGCAAACTCGCCGTCGTACTTTTGCGCCTCGGCCTTGATCTGCGTAACATCCATCCATTCCGGGTCAGGCCAGCGATAATCGTGAATTTCCCTGAGCGTTGCCTCGGCTAACGGATGATTCATCGGCTGACCGTATCCGAGTCCGCTGCGTTCTACGCCGAACACAGTCCGCGACGCGGCCCCTTCGGACAATTTATACTCAGGTCCCTTATACGTAGCATAGACCCTCCTAAAATCATCCGCGAACCTGGCGCGTAGTCCTTCGTCATCAAGATTGAGCTCGCTCTTGGCCTTGGCCCAGAATTCTTCCGACGCCCCGCACCAGCAGGGGACCCGGTCGGCCTGCTCGTGCGCAAAGGCCGTCAGAACTCTTTCTCTCGATGTCATTCGCAATGGAACACCTCTTCCATATTGGCCCAGAATTCACCTTCAGCCCTCGTCTCGAGCGGCTCCAAGAGCGGCTTGCATTCGTCCCACCATTTCTGTGTGGTAGGATCGGCTACCATTTTGGCCATATCGGCACCGAAGTCATCACCGACATACTCAAAGTAGCTGAACATCATATCATCCTTATGATAGATCGAATAATTCCTGATATTGCATTCGGCAATCATCTCGAGAACGCCCGGCCAGGCATCCGCGTGGAGACGTTTGTACTCTTCGATCTTGTCCGGCTTAACCCTGATTACCATTCCATAGCGTTTCATTCGCGTTTCTCCGGAATTTCAGACATCCTCATCGTAGTCGCCTAACTCCAGCGGGTACTTGCCGTACTCGCGCACCAGTTCAATCATATAATCGTATGTCGCCGGGTCAACATTATCCGGCACGGAATGGTCCGACTGGAGGATGAATCCGCCACCCTTGGCCGCATTGAGCCTGGTCAGGACCTCCCGGCGGACCTTTTCGCGGTCGTTCGTCGCCAGCACCCGCACATCGATATTGCCGTTGAAGGCCCATCGCCGGCCGAACTGCCGCTTCAAATCCACCACATCCAGGCCCGCCTTGGCCTCCAGCGGATTATACGCATCGACACCGGCTTCGATCATATCCTCGAAGACCTCCGAAGCGTTGCCGCAGCCGTGGTAGATTGTCTTTAGCCCGGCCCTGTGTGCCGCATCGCATATTCTTTTGAGTTGCGGCTTATAGACCTGCCGCCAATACTCCGGCGAAAAGAACATCCCGTGGTCATAGGCAATATCGCCCCAGATGTACATCCCTGAGAGCTTGCCCTGAGCCGCGGCGGCCTGGCCTTCGACAATCCCTGCCAAGAACTCGCCCAAGCGTTCGATGAATTTGGCCATACGCTCGGGCTCTTCGGCCAGCTTGATCAAAACGTTCTCGGTGCCCATAATTCGCCAGATCATCTCGTGAGGGTCGCAGACGCTGCCAAAGACGCAGAAATCCTCGGCGTACGCGTTCACGCGTTCGAGATAACAAGGCAGACCAAGATTCAGCTCGTCGGCGACGGAGTTGATCTGGTCGTCAATCGCCTCGAAATACCGCCGGGCGTCCTTTGGGTCGTCGAATTCCAGCGCCTCGGCCTGCTCACAACTCTTGGTCTCGAAGTCCAGATAATTGGGCATCGGATAGGTGCTGCGCCGCTCGATAGTCGCGCCGAATCCCGTCCGGACGACCTTGCGCCGGCCGTCATCTTCGAGGACCTCGATTCCGGTGATGTGCGGATCCATATTCGGATTGATAACGACCATATCCAGGTCCCAGTAGCGATACGGGTCGAAATCGTCGCCGACTGCCAGCTCGGCACGGGCCCTGCGCAAAAAGTTTGTCCAGAAGAACTCGCCCACCGGAACCCTGTCCAGCTCACGGTGTTCAAGTGCCGCTATTACACGCTCGGTTTTCAAGCTGCCGTTGCCCATATAACAACTAATCCGTATGGAATACTTCCTTCATATTTGCCCACCATTGGCCTTGCCGGCGATTCTTGATCGGTATCTGCATCGGCTCACAGAGGTCCCACCACTTCTGGGTTAGCGGGTTGGCGGCCATTTTCTCCATATCGGCCTTGAAATCATCGCCGCTGTACTCGAAGTAGGAAAACAGATAGTACTTGCCGTCGTCGAGTTGGTGGAGGTAGATCGAATAGTTCTTGATGTTGCAGTCTTCAATCATTTTGAGGATGCCGGGCCAGACGGCGGCGTGTATCTTCGTGTACTCAGGAATCTTGTCTTCCTTGAGGCCCAACACCATACCGTAACGCTGGATCTCGTGCTGGGCACAGCCAAACCCGGCCAGGCCAATGACCGCCAACATGATAATTAGTATTAGCTTTTTCATATCACTCGTCTCCTTTCTTAAGATATAGTAGAATCTTCCAAAATTGCAGGTTAGGCCTACTTAGAAAAGAAAAAATCGTTTCTTGATTTTTTCTTTTTAACGCCAATGTACTGTGCCATAAGTGATTAGGCGATTGTTTAAGAAAATCATAAAAAAGCAATTCTTAAACAATATAGACCTAACCTGCAATTTTGCAAAAGTCTTAATACAACCGTCAATATCAATAAACACATTCGCGGGCCGCATCGGCGAAGACCTTGAGCTTCTGCGGCGGCGTCTCAAAAAAATGGTCGCTCAGTGAGCAGATATACCCGCCCTCGTAGCCGACCTTCTCGAACAGCTCGAAGACCTTCTCGCGTATCTGTTGTTCTGTGCCGTCAGTTACAACATTGAACTGATCGACCCCGCCGATCAGGGCCAGTCGATTCCCGATCTTTTCCTTAAACTCCCATGGCTCCTGGTTGCCGCCGATGCTCGGGGCAGCCAATGTCTCCGAGGCATCGCAGCCGTTGGCGACTATCAGCTCTTCAATCCCCAAGGTGCCGCCGCAGGTATGGTAGGTAATCTTGAATCCCAATTCGTGGAGTGCATCGTGGACTTTGCGGTCGTAAGGCAGGCAGAACTCCTCGTGCATCTTCGGCGAAATAAGGGTCGAAGAGCCGGCGCCGCCGCCGGTCTCAATCAGGTCGAACTTCGCCCCCTTCATCCCCTCAGCAAAACGGAGCTTCTTTTGCAGCAGAATCTCCAGGAGCGAGTGCACCCAGTCCGGCTTGTCGTAATAGTCCAGTATCAACTCGTTGACGTCCTTCAAACAGCAAGCGTGCTGCCAGCAGCCCGCCTGATCACCCCAGATAAATCCGCGTAAAATCCCGCGATCTCCAATCTCGTCATACAGTTCGCCAACCGGCTTGCGATCGAGCTCGGGCACAGGCATATATTTTCGAATCAGCTCAATATCCTCATCGTGCTTGATCATATATTCGGTAATCCACGTGGTTTTTTGATCGCCGCCGGTTCTGTAAGTCAGGTTTCCTTCGGGTGTAACGATAGTATGATGCACAATTCGATTGTCGGGGTCGTCGCTTACAACCTTCGCTTCGTCCCGCCATTCGGCTGTGGAGGTCTTGGAGAAGTCGGCCTTAGTCACCCAGAATTGCCCCATCTCTGCGAAGTACTGGATCTGGGCATCCATCCCGAACTTTTCGAACGCCTCTATATCGCTTATCCCGCCCAGGTACTTCTCAAGATGGTACGGCTGCCACTGATGGACCGAGACAGGCAATCGATCAGGCTTGCCGCGGCCCAAGGCGCAAATCATTCGTTCCTTACTTGTCATAGTTTAACTCATATATAGCTCTCTTGCCTGAAATAACCTGATATACGCTGCTGTACCACTACAAATAGTAATTAGTTCCTGTTGCGGAAACAGCATTTGTCATTCCTGCGAAAGCAGGAATCCAGG
>CAYWOD010000061.1:0-16752 GCA_964459805.1 uncultured Pirellulales bacterium
AGTCCAACTCTGTCTAACTCCACGAAAATCTACGTAAAACCAAACCTGCACCCATTTTAGCTCCGAGCTCTTGTTTTTGCAGACCACCGAACCCGAC
Organism: uncultured Pirellulales bacterium; assembly: GCA_964459805.1. Classification (GTDB taxonomy): domain Bacteria; phylum Planctomycetota; class Phycisphaerae; order Sedimentisphaerales; family Anaerobacaceae; genus DAOVRL01. The sequence goes on from CAYWOD010000061.1 coordinate 98, forward strand.
CCATTGATGCCCGGAGTACGGAACGGCAAAAACCATGGTCGGCTTTTGCGATTTGAGAATTTCCTGAATAACGCCCCCCGTGCGCATCGTCAAATGAATCACCAGGATGCCGTCAACATCTCCTAATCTACTCTTGAGTGGAGCAACTTCAGCCGGAGAACCGACCAGTTCATCCACGACAAACTCTACATCGGATAACTCCTCTTTTAATTTCGCGAACTCTGATTTATAAAACCGGACCTCCTTTTCGAGATCCAAACTCGGTTTGGGCCAATAGTCATTACCGCGCTTGCCCATAAAAATTCTGGCAACTTTGACTTTTGACCTTCTGCAGCCGGGGCTTATAAGCTTTGGGCCTATTGCCGTAGTTAGGACCGCTGACTGCTGACAGCCGATACCGGCAAGGCACAAAGTGCCTCCCGCTGCTGTCAACCGAATAAATTCCCTTCGATTAAGTCTCTTAATCATTGTAATCTCCTTTTTGTTTTAGCTAAGGCGTTTGCCAAAAAATTTCATATCTTTGAAAGGTCGGTGTATTTTAGCATAAGTGATTTTGTTCGTCCCGTGTTGAACTTGACTACCACGATGCTGTTTTCGCCGATATCTATAAACTCTTTGACCCTTCCCAGGCCGAAAGACGCGTGTTGGACCAACTGGCCTGCGGTAAAACCGGCACCGGGCGGGCCCCTGCCGGGCTGGTCTTGCTCGTGGTCCTCGTGGTCGTAGTCATCATCATCGTCGTCGGCCGGCTCTGTGAAGTCGCAGCCAAGCTCAAAGAGGAACCGCGAGGGTATTGTTCGCAGCAACTGGCCTCGGATGGTCCGGTATCGGGCGTAACTTATGAACAGGCCTGTTTTGGCACGGGTTATGCCCACGAAAAAAAGCCTGCGCTCCTCTTCAAGCTCGTCGGCGTCTTCGTAGGAGCTCGTTCTTTCGTGCGGCAGCAGGCCCTCTTCGACGCCGACGATGAAGACGTTCTCAAATTCGAGGCCCTTAGCGGCGTGGAGGGTCATCAGTGCGACACGACCGCTGGCTGGCTCGTAGGCGTCGGTGTCGCTAAAGAGGGATATTTGCTGGAGATAGTCAATCAGGGAGGGCTGCTCGGGCTGCCGGTCGTACTCTGCGGCGGCGTTTATCAGCTCGTTGACGTTTTCCAATGCATCCTTTCCCTGATCGCCGGCGGCACGGAGGGCTACGGCGAGTCCGGATTCTTCGAAGAGCCGCTCTGCAACGGGTCCCACCGGCCCGGCGGTATCCTTTTCGAAACGGCGCAGTATATCGACGAAGGCGGCGAGCCTGGCTTTTGCGTTTTTGGAGAGGGAATCGATGCGTTCGGCGTGTTTGAGTGCCTCGAAAAGGCTGAGCTGATTGCCGGCGGCGTAGGTGCGGAGCCTGTCAATAGTGACTTTTCCTATGCCTCGGGCCGGCGTGTTGATGATTCGCAAGAGGGCGATTTCGTCATCAGGGTTGACAAGGACTTTCAGGTAGGCGAGCAGGTCGCGGATTTCCTTTCTGTTGTAGAATTCCACTCCCCGCACCACCTGGTACGCTATCTTGCTCCGGATAAATGCCTCTTCGAGCACCCTGCTCATAGAGTTGACGCGGTAGAAGACGGCTATATCGTTGAGAGAGGCGCCGGTGGTGGTCAATTCCTCTATATGACGGACGACAGAGCCGGCCTCGGCAGCCTCGTCTTCTGAGGCGGTGATGACAACGTCCTTATCCTTTTGCCTGGTGGGCAGGAGCTTTTTGAGTTTTCGCTTCTGATTGTGCCCAATCAAGCTGTCGGCGACGGTGAGGATATTAGGAGTGCTGCGGAAATTCTCTTCGAGCTTGACTATGGTTGCGTCGGGCCAATCGCTTTCAAATGCCAGGATGTTGTGGATATCGGCCCCCCGCCAGCCATAGATCGACTGGTCGGGGTCGCCTGTGGCGCAGATATTGCCGTGCTGCGAGGCAAGGGCCCTGGCGATTCTGTACTGGGCGTGATTGGTGTCCTGATATTCGTCTATGAGCAGGAATTTGAAGCGATTTGAAAGCTCCGAGCGGACATCGGGGCAGCCATGAAGCAGAAAGGCTGTTCGCAGCAGCAGGTCGTCGAAGTCGAGGCCGTTTCGCTCGTCGAGGATGAGCTGATAGCGCAGATATACTCTGGCCAGTGTTTTGGAGAAGAAATCATCGGCGTTGTCCCGGAAGGACTCGGCATCCACGAGTGTGTTTTTGAGCGTGGAGATCGCGTCGAGCATTCTGGCCGGCGGGAAGTTGGCCGCATCAAGCTCGCAATCCTTGACGGCCTGCTTCATACATCGTGCCTGGTCGGAGGCGTCATAGATGCTGAAGCTGGGCCTTACGCCGGCGCTGTCGGCATATCGGCGAAGTATGCGCACGCACAGCGAATGGAACGTGCTGATATGGGCACCCCCTGAAGCGCCAAGAGCAGCGGCCCTGTGGCGCATCTGCTCTGCGGCCTTGTTGGTGAAGGTAATCGCGCAGATATTGTACGGCCGGACCCCTGAATCGACAAGCGCGGCGATGCGATGTGTGATGACGCGGGTTTTGCCGCTCCCGGGTCCGGCGAGCACGAGCAGCGGGCCTTCAATATGGAAAACAGCTCTCTTTTGTGAGGGGGTCAGTTGTTGCGAGAGATTGTTGTCCATAACAGGTGCTGTGCGGCGCGTATTATTTTGGTTGTTCGGACTGCTTTTGCAGCTTGTTGCTCTCCTGCTCCAATACCTTGAGGAGCTCGGGCTTTTCGACTTCCATCCTGCCAAGCAAAGCACTCTTGAGGTAAGGCGAGATCTGCCCGCTATTAAGGAAATCGACAAACGCAAGATACTTTAACAGGTTGAAGTCGGGTAAGTCAATCCTTTGTGAATTCAAATACGCCGCCTGGTAATGGTTGTAGATTTCTTCGGCGAGATTCTCTCTGCCGGACGCCGCGCCGTCGTCGTGAATTGCGAATAAATAGTAGCTTTCTCTCAAGATCGCCGTTATCTGCTCTTTTGTGTTGGTTATATCCGGGCTCTCAAGCTCTTCGAGCAAGCGTTTTCTTGCGTAGGCCACAAGTGGAACGTCGAACTCAGGCAGAGGATAAAGCTCTCCCAATTGATTGTAGATCTTTTGCGCGTATGGCTTATGGCCCGACTGATAGAAGGAAAGCAGGGCATTTTTTAGCATGTTGCGGTGGCCGTTCTGAAGCGATTCGTAGGCGCCCCTTTCCTCGGCATCTTTATACTTCCGGATAATTCTCATAATGGTTTTATTATACGCCTCAAACATCCTAAGATCCGGCCGGAGATACACCTCCCTCAACATCTGCACCTGCGGGGCCTCGGGAGATACCCGAAGCGGGACCTCGTGGATGAATATTTTTCCATTGCGGAAGAGGTTCTGCAAGCTGTGAGCGACGATGCGGTCGGTGTTTGTTTCGTGAATGCTGATCTCGCGGTCATGGTGTTTGGTTGCCGTTTCCAGACCTTTGACCGCCCAATAGATTGCGTGACAGTCGGCGTGGCGCCAATCCAGGGGCAGATGTTTGTTGGGGTCGGTCCAGTCGATTGGGCCGTAGGTTTTGTTCAACCGGCGCATCAGGGCCGGGTCAAGTTTCCAGGTCCTGCGCAACTGGTAGGCCCTGGCCAGGACATCGAACTTCTTGAGGGCGGCGGTCCCCCGAAAGTCGTCTATGACGCCGGAAGCGGCAGGGGCAAACCTGCGGGCATCCTGCCTCAAAGCCAAATAACTGCTGACAAACTCCCCATCGTCCGCAAATGCCTTGTCGGCGGATTGAAGGCGTTTTATGAGCGGGGCCAGGTTCGGGTCGCCGGCGATTCGCCGCCAGACCTGTCCAAAGTCCGGCGTGTCTCTATCATCCCACAAATCCTGTCCCGCCTGAGCAAGCGCGTCGAAATACTGTTCATCCGCCTGGCCGAGCAACGGGCCCATTCCCAGAGACATCTGGAGCTTGTAGTACTTGTGGGCATCGTCCGATACGCTTCCAATTTTGTGCTGGAATATCCTGGCAAGCTCGTGATATAGCTGGATATCCTTTGGATTTGAGAGAATGCCCTTGTCGCGGATAAGTTCGTATCCGTTTTTCACCCACTGCCACCGCTGGTCCGGCTGCGTTGCGGGGATGGTAACCGAGATATTGTACGCCATATTCCAGGCTTGGAAGACCCATACAGAGCCGAATCGGGGCTGGAGGGTGGTTATCCATTCGGCGAGCTGGCGCGCGTCGAAGAATTGGCCCTCGTCTTTGAGCCTGTCGGCCCGCATCCACAGCACGTCCACGACCAGCCCGCGAAAAGCGCCCATAGCGACCGTAGCGAACGCCAGCGAAGGCGGTGCATTTTCAAGGGGCTCGTTGATTACCAGCCCCATCTGCTTACGCTGCTCGTTTATGTAATCGAGCTGCAGGCCGGCGCCAATCAGCAGGGCGGCGGCTATAGCGATGCAAACCGAGCAAATTGTCAAGTCGCGCAAACGCATAATTCGAAGGATCAACAAACAGCGTTCGGCTGACGGACGCACACCGAGCGGCAGCCAGCGATTTTTAGACTATAATTCGTGCAATCTCTCTAAAACTGAAAATGATCAGGGCAAAGACCAACAGCAGAAGCGCCTTGATAAAAACCATAAAGATAAGGACCCTTGCGACCAGTGACCAGCTCAACAACCGTGCGGTAACTAAGAACTTCGAGGGATTGAATTTGTCAAACTGCGGCAGAAGACGAATCAGCCACTTCAGGCTGTAGGAATAGACGGCGGTGAGGCTCTCACTGAGGTAGTCAAACGACTCGATAACAAAGCCGCTGACGCTTGCGGTAAAGAAAAGCGCCAGACAGAGCAATACAGCCACGGGAAAAGACAGGAAAGTTGAAGCCAGGGTGCCGAGGCAGGCCAGAAAAATCAGGCGAAAAAGGATTAACAGGACCGCCCTTATGAAATTGGCGGTGAAGGTATCGGCCTTATAGAGCACCTCAAGGCCATCCTCGAGCGGGAAGATTACGGACGTAATGTTGAGAGGGTCGTTAAAGAATAGAACAGCGAGATAGCCGTCCTCGGCCGCCACCTTTGCCGGGACTTCAAACTCGCGAAACTCTCGAACGGGGTCCTTTCGCTGGACCGGGTACATCGGGACACCGCCTTGCATACCATACTTGTACTGCCGGTAGTCACCGACGAGCCATCGGCTGTAAACCTGCGAGTCCGGAGGCGTAACAGAGACCTGGTATTTGAACCTTACGAACAGAGAGCCGTTCGGGTCGCGGGGCCTGACATTCTCGAATTCCCAAATCAGCTCGTGACCGACGTCGGCGCTGCGCTTTGCAAGTTTTCTAAGGTTTGTAAGCTGGGCATCGATTTCTTTCGGTGACATACCCGCATATATCTGCTCAATATCGCCGGTGGCCTTTAGTTTCTGTACGGCCTCAAAGACCTCTCTTGAAACGTCAACTTCGGGCGGGGCCAAAGCGTTGCGGGCGGTGAAGAACTCATTTTCCGCCTCAATGAGCTCAGCATCGGTTGCTCTGGTAAAACGCGGCGTGTAAACGGCAATCGTGTATATTGCCGCCGAAAAAAGAATTAGCAGGCCCGTATTCAATAGTATTACACCAAGGAGCTTGCCTATGAGAAATTGGAACCGGCGAATGGGCTTGGTGATGACGGTGTATATCTGCCTCTGCTCAATTTCGCTTGTGACGGTGTAAATCGAGACTATTATCGCCAGCAGACAGAGCAGCAGACTCATCAGCGAAAGTCCGTAGCTTACGAAGGTCTGGAGCCTGCCTTTTAAGGTGTAATCGCCGGTTGTCGAGAAAGCCATAACCGGCAAAAGAACAACGAGCAGGAGCACGAAAATGAGAGCGACTTTCATCCGCAGGGCCTGCTTTATAGTATTTGCGGCAACAGCCCACATACTACGCATCGCCTGAGTCTCCTGCCTGGGGTTTGTCGGTTTGTCCAGGGTCTTGGGTTTTCGGTTCTGAGCGTCCCGTGAGGTCGTCGAGGAGGTCCTCCCTGACCCGGTTGTTCTGAGGGACGTGGGTCTCGACGGGTTGTGTGTCGGCTTTTTCATCGGCGGCGATGGGCTGCGGCTGGGCCGGCTCGGCCAGTTTGCCGAGCAACCCGTCATCGGGTTTGGGTCTGGCAGTTTCGCCGGGGACAACCTTTTCGGTCGGCGGACGCTCAGCAGGGGGCTCTTGCGAGAGGGGGGTGGAGACGAGCTTATCGAGTATGTTTTCCGAAACGGTCTCGCGGGTGAGAAAATCGCCGATCTTAGTAGTGCTGACCGCCCCGCTTGTTTGCCGGGCCTGCCGCTGAGCGGCGACAACGGTATCTATGAAGAATGTCTCGAGCTTGTGCATCGGAGAAGAGACTACGCACTCGGCATTTTCCAGCCGGACTATCTGCTTTATCTTCTCGACTGCGCTGTCGCTTATAGCGTCGGTGGTGATTTGCTTCTTATGTGTCTGCTGGAGAAGGTCCTTGACCTGTCCCTCGGCCTGGATTCTTCCACCATAGAGAATTGCGATTCTGTCACATACGTCCTCGACGTCGGCGAGCAAATGGCTGCAAAGCAGGACCGTCTTGCCGCGTTTTGCGAGCTTGAGGACCAAGTCCTTTATCTGGCGTGTGCCGATAGGGTCAAGTCCGGTCGTCGGCTCATCCAGTATCAACAGGTCGGGGTCGTTTATGAGTGCCTGCGCCAGCCCGATTCTGCGCGCCATACCTTTCGAGAACGTCCCGACGGGCCTGTTCGCGACGGCTTTTAGGCCGACCATATCCAGCAGGGCCTCGATGCGCATCTTCCGCACGCCGCGACCCAAGCCGAATAGTCTGCCGTAGAAATCCAGCGTCTCGCGCGCGGTAAGGTATCTGTAGAGATAAGATTCTTCCGGCAAAAAACCGATTCTGGCGCTGATCTTCGGGTCGGTGGCGTCGCCGCCGAGGCATAGCGCCTTGCCCTTTGTCGGATAAAGCAGACCCAGGAGCATCTTGAGTGCGGTCGTTTTGCCCGACCCGTTCGGGCCCAGCAGGCCGAAGACCTCATTGTGCTGAATCTGCAGATTCAGGTCGTCCACCGCATAGACCTTGGCGCGGCCCCACCAGTCGGAGAAAATCTTGGTCAAAGAAAATGTTTCAACGGCGTATTCCACAAGTCGTGCTTTGTGAATCGTGGTTCGTATTTCGATATAATCAATCAGTAATCAACTACCGGTTTTTTCGTGGTCGATCTCCTCGCCGTAACGGACGAGGCGCGCACTATTAAAGACAACGACCAACGATCCGGCAAAATGCAAAAAGGCGGCGTAAATGGTGGAGAGCCATCCGGCGGTTACTGCAGAAATACCGAGGATGATAAAGGCCATTCCGAAGCCGAGGTTCTGAGTAATCAGGCCCCTTGTCTTGCGCGACAGCCGAACAAGGAAAGGCAGCCTTCTCAAATCATCGCTCATCAGAGCGATTGAAGCCGAGTTCATAGCGACGTCACTGCCGGCGGCGCCCATAGCGATCCCCAGGTCGCCGGCGGCCAGCGCCGGTGCATCGTTTATGCCGTCGCCGACTACTACGACTGTATGGGCGTCCTTCTTAATCTGCTCGACGATGGCCAGCTTGTCCTGGGGCAGGCACTGTGCCTTGAAATCGGTGCAGCCCAGCTCGGCCGCGACACGGCTGGCGACCTCGGTCCTGTCGCCGGTGAGTATGGTAATTCTCTTTACACCGATGTCGCGGAGCTCTTCGATGGCGTGCCGGGCTTCGGGCCTTGTCTTGTCCTGGAGACCGATCCAGCCGATACACTTCGAATCCTTCGCCACGTAAAGTGTGCTAAAGCCCTGCTCCTCGTGCAGGCTGGGGTCCGGGATATTGCTTACGGTGACGTTGCTCTCTTTGAGGAACGTGTCCCTGCCGACAATAATTTTGGCCGAATCGACCGTGCCGGTTACACCCTTACCGGGGGTTTCCTGGAATTGCTCGGTTGCAGGCAAAGAGAGGTTTGCCTCTTTTGCAACTTCGCGCAGGGCCCTCGCAGCGGGGTGCTTGCTCATCTGCTCGGCGGAAGCGGCGACGGCCAGCAATTCGCCCGGCTCAACGCCTTCGGCGGGCGTGAGCTTCGTCACGTACAGCCGACCGGTGGTCACAGTACCGGTCTTGTCGAAGACCATTGCCGTGATCTGACCGGCGACCTCAAGGTCGGCAACGTTCTTTATCAGGACGCCCAGCCTTGCCGAGGCGGAGATCGCCGCGACCATTGCCGTGGGCGTCGCCAAAATTAACGCACAGGGGCAGGAGATGACCAGTATGGCAATGGCCGTGTTGACGTTCTGCGTGAAGAACCAGATTATTGCGGCAATCATCAGAATTGTGGGCGTGTACCACTTGACGTAGCGGTCGATTATCCGCATTATCGGTATCTTTGTCCGCTCAGCCTGTATGATCAACGACTGGACCTTGCCGAGGGTCGTATCTTTGCCGGCCTTGGTGACGGTAATATCCAGGACGCCAGTGAGATTGCTGGTGCCGGCGAAGACCTGCATTCCGGGGACCTTGTCCGCGGGCAGCGATTCACCGGTTATCGTAGCCTCATTGACGGAGCTAAGTCCCCTGGCGACCTCGCCGTCGGCGGGTATGTTGTCGCCCGGACGGACGCGGATGGAATCGCCGGGCTTGAGATTGGCGACTTTGACCTCCGTCTCACTGCCGTCGGGAGCCATGAGATTCGCCTTGGTGGGTGTGAGCTTTATCAAGGACTCAATCGAGGCACGGGCGCCGAGGGCCGTTCGTGATTCGACGAGCTCGCTCAAGAGCATGAAGAATGCGATGGCGCCGGCGGCGACATAATCCTTGTTGGCGAAGGCCGCAAGGATGGCCAGAGCGGCCAGCTCGTCCATGTGCATCTCTTTTCTGATGATGCCCTTAATTGCGTGCAGGACAATGGGTGCGCCGAGCAGAATCGCCGCGGTTATCGCCAAAAAGTCGGCCTGGAAACTGCCGCTGCCGTACAGGAATCGCCGGCCAGCTATGCCACTGCTTATGAGGAGGATTCCGCCGGCCAGCGTCGCCCATAGGGCGATCCGCACGCGGATTTCTTTGCCGTGGGTATGTTCGGCGGCGATATCATCTTTGAAATGTAAATGCTCGTGAGCCATAATCTTGTGTCTCGGATTCAGTTGGAGTTTCGAGAGACCTCTGTTTTTCTGCCGTCTCGGTTCCCTACTTTTTCTTACGTTCTCTCTTAATTGTTGGGTCCCTGTTGATAAGGATTCTGATTTCCTCGCCCTCGGTCGGCTGGATAACGAACTTCTCGTCCACGTTACGAAGAACATCCTCAATGGCATCGCGATAGATACCCTGAACGACGAGGGCCGGTCGCCGGCGATACTCAGGCAGGAGGCTCTGGAAATAATCGGCATTTGCTTTGGCATTTGCCTCGACCTGCGTTCGATATGCCCTGGCCTTGAATATCTTCTCCTGAGCGGTGCCGGACAGTCGTGACCACAATAATTCGGTGGTCTGTTCGTCTGCAGGAGGGTCGTGGAGAGCAGCAAATAGCTCCTCGGCAACCGGGCCGGCGGCTTCGTCGAGGGTGTTCCGGGCGTAGGTTGTGGCTTGGCTTATGGCTTTCTGGCTTTCCTGAGATGCCTTGTGGGCGGCCTGGAAGGCTTCGTCAACCTGTCGAGGCCAGGTAATGTCGGTTAGATATACGGAGACTACTTTGATACCGCAAACATTTTCTATCACATCATCTTCATCTTCATCTGTTTTAATACTTCTGAGCTTTTCCTCCAGGAGCCTTTTGACATCCTTGGGGATAGTGTCCTGGCTCTTGATCGCTTCGTCAATGGTATAATTGACCATAGTGGTTACGACCGCATCTTCCAGGAGATTTTTCAAAAGCGGTGTTATACTTTTTGTCATAAGATTGAAGTAAATCTCACCGGGTTTCAGGTCCTCAACAAAGACGTTGGTGAAGAACAGCTCGGGGTCGTCAATCTGGTAGGTTAGCTGCCACTTGGAGTGTACAATGTTGTAGTCGCTGCCGTCGGAGCCGGTTAAGGCATCACTATGTTTTTCACTGGAGGTAAGGCAATAGCCATCGGTGATCGGGTCCAGTGTTTCATTCCGGAGAGGTCTGGTTTTCCCCTGGCTCTCGTCAAGCAAATCCTGCTTGGACTGATAGTACCAGAATGAGCGAATAGGCAAATCGACCTTTTTGCCCACGGGGATTTTGACAATTTCTTCTATGGGGTATGGGAATACCCAGTACGGCCAGGCTCTGGGCTTGAGGATCTTGTTTTTGCCGACGCCGCGAATCTTTCCAAACCGCAGGACAAGCGCCTGCTCATCCGAACCGACTGTTTCAAAACCTGACAAGAGGAAAAGAGCGACCAGCACAATCATTATTACTTTGAGAGTGATAAAACTGATTCTCAGCGCCTCGGACAGGCTCTTACTTGCTGCGTCGAGCTCGGCAGCCGGGGAATTGTCCGGCGAGGCAGGCTGCAAATCATGGTTATTTTCGTGATAATGCTTGGTCATATCGCTGATGATCCCGGGTAACTACTTCGGCTCATTTGGGTCGTTTGGATCTTTTGGAGTAAGCTGCGGCAGTTGTCTCAACAGTCGGAAAGGCTCCATATCGGCCTTTATGACTATGGTCGCATTTTCGGCGAGTGTTGCCTTGATGGCCTCGATGTTTCGCAGGAACATTGCAAATTCGGGGTCTTCTTCGAGCATTTTGTAATACTTTGCAGCTTCTGCGTCACCGCGGCCGCGTATTGCCTTTGCCCTTGCCTCGGCAGCAGCAAGCAGCTCGGCACTTTTAAGCTCTGCATCCTTTTTTATTATGGCCGCCTCGGTCTCGCCCTGGCGGATTGTGGTTTCAGTCCTGCGCTGCCTTTCCGCTTTCATTCGGTCGAAGACGTCCTTGGTGACATCTTTGCTGACCTTTAGCTGCTTTATGCCGAGGGCCTTGACTTCGATTCCATATTTTGTTCTGATAGGGTCTTTCAAGTCGGCGAGCATCTTTGTCTGAATCTCTTGAAACTTTATCTCATCCGAGTCACTGTTTACAAACTGGCCGAAGGAATACTGTCCGATAACGCCGCCCTGAGTATCGTCGATCTGGCTGAGCAATGTCCTCTCGGCTCTCTGGACGGTCTCGAGGGCATTATGAAACTGCAGCGGGTCGGCAATTCTCCAGACGATGTAGGTGTTGACTATAATCGGCACGTCCCCTTTGGTTGTTGTCTCACCGACCTCGGCTTCAAGGACCCGCAGGCGTGAGTCAAACTTATAGACCTGCTGGATTGGAGGGGGCCATTTGAAGTACCAGCCCGGCTCGGTGATTTCGGCGACGGGCTTTTGGAACGTCATCAACAGGGCGGATTCGGTTTCCCTTACCTGAAACGAAGCAAAAGCAAGGCCCAAAACCACGAGTATCAGAACGACGAAGATTATGACGGCTATGTTTTTCATTTCTCGCTGCTCTCCTGAGACCCGATAATGTCATACAAGGTCGGTATCAGTTGTTCCTGGAAATCGACTATAAAAACGAGTATGTCGTTAGGATCGGCAACAACGACGTATTTTCTGATGTTCTTAAGAGCCTCTTCGAAGAGTATGAGCCTCTGCTGGCGTGTGTAGATATTTTTGGCAGCCCTGTAGGCCTTGAGCTGGTCGGCAAAACGCGTTCCCGTTGCCCTGGCAAGTGTGGCTTTTTCAAAGGCATAACTTTGTGATTCTCTCAACTTGATAAAGATGTCTCCTCCGGCTTGAGCAAAGGCCTTATCCAGTCGGCTTGTAAGGTCGTTAACATCCTGCGGAGCGTTCTTTGTTCTGGCCTGCCGGTGCTTCTCGGCGAGAGTGTAAAGCTCGTTGGCATCTTTTACAGAGCCTGCAAGAGTGCTCAACTCTTTGTTTCGCTCGGTCCGGGCATCAAGGATGAGTTTCTGTTTTTTCTGAACGGCGCCGACTACAGCCTGGTAGTCCGGTGCAACTTCCACCGTGGGGTGAACACCCTGGAGGCCGAGGAATACGATTTCTACGCCCAGAGCGGCGCGGTCGGCGGCATTTTGAATGTTGGAGGTCAGGAGCTTTTTGGCCTTTTCCCGACCGGCTCCAAACAAACTCTCCTGAAGAATGTCTGCGCTACGATCCTGGTCGTTGACATCTATAGTGGCGCTGGCTGCAAACCTGGTGAGCTCCTGGTAGCAAATCGCCTCGAGCATTCTCTCGGATTCGTACACCTTGCGGACCTTCGTGCCTTCCCGTTCTTCCCGTTCGCCATAATTGTAGAGAAAAGAGTATAGACCGTTTTCCTTTACCCTGTAGTGTACGGGGACATTGGCCTTGATGAGACTTACCGGGACGGCGCCTTCAGGCAGCTCGCGGCCGGTATATTCAGTTGCAACGAGCAGATCGTGTTCCTGTTCGTAGTGATCCTGGCCCCACAACAAGTGCTTCTCCCGTATTATCTCGTCGGTGTCAGGGTCTCTCCTGGGTTCGTAGCCGATGTAAAGCTCCGAAATCTTTTGGGTCGGGTATTTGCGAGCTTTGTCAATGGGCCAGGGCCATTTGAAGGCCAGTCCCGGTCCGATGAGTCGTACCTGCCCGGCGCTGTTGACCGGATTGCCGAGATGCTCTATAATCGCCTCTTCATCGGGCGCCACGACGACCACGCAGCTCAACAGATAGAGCGTAACACCGGCAAAAAGGACCAGAGGCACAATCGCCTTTTCGAGCAGCTTGTAGAACCAGGTTTGTGAAACCTTAAAACCGAACTGATAATCGATGGCGCCGGCGGCGCTGCGGAATACTCCTCCCGGCTCGTTGATAATCCCAAGGAGTCTGCTGTCAAAGGCGGCCCTGCTGTATTGGCCTTTTAGCCTCGGCCGGTATATGTCCAGAACGACGTTCAGCGCGGTTTCGCCGCCGAGGACGATCAGCAGGATAGGAACAACGAATCTAAGCACCTTTAGCACTATGAAGAATTGGAAGTTCGCCAGGGCCAGGCCCACGGCCAGGGCGAAGCACAGTACGGATATGCTAAGCAGAAAACTACCGCCTGCCCTCAACGGCTTCCAGTTTGGCTCGGCCGACATCCCTGTGGCGTAGCGAGAGATCAGGAAGCTGACAAAGGCAACAGCGGTCATACAGACTGCACAGAGCAAAAAAGGCGGGCTTTGATTGGTCTGGGCGGCGCCGGGGATGGCTTTTACGAGGTAGAGGTACAGACCAATACCTACCTCGTAGATGGCAATTGCTGCCGAAAAAATGGGTATGAACCATTTTTCGAGTATCTCGAGGCGGCGCGTGGCGGCGGCAAACAAGGCTGCACGCTCACCTTTGCCCTCGAAGATGGTGGAGGCCCGCTCATCCTTTGCCAATTCGCCTAAGTCGAGCTTTTCCTGCTCGGCCAGGGCACGTTGATGGAACTGAATGGCCAGAACCAGCCAAATCACAATCGCCGAGAGACTCACCCAGCTAATCGCAGCGACCGCAAAGAATCCGCTCCATCGGCCGAGAAAAAAGGTGACCCCAAAGAAGACTACGCTCAATATCAGAGACACCCAGGCGACGTGCTCAGGGCGTTTCGACGATGTTGCCATGGCTTACCCCGGTTCTACACCGCGAACAAAAAACCGTCAAAACAGTATTTACTCAATATGGGCCAGCCCTTTACAAGCTGGAAGTTCTGTAGTATAACAACAAACGGCGTCTCTCGTACAGGGACAATTGCAAAAAACAGGTTCCTTAGCTCATCGGCAATCCGGAACGCCAGCGAGGCATGTCGCCTGACAGGGAGTGAATCTGAAAGATGAATAAGTTATTTACGATAGCAAAAAACACTTTCATAGAAACACTCAGGAAGCCGGTATATGCCATCATCATTATCGCCGCCCTGCTGCTGCTCTTTTTGAGTCCGTCCCTGACAATGTACACAATGAGCGACGACAACAAACTCCTGCGCGAATTAGGCTTATCTACGTTATTCCTTACCAGCTTGTTCATTGCAATATTCTCGGCATCCGGCGCGGTGGCCGAGGAGCTGGAGAACAAGACGATTATGACGGTCCTGAGCAAGCCGGTCCAACGTCCGATATTTATCATTGCAAAGTTCTTCGGCGTTGCCGCTGCGGTCGCCCTGGCGCACTATATCTGCACGGTCGCCCTTCTGATGGCCATAAGACACGGTGTGCTGGAGACGGCGTCCGATACACACGACTGGACCGTTCTGGGCACCGCGGGGGCTGTGCTCGCGGCGGTTCTTCTGTTAAGTGGCTTTTTCAACTACGCTTACGACTGGAAGTTCACTTCGACGGCGATAGTCCTGACCGGCATATTCGCAACGTTTGGCCTGCTGTTCCTGTCCCTTATCGACAGGGACTGGAAGTTCAATCCCCAGAACAACGGGATCAATGCCGTGGATGTTTATGGCTCGATACTCCTGTTGTTAGGCGCGATGATAATGGTGGCGCTGGCGGTGGCGTTCTCTGCGAGATTCAATATAGTAGTCACGCTCTCGGCGTGTATCGGGATTTTTTTGTTAGGTCTGGTCAGCGCTTATGTGTTCGGGAGATTTGAGGATGCCCACCTTTGGGCCCGAATAGGCAGGTATCTCGTGCCCGATTTGCAGGTTTTCTGGATAAGTGACGCTATCTACGAAGAAAAACACGTGCCGCCCAAATACATTGCGATAGGCGCATCCTACGCCCTGTGCTATACGGGCGGGATACTCGCACTGGCGATCGCCCTGTTCCAGCGGCGTCAGGTAGGGTGATTGGTATCGCCTATTGCGTCCACGTTTCTCTACGCGATACGCATCACACATCACGTGATACGGCTCTTATTACGGCTATTTCGTCGCAGTTTTCCTGCTTCGGACAGCGGGCGCAGTCGCTCCAGACCTTCATAGGCAGGGCATCTTTCTCCACTATCTCAAAGCCAAGCTTTTCGAAGAATTCCGGCTCAAGGGTAAGGGCAAAGATACGCGGCACCTCAAGGCGGCCCGCCTGCTCGACAGCCGCTTCCACGAGCAGCCGACCGATGCCCTGCTCCTTGTTGACCTCGTCCACGGCCAGCGATTTTATCGCCGCCAAGTCAGCCCAGATAATCTCCAGCGCGCAGCAGCCCACGATAGCGCCATCGGCCTCGGCTACCGTGAAGGTCTGCAAGTTCTCGTAAATATCGGCCACAGAGCGAAACAGCATCCTGTCCCGCTCCGCATAAGAGCTGACCAGGCCATGAATCGCCTCGACATCGGAGATTTTCGCACTGCGTATATCCATAGAGCAAGAGTATAGCCACGAAGACGCAAAGACACAAAGAAAATTCGGACAGGCAACAAACGGGTATCTTTGAGCCGGCTTCGAGCGGGTATTCTTTTTGGAGTCTGCAAAAGTGCCGGCCTAATTTAGCCGATATTCCTATACGATTGTTTTTCAAAATGGGGTGTGATTAAACACAAGCCTTCCGGGGCGGTAGCAGCAGTTGTCGTGGTGTAGTCGGCTGCCTTTGCAGGTTTTCTCGCAGTGCGTTCTGAAACGGACTATCGGTAGCCGGCTGTATCATAGACTAAACCAGCACGATTACGGCTGCTCTAAACACAGAGGAGGACAAGATGAAAGAGATTGTATATGCCGATAGCGGGAAAGTTAAGGTAGGTACGAAAGAAATCGTGCTAAGATGCAGTGCACTGGGTTCGTGCGTTGCTGTTGTGGGCTATGATCGCAAGAAGAACATAGGGGCGATAGCACATATTATGCTTCCCGGCAGCGCTCCTAAAAGGAGCCGAGCGAAAACAAAATATGCCGCTGATGCCATAGATGAGATGATAAGGATGATGACTGAAGCCGGGGCTAAAAAGTGCGACATAGAAGTATGCCTGGTTGGTGCGGGAAATGTCCTGAAGAAAGAAGATGACACTATTTGTCAGGCCAACATTGAGTCGGCCACTTCGATTTTGCGGGAAAAGAATATTCCTGTACGGGCCACGGCTCTTGGCGCCACAAGGAGAAGAACCGTTTCTATGAACGTTGAAAATGGCCGCATCTCCTTCACTGAGGGAGACGAAGAAGAAAGAACCTTATGGCAGGCGGGGCGGGAAGAATCTAACTGATGGGAGAAAAAACAATTACGCCCAAATAACAGTAAGGGAAAGAGGGCTACGGTCAGCAAGGGGCTGCCCTTAAAACGATCGAGCTTGAGTTCTGGGGGACAGCCCCTGGGGGTCAAGAGTAAGGGCAAAGATACGCGGCACCTCAAGGCGGCCCGCCTGCTCGACAGCCGCTTCCACGAGCAGCCGACCGATGCCCTGCTCCTTGTTGACCTCGTCCACGGCCAGCGATTTTATCGCCGCCAAGTCAGCCCAGATAATCTCCAGCGCGCAGCAGCCCACGATAGCGCCATCGGCCTCGGCTACCGTGAAGGTCTGCAAGTTCTCGTAAATATCGGCCACAGAGCGAAACA
Source organism: uncultured Pirellulales bacterium (assembly GCA_964459805.1). GTDB lineage: Bacteria > Planctomycetota > Phycisphaerae > Sedimentisphaerales > Anaerobacaceae > DAOVRL01. Next base: position 16,568 of record CAYWOD010000061.1, read on the forward strand.
GCATCCTGTCCCGCTCCGCATAAGAGCTGACCAGGCCATGAATCGCCTTAACATCCGAGATTTTCGCATTTTGCAGTTTCATAGGTAAGGAAGTATAATCGATTGTGTGGGATTTTCCAACAATCAATTATGAATCCACTCTAAAAACCCGTCTTTAGGCGGCTTGTCTGAAATATCGTTCGGGC
>CAYWOD010000062.1:0-16670 GCA_964459805.1 uncultured Pirellulales bacterium
TATTCGCCCTCAATGAAAGCCCGTATCGCACAGGTTATTTCTTTACAAATCCTAAAGGGCTAAAAAATCCACCTACAAACGTGACGGGCACCCCCGGCGGCCTATTCTCACTTACGAACTTGACGTTACCCAGGTCTGGGGGCATAATACTATGACTGACACAGGCTCGCACGACGGTCTGGATGATAGAGGTTGGACATCAGCCGCAGGATTGAGTGTGTAAGAGGCATAAGGAAACCTGACCTCAAAATGAAGAGTTTTCAGGGAGGCCTATTTGAATAGACTTCTCGGCTGCGCTCGGAATGACAAATTGGTTTTGTTAGTGTGTGGAAGTAATGCTGTGGAGATACCGTTTTCGACACCGAAGCCTTAGCTTACTGATTCGGGAAAGGATGAAATATCATGAATGAGCAAGAGAATGGTCAAGGGCAAGAAGGAGCTGCTCCTGAACAAATAACTGCTGCGGGGGGAATGGCCCCTTCCGCTCAACCAGAACAGATTGTTGAAGATGTAAAAGTGAAGGGAGTAATACTACCAGCCAAAAAGTATTTCCTGAAGATTATACTTCTTTTCTCGGATGTGTGGGTCGCGATTATTTTCGGATATTATTGTATGATCCGAAACATTGTGGCTGCAGAGGAGTTTTCGTGGGTCTCGCTTAGAATGATTTCGTCTTACATTGTTGTTGGTATTACTTTTGCTGCCGTCTTCATTGCCTTTACTCTGGGTAAGACCAAGAGTGTCAGGATAAGAATAGAGAGAGACAATCAGCTACGTCAAGATCCGAACATAAACGTGTGGCTGACTACCTTTGATTGGTCATGGCTGATTCTTTTTGTACCTTCAATGGCAATACTGGTTTTCTGTGGTATTGCAGGTTATATCATCAATTGGACAATTCCTGAAGGCGTGGCCAATTCAATGGTCCACCGTACTCTTGGAGGATTTACCTTTGGATTTTTCTGCTTGAATGCAGCGGTTGTGGTATTCAAGCTGACCCCCACTCGCGTGCTTGTTTTACTCCTGGCCATTGGCGGGTTGTGTTTGATCCTTTTGCTGATGGGTATTGGCATATTCCTGGATTTCTTTGAGCAATTTAAGCATCTCGGGGTCAAAATCGATCCATTGGGATATCTTTTGATGGCCTATGTCGGATTCTTCTTCCTTAGATTGATCTGGATAGCAGGGCTGTTTGAGTATATTGCAATGGCTCCAAATAGACTGGATATACAAAGCGGCCTTTCAGAAACCGAGAGAGGTATTCAAAGGAAAGATTTTCGGGTCAGCGTAGACACGGAAGATGTCATTCTAAGGTTATTCAAAGTCGGCAGAATCATAATAAGCTTTCCTCACAGTGATCGGCTGCCGATGAGTTTCCTGGTTACGAGAATCGATAAGAAGGCAAAATTCGCTATGGAAGCGGCGAGCGTGATTTCGATAGGTGTCGGACAGCAAGCCGGATAGCACTTTTTGAGGCGGCTTGCTCGGTCGGTCGGCGTAATAGGTCATATTTCCGGAAGCATCGCAGGGACGAATGTATTGTTTCTATGACGGAGGGGAAAAATGCGATGGCGGAAAAAACGAAAACTCCAGGAATAGCCGCAAGAGACATCTACCCGATGGTTGCTGTCGAAGCGGGCTACAACCTGTATCTTGCGGATAATTGCGAGGGTTCTGCGCTGCGCAAGTCCGGCCAGGTTGCCGTCAAGCAGTTCAACAATATGATGAGCTTCTTTCCGGAGAATAGTGCCGAAGGCATTTATTGTTTGCATCTGCGTATGGCAGCCAACTCACTGACCAGGGGAATAGCAACAAGGAAGCGCAACCTCAGCAAAAGTATAGCTGCTGCCGAACAGAAGAAAGACGATATGATACGCAGGATCGCAGAGATGGAAAAACACGTGGGTTTCCTGAAGGGCGGTTGTCAGTTGCTCGCGATCGGCGGGTTCGGCTATATCCTTGTCATGCTGGTATTCTGGATTGTCAAGGCGCTTTTCGAGATACCGGAATTGGAGACAGAGGCCGGTGGAGCAGGCTCACAGTACGCTTCGATTGCCTTTGCCCTGGCGCTTGCGCTGATAGGCTCCTTTCTCAAATCCCGCATAATGGCCAAGAGGGTGCTTAGCGTATTCAACGAATACACCGAGGCGATCGCCAGGGCAAACAATCAGTACACGCAGAGCGTGATAATGGAATACAAGCTTGCCGCCGAAACCGCGAATCTGGCTTGGAAGGAATTCACCGGCAGTGCCCCTCCAATGACGCGTGGTTTCCACAACCTGCTTATAGGCATCATGGGTGCTGAAGACCGGGATATCGGCAGTGTCACCGGTGAGGAAGCGGCAGTTCAATAAACACACTCGAAGAGGGGGGCTATCGACAGAGCGTATTTTGCTTGTGGGGAGTTTTACGAACTCACTTCCGGACAGGACATTATGTAGTCTATGCACTCGCTCAAATTGGCCGTTGCGACGGCGACTGCAGTGTCGGCCGCACCATAATAGAGGTTGATCTGGTCGGTCTCTTTGTGAACGACAGCACCGGTGGGGAAAACGACGTCGCTAACATCACCGATACGTTCGTAGGGCGCGCGCGGCCCCAAAACCCATTCATCGCCTCTGCGCAAGACTCTCCAGGGGGCCTCCAAATCCAGAAGGGCCAGTCCGACACGGTATATTGCTCCTGCGGAGGTTACGCGGACACCGTGGTAGAATAGCATCCAGCCCAGCGGTGTTTCTATCGGCTGACAAGCCAGCCCGACTCGGTGGCAGTCCCAATAGGCGGTTCTTGTCATAATCAGAGGTCTGTGGTCGCCCCAGTGTTTTAGATCAGGTGAGAAGCTGATCCACATGTGGGCCTCACCTCGGACGATCGGGCGATGAATCAGTGCAAACCGTCCGTTAAACCTGCGGGGGAACAGGCAGGCATCTTTGTCTTCCGGCGGCAAGAGAGAACCCAGGCGGGCAAAGGTCTTGAAATTCTTGGTAATTGCCAGCGAGACTACCGGCCCGCCTTCGCTGAAAGAGACATAGGTGACGGCGAATTGCTTCTGCTCTTCGAGCCAGATGATGCGGGGGTCTTCCAGGCCCCACTTTTCTTCTCGCGAGCTTTGGTCCGCCTCGAGGGTCGGCTCCGGGTCGATTTCCCAGTTGGTAAAGCCGTCGGCACTGCGTGCAACTGTCAGGTGCGAAAAGCCTCGCATATCCTCGACGCGCACCAGCAGCAGAGTTTCTGTGTTTAGCTTGGCTGCCGCCGGATTAAAGACCGCATTTGTCGGATAAGGCCAGTTATCCCCCGACAATATTGGATTGCCATGATACCTTCTGAACAGCTCGTTTGCCTTTTCCTGTCGTAAGAGCTCAGCCATAGTTTCGACCCTGCAAGATCAAGAGGTATTTCCCCACTCGAAAATTAGAGTAGGACAGCGTAACTCACGGTTCCAAATCTTTCAATCTCCATTACCCAATCTAAATCGGCAAGATAAACAATTTACCGTAAATCAAAGTGCGAGATTTCAGTGTAGCCCCGGAGAAATTTTCCTTCGGCCGGGGCGGATCAGAGCAACGGGGTGGTATTTCGCTATTTGCCGGCGGTGATTTGCGGGTTTGATTGGGCATCTGCGTTTCCATATCATGCTTTTACCAGTTGCGTTTCGTATAGACTTTGATACAGCGAGCAGCTCTGCATCAGGCTGCCGTGCTGGCCTTGAGCGATGATCCGGCCGTTATCCATAACCACTATCACATCTGCACTAATGACCGTGCTGAATCTGTGTGCAATTATGAAGCTGGTCCTGTCCTGCATAATTTCTTCGATGGCCTTGTGAATCTTGGCTTCGCTGTCGGCGTCAACCTGACTTGTAGCCTCGTCGAAAATGAGGATTGCGGGGTTCTTTAAGATGGCTCTGGCAATGACGATTCTTTGCAACTGCCCCCCGCTGAGTCCGGCGCCCTGTTCACCGATGATTGTATCGTAGCCGTTGGGCAGTGGAGCGATAAACTCATGGGCGAACGAGCGCTTGGCTGCGGCGACTACTTCCTCTTTGGTGGCGTCGGCCTTGCCATACGCGATGTTTGCAGCTATGGTGTCATTGAATGTCGTGACGTTTTGCGTGACCATTCCAATCTGGCTTCGCAAACTAAAGAGCGTTGCATCGCGTATATTCTTTCCATCAATCAGAACCCGCCCGCTGTCCGGGTCGTAGAACCTCGGGATCAGATTTGCGAGTGTCGTTTTGCCGGAGCCGTTGGGCCCCACAATCGCAACATTATGCCCCGCTTCTACCGAAAGATTTATCCCCTTGAGCACCAGATTGTCTGAGCCGGGGTACGTGAATCTCACGTCTTCAAATTCAATCTTCCGCGTCATCGGCGCAAGCTCTGTCGCATCGGCTTTCTCCTGCTCAATCGGCTCATCGGCAACTGCAAAAACACGCTCCGCCGCCGCATTAGACATTTGAATTTTATTCCAGACATCGCTGGTCTTTCGGACCGATTCAGCAGTAGTTCCAAGCATTATCAAAAGACCGAAAAACGAGCTCGACTGCATATTGGCATTGATGACCCAGTGAACGCCGACCAGCAGCGCCGCCGAACCTGCCAGCATGCCCAGCACTTCCATAATAGGCCCGGTCCCCGCATTAACCTTGGCAATGCGGAGCGTCCGTTTCAACAGCTTCCTGTTAATCTGCTTGTAGGTCGTACGTTCATATTCCTGCCGGTTATAAACCTTCACCACACGCAGCGCACCCACCAGCCCTTCAAGCTTTCCCAGCATAGTCGCCCAAATCACAAGAGACTTTTTCGTGGCCTTCTTGATCTTCCTGCCAAGCACAACACCGAGCCAAATTGCCGGGGGCGCGCAGCCCAGGAATATCAGTGTCAGTTTCCAGCTAAGCAGCAACGCCACCGACAAAGTGCCAAGGGCCTTCATCGGCTCGCGCAGCGCCTTGCCCAGCAATATCTTCACCGCCTGACCGGTTTGTGCTATATCCCGTATCATCCTGCTAATCGTATCGCTTGCGCCTTCACGGTCAAAAAATCCTACCGGCATCTCCATCACATGACCGAAAACATCTTCACGTAATTGTGTAATCGCCACCTGGACCACCTTCTCAGCAAGGTACTTCTGATGGAACGTTGCCGCGCATCGAACGATTGTAATCACTACCATTGCAAGAATTATGAAAACCACGGTCGGCTGCTTATTAGCCCTCTCCCGGCCTCGCTTGACAAACCCCACAGATGATTGGGCCCAGTTCATATAAAACGTCTTCGCCGGCGCCGTCAGCTCAACCTCGCTCACACCTTCCTTATCAGCCCGCCTAATCTGTACCCGTATGCTCGGGGCTTCTGTCGTTGCCAGCTCCTCAAGAAGCCTCCTGCGCAAAACCTCGTCCGCACCGTCGCCGACTAATACACCGCCGGCGCCGATAATTCTGTCCGTCTGTTTTAGTCCCGCTTCTTCCGCCTCGCTTTTCTTCTCAACATTGGTTATAAGCAGATGGTGCGCAATATCGCTATCGCTTTCCTCGGTAAAATCGGTCGTCTCAGGTATATAGAAATCCATTCCGTAGCGCCAGTTGCAGACATTTCTGTCCACCCAGCCGTGCAGACCCTCTTCTCCCATCATAACCTTCAAAAGAGGCACAATTGTCGCAAAGCTCAGCGAAAAGAGAATCCCTATCAGTATTGCGCTGGCAACAACGGCTATCAGCCGAGGCCATTGCGGCCAAACATACTTGAATACCCGTCTGAACGGCTTCATTCGACAGACTGCTCCATAATACAGCGTGCAATGATTAGCGTGTAGGACTCGATTCTTCTGCTCCATACACACTCTGCCACTAATTAGGCCCAGGCAGACTAACAAAATCGAAACCGGCGGTCAAGGACAAAGACTTTATTGACGACAAATGGCATTTGTGTTAGCTTAAACGCCTTTTACAGGAGCTGCGAAATGAAAATAGACCGTTTGGTGCTGGGTGTGTACGAGACCAACTGCTATGTGCTCGGCAGTAATGAGGCGGCGGAGGATTGTCTGGTTGTGGATCCGGGTTTGGGGGCCGGCGAGCTAACCAAATTTATCCGGGACCATAAACTAAATCCGGTTGCGGTGGTTCTCACGCACGGCCATATAGACCATATTGCAGGTGTAGCGGCACTGCGTGAAAGCCATCCTGGTATAAGACTTTACATCCACGATCTCGATGCGGAAATGCTCTTAGATCCCGGGATCAACCTGTCCGGCGTAATGGGCAGCGCGTTTACCACGGAGCCTGCCGATGTCTGTCTGGAGGACGGAAGTTGTGTCGAGCAGGCCGGCGTGAAGTTGCAGGTGCTCCATACCCCCGGCCATACGCCGGGCGGTATATGCCTGTATTCAAAGACCGAGGGGATTGTCTTTACGGACGATGCGTTGTTTGCCGAGTCAATCGGGCGAACCGACTTTCCGGGCGCAAGTTGCGCGCAGTTGGTCAAGTGTATAAAGGAAAAGCTCTGTGTTTTGCCCGGCGAGACTATTGTATATCCCGGGCACGGCCCGTCAACAACAATAGCCCGGGAAAAGGCACAGAACCCGTTCCTTCGATAACGATTTCGCTGCTTTCTGTATTCGGCTCGCCGGCCGATTCAGTGGCCAAACAGTTGTCGGAGGTCGTTTTCGCATCAATTCGCATTATTGCCGGGCATATCAGCAAAAAGCATGTAACCACTTGGCTTGCTGAGGTGTATAATAGAGTGAGATTCAAGATGGTTATGTGTTGCAGCACCGCAAACCAGCATAAGCAGACCGGCTAAATCGGGAGAACCGTATTGTTGCGGCACGGCCATCTTGGCCGTGTTTTTCACGGGCTGCAAGCCCATGCCACAGATGGATTGTAAGGGGATTAAAACGAAAGGAGATTGAGCTATGAGAATGTTAGTGTCCGTATTGATAGTAAGCGTATTGCTGACGGCGGTCCCGGTCCAGGGTGGTCCGTTGCTAAAGAGCCAAGTCAGCGCTGATGCCAACTGGGTAGTGCACGCAGACTACGACCTGTTAAACAAGACGATAATAGGACAGCTCATCCGGGCAGAGCTGGCGAGTCTGGGTCTGGAGGAAAAGCTGCAGGATTTTAAGACAGTATTCTCTTTTCATCCGCTTGATGACGTCCGGGATGTAACGCTTTACGGCAGTGGCGATGACCGCGAAAAAGCGGTGGTTCTGATCGAGGGCGACTTTGATCAGGACACGCTGGTCGCGCTTGTGCGTATGAACGCTGAGTATGAAGAGATTGAGTACGGTGACGTGGTGGTGCATAGCTGGGTCGATGAGAACAAGAAGGACCCCAGCAAGGCTGGCCAGAGAATGTATGGCTGCGTGCCCAAAGATGATCTGGTTGTCATGGGAGCGGGTCTTGAGGCTCTCAAGCAGGCTGTGGATGTTCTAAACGGTTCGGCGGCAAATGCAGCCGACGGTGTGTTCGACCAGGCCGCCCTGGACACAACGGGAGCTTTTTTCCAGGTTGCAGCGAACGCCGTCGGCGACGTAGCCGAGCACCAGAATAACGCAGCTTTGCTGAAGCAGACCGACAAGTTGGGCGTGGTCATTGGTGAAGTCGAGGGCACGTTCTATGTAGATTTGAGTTTGAGCGCCAACTCTCAAGAGACTGCCCAAAACCTCAAGAAGGTGTTCGAAGGCATGATTGCGTTCTTGACTCTGGCCGGTAGCGAGCGGCCGGTCCTGGCGGAACTGGCCAAGAAGCTGGAGTTGTCCACCGCAGAGAACATAGTCGCGATCCATTTCGAGTCGGACTCGGCGGCGATTATCTCGTTCTTGAAAGAGCAATGGGAGGCAAAAAAGCAACAGTAAGGGCGGACAACGGCCCAATAGAGAGCAGTTCCGGCCCACGGCCTGAGAATTTGCGGTCCTTGAGCAGCGAAGAATTGGCTCGGCGGTCAGGATCTGGCTGCCGAGCTTGCTTTGGTGAGCTGGTGTCGCGGTATTCGGTGCGGCTGTACCGGTTCTTGCGGCATCGCACGAGCAACGCACACGATGCCGAGGACCTGGTTCAGGATACATTTGTCAGGGCCTTCGAGAACATAGGCCGTTATCGAAGTTCGTACTGCTTTTCGACCTGGCTCTTCACGATAGCAAGGCGTTTGGCGAGCAGTCGCCTGCGCAGCCTGCGTCGTTCGCAGAGGGTTGTCGAGATGAACTCCGGCGTTCCCGAGCCGGGCGACGTCCTCGCGCAACAGGAGACCCGGCAGAGCTTGTGGGCCGCGGCCAGGGGGCTGTCCCCAAATCAGTATCAGGTGTTGCGGCTCAGATACGCCGAGGATATGTCGATAAAACAAATAGCCAAGGTTATGGGAAAGTCACAGGTGAGCGTCAAGGTGCTTCTCTATCGGGCGCGTGTGCATCTGGCCGAGAGGCTGCAAAAGATAACGGCAGAGGGGCAGAGGCAAGACCGGGTATCGTCAAAAGAAACGTTAGCTTTTATGAAAGCCGAAGGTGCATAATGTTCTGCTGGTTTTTTAGATTGATGATTTCCAATGCCGTTGACGCCGATAACGGCCTGTCCGGGAGAACAGAAAGACATATTCGCCGATGTGCGAATTGTCGTGAGTTTTACAAGGCGTGCCTGTCACTCGATGACGGTTTGCGGCGTGAGGGGGTGGCCGTGAATGACGAGTTTTCCAGACGGCTGAGTGAGCACGTTCTGGCGGCTGTGCCCGGCCGACGTGCCAATACATACAAGCTCACATTCAAGTGGCGGCCTATTGTGGCCGCTGCGTGCGTGGCGGTGATTGCATCTATGGGGATATTGTTTCTGACCAGGCGCGAAAATGGCCCGGACTCCAACCAATACGAGAAGGGCAGAGAGATAATTTACTCTTTGGTGGGCGAAGACTTCCTTGGTGCGTGGCCTAAGCTGGTTGAAGGGCCTTTGCCGAGCGAGATCGAAAATCTCGCCGGTGATACCGAATCCGCGGTGCGTTTCTTGGTTGCGTGCATCTCAGTGGATCCCACCGAAGGGAGGAGCGAATTGCCGAACTAAACACCCCGGGTGTACGCCGTAGTCGGCGATTGTCAGAAGTTGTTGTTGAAGTATTCGGGTTTGCCGTCGTCGCTGTCGTAGCCGGCTGTCTCAGGTGAGTCTGCGTCGATTTTGATTCGCTCGATGCGCTCGGCCTTTTTTGTATTGCTGTTAACGGTGACCAGAATCCCATTTATTTTAACATCGTCCGTAGCTATTTCAAACGGGAACGGCATCTGCGTTCTAAACGACTTCAAGACATTCTCGACTTTGCGGCCGAGGACCGAATCGTGCGCCCCGGTCATACCGATATCAGTGATATATGCCGTGCCCTCCGGTAGGATTTTCTCGTCGGCGGTCACAACGTGCGTGTGAGTGCCAAAACAGAGGCTGACCCTGCCGTCGAGGTAGTAGCCCATTGCGATTTTTTCACTGGTGGCCTCGGCGTGGACATCAACGACTATAATGTCGGCCTTTTGTTCGAGCTGCGGCAGGATTCTGTCAATAGCACTGTATGGACAGTCGGCGGGCTTCATAAAGATTCGTCCTATCAAGGAGACCACGCCCACGGTTGGTCCTTTGCCGGTAGTATAAATCGCCGAACCTCTTCCGGCGGCTTGCTCGGAGAGGTTTGCGGGCCGAACGATGTTTTCGCCTGTTTCCAAGGTTGTGATTATTTCTTTTTTGCGGTAGGTGTGGTCGCCTAATGTGATCAGGTTTACGCCGTACCGCAGCAGCTTATCGTAGATTTGCGGAGTCAGGCCGGAGCCGCCGGCTGCATTTTCGGCGTTGGCTATTACGCAATCGATGCCCAGATCCGTTACCATTGACTTTAGCTTCTCGGCGACGATGCGTCTGCCGGGCCTGCCGACTATGTCACCAATGCAAAGAATATTGAGCTTCATAATTTGTGTCACGTGTCTCGCCGGGATGCGATTTGCGATTCTTATTTTGCGTATTCGATGCAGCGGACCTCGCGCAGCAGCGTTACCTGGATCTCACCCGGATACGTCATTTCGTCTTCGACCTTCTTGGCAATATCGCGCGCGATTTTCATCGCTGCATCATCGCCCACATCGTTAGCATCCACAATCACGCGTATTTCTCGCCCGGCCTGAATTGCGTAGGCGTTTTCAACGCCTTTGAAGCCGCTGGCGATTTCCTCGAGCTGCTCCAGCCTCTTGATGTATCTTTCGAGCGTCTCCCTCCTGGCGCCTGGGCGCGACGCACTTATCGCATCAGCGGCTGCAACCAGCGGAGTATATGGATTGTCGGCCGCAACGTCACCATGATGGCCGGCAACTGCATTGAGTATGATAGACGATTCGCTGAACCGCTTGAGATAATTCGCGCCGATTGTGGGGTGACTGCCTTCGACCTCGTGGTCGATTGCCTTGCCGATGTCGTGCAGCAAGCCTGCACGCCTTGCTATCGATCCGTCCAGCCCGAGCTCATCAGCCATAACCTGGGAAAGAAAGGCAACTTCAACGCTGTGGCGAAGGACATTCTGGCCGTAGCTGGTTCTGTAGCTCAGAGCACCGAGCATACTCAGCACTTTGTTGCTCAAGCCCCTGACATTGGTTTCTACCGCTACGTCTTTGCCGATCTGCAGCAGCTTGTGGTTGACGTCTTTTCTGGTCTGGGCGACGAGATCCTCAATTCGTGATGGATGTATTCTCCCGTCCTGGATGAGCTTCTCCATAGATAGACGGGCGACCTCACGCCTGACGGGACTGAAGCCGCTGACGACTATCATTCCGGGGGTGTCATCGACAATGACATCCACGCCGGTAGCTTTCTCAAAAGCGCGAATGTTGCGTCCTTCCCTGCCGATAATTCGACCTTTCATATCATCGTTCGGAATCTCGACGGTTGAGACGGTTGCCTCACAGGTCTGCTCGGCGGCATATCGCTGAATTGAGGTGTTGATTATTTCCCGGCTTTTTTGGTCGGCCATTTCATTGGTTTCATCGACCTTCCGCCGAATCAGGGCCGACATTTCGTGTTCGCATTCGTCTTCGAGACGCTTCAGGAGCAGGTCCTTGGCCTCTTTGATGTCCATCGCGGTGATTTTGAGCAGTTGGTTCTTCTGCTGTGCGAGCAGGGCGGAAAGCTGTTTTTCTTTGAGGCCGACGTTGTGCAATCGTCTGTCGATTTCTTGTTGCTGCTGTTTTAACGTCTTTTCCCGCTGGCCGAGCAATTCAACCTGGCGATCAATCGCGTCGTCGCGTTTGGTCAATCTCATCTCTGTCTCGTGCATTTCAGCACGAATTTTGTTCATCTCGGCTGTGAATTCCTCCTTCTTCTTGATGGCCTCTGCAGCGGCGTCGATCTGAGCGGACTTAATTATGTTTTCAGCTTCCCTCTTTGCACCATCGATCTGTCGCTGCTGGTCCTGCTCGAAGGTTTTAGTCTTTGTTCTGGAGACTATCTGGTAGATAACAACAGTCAGGCAGATTCCCAGAACAAATGCGATAACGGTAAGCGCCGCGGCCGGCAGCGTCTCGATTGCCATGATTATGATGTTCATATCTTCTACCTTTCCCTTGCCGTTGTCATACAGTCCAAAACCGACCAATGCAGAAAGCTGTATTCTGCGATGTACTGCGTATCGCAGAGTGAGAACCCGGTCGAATCGTGGGATTTCCCGGCAGGAAAGTTCCAGAGAGATGGCAGCGAATCACGAAATCCTTTTTGGCGGCGGCGCAGAATCAACTATCTGTGGCCAAAACTCCCTTGAATTGTGGCAGTTCCAACGTTGACAACCTCAGTTTTCCCCACAATTGGCTAATTTCTGTGCACAACACCGACACTCCCTCGCTAATCAGCGAATGCTTTTTTTCAAGCAGATTTCGTTTCACGCTAAATTCACTTTTCAGCATCTCACAAAACTCGAGAACCCGGTCCTGCACCGGATTCGCAAAGGACGCCAAAAGTGTCTCTGCAACTCAACTACCGTCAAGGAAAAGGCTTACAAGCCTTTTCCCGCCCTGTGCGTCTCTTTTTCAAAGCAGCCAAAAAACCAGTAAAGATAGAGACGACCCACAATTTGGCTCATCATCAGTAGCTTACAACACTATGGTAGAGCATCCCTGGTTGTTGGTCAAGAAAAAAATCGACCAAATCTTGTGATACCGTGATTCTTGGAGCTTCGATTGTAAATGTCTCTCTTTGAAGCAGTTACGTTGCTCTCGTATGAACTGGCTCGCAGGGGCATCAGAGAATCTTGTGTTGATAAGTCTCGAATGCAAATATTTTTGAACCGAATATTTAGCCGCTCATCGTATCGATTTCTGATCTGAACACCGCTGTTGCCGGGATTGTCGCGACAATCCCGGAAACGCAAACGCAGGGCAAAATCGGTGTGCCGTTGACTGGCAGGAAGAAGCGATTTTGGAAAAAAGGGATTACCTGCGGTGGAAGATAAGGTATAATGCGGTTTCATGTATATCATCTTAGGTGTTGTTGCATTGGATGTGGATTTTGATCAGGAGCAAACATGTCAGGTCATTCACACTGGGCTGGGATAAAGTACAAGAAAGCGGCCGCTGACGCTAAGCGAGGCAAGATATGGAGCAAGATTGCTCGAATGGTAATAGTCGCAGCCAAAAGCGGTGGGGGCGACCCGGCTGCAAATCTGGCTTTGCGTTACGCGATCGACAAGGCCAAAGCGGCGAATATGCCAAAAGATACGATTGAGAAGGCCATTAAGAAAGGTACAGGCGAGTTAGAGGGCGTCAGTTTTGAAGACGTGCTCTACGAGGGTTATGGGCCGAGCGGTGTTGCAATTACGGTCGAAGCCTTGACGGACAATCGCAATCGCACGGGACCGGAGATCAAGAGGCTTTTCGAAAAACACGGAGGATCACTGGGGACGACCGGATGTGTCAACTGGATGTTCAGTAAGAAAGGACTTATTACAGTTAATACCGCCAGTGTTGACGAGGAGCAACTCTTGGAAATCGCTCTGGATGCCGGTGCCGACGATATGCAGAATACGGGCGAGGTTTTTGAGATAACTTGCGAACCGGGTGCTTTCGAGGAGCTTAAAAAGGCTCTAACAGAAAAAGAAATACCCACAGAAGTAGCGGAAATATCAATGGTGCCTCAGAGCACCGTGGCGGTCAACAATGAGGCGACCGCCAAGAGAATAATCGCGCTGATGGAGGCCTTCGAAGACCACGACGACGTTCAAAATGCGTATGCGAACTTCGACATACCTGATGAGATTATCGCTCGTATATCATAGTCTATAGTGCGTACGTCGCATGTTGAGTGAATTCGAATGACAAACCTGCCGAATAGCACGCAGAGTGGGGATTTTGAGGGATTCTGGTCGAATTTGTTGTGATTTCTCCATGTTTTGGGCCGATCGAAGCCGCATTAGTCCCGGATAATCGGCCGAGTCTCATACGTTTCAGCCCTGCTAAACCGCCTATATTCACACCCTTGTTCGCTCTTGCTCCACTATGATTTATTTGTGCCTTTGGCGGAAATTACATGCAATTAGGCTTCAAAATACTCCTTGATTGCTTATAATACTATTGTTTGTCCTTTTCTGTTGAGTGCTGAGGTTATGGATCCTGGTTGGAAGAAATTTAGCGATGCTGAGCTTCTTGCCCGTTATGCTGCCGGCGACGAGGCTGCTTTTCGTGAAATCGTAAGCCGTTACAAGAACAGCCTTTACGCATTCTTAAGGCAGTTTCTCAACCGCCGGGACCTCGTAGAGGACGTCTTTCAGGAGACTTTCCTCCAGCTATTTACCAGTCGAGACAGCTTCGATCACAGCCGACCCTTGCGCCCCTGGCTGTTCACCATTGCCGCCAATAAGGCAAAGGACGCTCTTCGCAAAGGGCAGCGCACGGCTGCTGTCCCGATAGGCACAATAGCGGACTCCGAGGAGCTGTCATTCGGCGACGTCCTCAACGCCATCACATCCGACAGCAGAATGCCCTTCGAGAATCTCGAAAGGACCGAGACCGCCTTGCGTGTTGAGCAAGTTGTAGCGAATATGCCGGAGAACCTCCGGGAAATCTTAGTTTTGGCCTATTTTAACAGATTTTCTTACAAACAAATGGCTGAGATTCTCAGTATACCCATAGGTACAGTGAAAAGCAGGCTGCATACAGCGGTTGGTCGTTTCGCAAAAGACTGGAAGGCATCAGACGGGGATAAGGAGGCCAAATGAGTTCACTTGGCAACGATCAAGAACAGCTATTATTCGATTATTTTTTAGGTTTGACATCTGAAAGTGAATCCGCCCAAGCACAGGCATTAGTCTCCTCCAACGAAGAAGCCGCTGAAATCCACAGAAGCCTCCAGGCAGTCCTTGCCCCCCTTGATAGTTTGGAGGTCGAGCCTTGTCCGGATGACCTGGCCGAACGCACGATTTCGCGGCTAACCAATCTTGCGAATTCGGGCCGCCACGGGCTTGAGGAGTTGCTCACCGGCGAACAGAGCCGGCCGGTCACAATCAAGGTCGGTCTCTGGCGCAACTTGGTGACGGCCGCAGCGGTAATCTTGCTTGTTGCGGGAGTTTTGCTGTCTTTGTCTAACAGACAGCGGCATAGGTACTGGAAGCAGCGCTGCCAGATGCAGTTAAGCAGCATCTTTCAAGGCCTGGGCAATTACCTTTCCGACCACGACGGAAAACCTCCGGCTGTTGTAGCTAAGCCGAATCAGCAGTGGAATACGCAGCGTTTGTATGTTTTGGTGAAGCGTGGTTACGTCAATGACCCAGCGGTATTTGTCTGTCCGGCCAGAAAGCAGGGCCAGGCCGCCCAGTTCGATATGTCAAGAGTTAGCGAGTACAGCGATTTTCCGAGCAGGCAGTGGATTAGCTATAGTCCCCGAAAACGGTACCCCGAGTCGTCAATGAAGCGTGGGCTAAGCCGGGGGCCGATACTGTCGGATAGGAACCCCATCTTTGACGATTGGCCCTTCAATAATCTCAAACGGCGGCTGGATGAGGCATTGCTGAGCGCAAACAGCAGTAACCACGGACGAAGGGGCCAGAATGTCCTTTTCCACGACGGCCGGGTCGAATTCATAACAATACGCCGCATTGGTGTTGCAAAGGACGACATATTCGCGCTGCAGGAGATGTGCTGCGGCTCAGAAGTCGATGAGTGTGAATTACTGCCCGCCTGTGAGACCGACGTCTTTCTCGCTCCGTAGTTTTGTTCACGCCACGTGATCGGTTACCGGAGTTGATGGTAGATTGAGCCCTGCCCTGCTGTCCGGATACATTCTGCCGGGACAAAAAAGAGGGCTGAATAGAGCGAAATTGCAACGCCGGCGAAAATCCCGGATAAATCTCTTGCATAGGCATGTATCTGCAACTGCCTGCGAATACGGAAGTTATACACACGCCTGTCACAGCTCAAAAGGAGAAATTGACAACAATCGCAGAAAATTCTTCTTGCCGAGACACCGCCTGATTTGGTATAAATGGAGGAGGTGAAGCCCGTAGATTTTGGGTCTGGCCGGGTGAATTTTATGTGGCTTTGCTTGAATTCGCTCAGAACGTGAAGCTATTTGATAAGGTGCGAGGTTGTTGTGGTGGTTTGGCACTTCGAGAGGCGCGTTTTTACGTTTGAGTTTGCCGCTTATTGCGCGATTCTTTCGCAAGCAGCCCTGCGTGCCTGTCGAAAAACGATGAAAGGTGTTTTGGTGTGTGGCCAAGGCACGCACAGCCATTCTTAATCTTTTTTCGAAGGAGGATGTACTATGTGTAGAAAATTGATTTATTTAATTTCTTTTGTTTTTGTGCTGAGTTTAGGAGGCAACGTCGCGAATGCGGATATTAGCGATGGTCTGTTGGTTTGGCATGACTTCGATGACCTTCTCGATGGCAGCGGCAATGGCCACGACGCCGTCCTCTCCGGAGAAGCGCATATTTCGGGCGGTCTTTTGTACCTCGACGGCACCGAGGACTACGCAGACATCGGCACCCCCGCTGGCTTCGGCCCTGTTAATCCGCTTGTTGATGCGCTGAGCGATTTCACAATCGCCGTTGCCTATGCCTGTACCAGCACCGCCGGAGGCGAAGGCCGCCCCATATTGGTTTCTGTTGGTCCTGCTGATGCTTCGGGAAGCGGTGACCTTTCCTTGTGCACGAATAGTGACGGACAGTTTATAGACCATTGGTGGCTAGCGGCATACGGTTCCGACCAGAGCGGTGTCGGATATGCCGACGGGACTGTTCATCTGGCCATAGTAACGTATGAGGAAGCCACCGATACTTACACCTTTTACCACCTTGATGGCGGTGCGGCAGTCTCTCACGGAACCGCGAGTGGTGCTGACTGGGCTGCTCAGTGGGATGAGACCTTGGACTACGGACTTCGCCTCGGTAGCCATTGTAATGCAACTATTCGGGCAGATGAGGGGCTAGGCTTCTTCCCCGACCTCGATGGCCAGATTGACATGTTCGCTATCTGGAACAGAGCCCTCGCCACGTCTGAGATGCCGGAAATAGCTGAATATAGTCCAGCACCTCCAGGAAAAGCCCGTAGTCCGAGCCCGGCCGATGAGGCAACAGATGTGTGCCCCAGCGTGGTCCTAAGCTGGACGCCCGGAATGTATGCCGACAAACACGATGTATATTTCGGCACCGATTTTAACGATGTCAATGATGCCAACAGGGATA
>CAYWOD010000063.1:0-16599 GCA_964459805.1 uncultured Pirellulales bacterium
CGTCCCAGTCGATTCCCAGCCACCACAGGTCGTCCATAACCTGCTGCGTGGCGGTGGGGGTGTTGCGCTTCTGGTCCGTATCCTCGATCCGCAGGATGAACCGTCCGCCTGTCCGCCGGGCCCAGAGCCAGTTAAACAGCGCCGTCCTGGCGCCGCCAACATGCAGATAGCCCGTCGGCGATGGTGCAAAACGCGTTACTACTTTCTCAGCCATAACTTACGATTACTCACCAACTGCGAGAATTTGTGAGAGCCAATAGAATAAGCCACGCCGCCGTCCTTGTCAAGCGCCGCAAACCGAAGCCGGCAAATTTGCACGGCCACCACGCTGAATTAACAACTGCACCGTCAACTCAGCCTACATTTTACTTCAACTACCACCCCGGAATGACTATAATTTACCGGAAACGTATATTGGCAATCTGCTTAGCTACATTGCTGTTGGTAGAAGTGGCGTCTCGATTCCCCGGGCAATTGAACGGGAGATGATCAATGTTGCGTGACGAAATAACGTATTTGCAGGACATCGCCCAGCGTTGCGAGAAGATACTACGGTTCACGGGCGGCTTGGCCCAGTCAGACCTGGTCACAGACGAGAAGACCTACGATGCCGTTGTCCGCAACTTGGAAATTATAGGTGAAGCCGCCAAACATATTCCCGAAAACCTTAGGGCACGATTGCCGGATATCGAATGGCGAAAAGCTGCAGGGCTGCGTGACATGCCGGCGCATGCATACTTCGGCATCGACTATGATATTCTGTGGGATGTCGTGCAGAATAAGGTCCCTCAATTGGCCGAGGCAATAAATACCTTCCTGAATAAACAGCAGGGCTGACAACAACAAAGATTCTAACGGTGTCATTTCTATGCACGCAAACGATTCTACGGCCAAGTTTGACTTTGTTCGGGCGATTGTTGCGGAGGATTTGGAGACGGACAAGTGGGGCGGTCGGGTGGTGACGCGGTTTCCGCCTGAGCCGAACGGGTATCTGCATATCGGACACGCTAAAAGTATCTGTCTGAATTTTGGTATCGCAGCAGAATTCGGCGGCCGATGCCATGTGCGGTTTGACGATACCAATCCAATCAAAGAGGAGCAGGAATATATTGATTCAATCATAGAAGATGTTCGCTGGTTGGGATGGGACTGGGGTGACCAGGCCGACCAGGGCGAAGCCCTGGACTGGATCCCACCTGCCTTCGGCAGGCTGGACCGGATCAAACCGGCATCCGGAGGGCTGTATTACGCATCGGACTACTTCGAGCAGATGTACGAGTACGCGGTGCAGCTTGTAAAGGCAGGCAAGGCGTACGTCTGCGATTTGACGGCGGAACAGACACGCCAGTATCGCGGCACGCTGACCGAGCCGGGCGAGGACAGCCCCTACCGCAACCGCTCTGTGAATGAGAACCTGGATCTGTTCGAGCGGATGCGAAAGGGCGAGTTCCCGGACGCCTCGCGCACCTTGCGGGCGAAAATCGATATGACGCATCCCAACCTCAATATGCGGGACCCGATTATGTACCGAATCCTGCATGCGGAGCACCACCGCACTGGTGATAAGTGGTGCATCTATCCGATGTACGACTGGGCACACGGGCTGGAAGATTCGGTTGAGAAGATCACGCATTCGATCTGCACTCTCGAGTTCGAGAACCATCGGCCCTTGTACGACTGGTTCCTCGACGAGCTCGGCGTCCATCACCCGCAGCAGATAGAATTCGCCCGGCTGAACCTGACCTACACCGTGATGAGCAAGCGAAAGCTCCTGCGATTAGTGGAAGCGGGCCACGTTACCGGCTGGGACGACCCGCGGATGCCGACCATCTCCGGGCTGCGGCGGCGAGGCTATTCTCCGGCGGCTATCCGGGAATTCTGCAAACGCATTGGCGTCAACAAGTTCAACAGCACGGTCGATATCGCGCTGTTAGAGCACTGCCTGCGCGAAGACCTGAATAAGAACTCGCCGCGGGTAATGGCGGTGCTTCGACCGCTCAAGGTGGTTATCGACAATTATCCCAAAGGCCGGGTCGAGGAGCTGGACGCCATCAATAATCCGGAGGATCCGGCCGCCGGGACGAGGATGGTTCCGTTCTCGCGGGAGCTGTACATCGAGCGAGATGATTTTATGGAGGAACCGCCGAAGAAATTCTTCCGCTTGGCCCCCGGCCGTGAGGTCCGGCTGCGATATGCATATTTCATAACGTGTACGGACGTAGTCAAAGACGAGACCGGCCAAATCGTCGAGCTGCACTGCACATACGATCCTGCCACGCGAGGCGGCGACGCCCCCGACGGGCGCAAGGTCAAATCGACGCTGCACTGGGTCTGCACCGAGCGCGCCCTCGAAGCGGAGATTCGGCTGTACGACAATCTCTTTACAAAGGAAAACCCCGACGATACCTCCGAAGGCGAGGATTTCACCGCCAACCTGAATCCCAACTCTCTGAAGATACTGTCGGCCCGCGTCGAGCCGTCACTTGCCGGCGCAGAGCCGCTGAGCCGATACCAGTTCGAGAGATTAGGCTATTTCTGCACCGACCCCGACAGCACAAAGGACAGAGTTGTATTCAACCGCACCGTATCCCTGCGCGATACCTGGGCCAAAATACAAAAATCGCAGAAAACTTAGTAGGAGTAGCCGTTGTGCGCCGGTCAGATGTTGTAGAATTGTATTATATTACACCGATTGGCAATGTGCCGTCGATTCTTAAGCGTGGGATATTGTCGAACAAGCTTGCTGCTGACTTCCCACATAAGTCGGTTGCGATGGAAGTGGTTCAGACACGACGGACCAACAAAAGGATTCCCGGTGCAGGTCATCTTCACGACTACGCTAACTTGTATTTTGATGCCCACAATCCAACGCTTAGTAAAGTGCGCAGTTATAATGATAGTATTTGTATTCTGCGTGTCGATCCAGGGGTTTTAGACTTCCCGAATGTAATTATCGCTGACCGTAATGCCGCCAGTGATTACGCGCGCTTTGATCCACCCAATCAGGGCTTAGCTGTAATGGATAAGGGTAGGGTTTTCTCACAATATTGGACACACCCAGAGAATCAATATGATGAATGGACTCACAAGTCAATCAAGTGCGCAGAAGTTCTTGTCCCGGAAAAAGTTGAGCCGAATTACATTATTGGCGGTTATGTTGCAAATGATAGGGCACTGGCAAGTTTTACAAGGCTCGATACGCGGTTGACAGTATGCATTAGAAATGATATATTCTTCTGATGAGTAGGCCAATATGAAGATTCTGGTCGGCGACATACTGAAATCCAAAGCACAAACCATTGTCAACACTGTGAACTGTGTTGGCATAATGGGTAAAGGCATCGCTCTGGAATTCAAAAAACGTTTTCCGGATATGTTCAAGGATTACGAGGAGCGTTACTCGCGTGGTGAGGTGAAATTGGGCGAGCCTTATTTGTATAAGGTGCTTTTCGGACAACAGGTCGTGAACTTTCCGACCAAGGATCATTGGAAATCTCTCTCAAAGATGAGCGATATCGAAAAGGGATTAGATTATCTTCTGAAGCACTACAAGAAATGGGGCATTACTTCGATAGCGATACCCCCACTCGGATGTGGAAATGGCCAATTGGAGTGGACAGCAGTCGGACCATTGATTTACAATCGGGCAAGACAGATGGATGTCCCGGTTGAAATTTATGCCCCATATGGAACGAATCCTGCTCAGTTGACAGTGTCGTTTCTTGAGAACATGAGTGTAGATACTAGCGCTGGAGTATCGCTATCAAGGAATGATCCCATAGGTCTTAATCCCGCTTGGCTCGGGCTTATTGAAATCTTGAGGCGACTTGAGGAGCAGCCATATCACTGGCCAGTCGGTCGTACAGTTTTTCAGAAGATTGCTTACGTGGCCACGCAAGAAGGGCTCCCGACAGGATTCTCTTATCGAAGGTCAAGTTATGGACCTTTTGCCAAAGAACTGAAACTTGCTCAAACGAGACTAATCAACAGCAATTTGTTGCAGGAGGAACGCCTTGGCCCCATGTTTGCGGTCAAGGTAGGTCCTGCTTTTGAAGATACGAAAAGACGGTATAAATCCTTCTTGGGCAAATACACCAGTGTGATCGAGAAGACGACTGACTTGTTTATGCGTGTTGATACCATACACGCTGAAGCCCTTGCTACAGTGATGTTTGCCGCAGTTGAATTAAGAAGCGGCAATAATGCTTCTGTTTCCGAAATGGATCTGTTCAACGCGGTAATGGAGTGGAAGCAGCGAAGGAGACCGCCGCTGAATAAAACCATAGTCGCATCAACTATACGGAATCTCGGTGCGCTGGGTTGGATCAATGTTCAACCGGATAACAGACTCCCTGTTGCAGATGGTGCCGAGATGTATGTGTAAAGTTCACATTTCCTTCCCCTGTCTGGTTTGGCGAATACGGAGCAACACATTTGTCTTCGGGCAGGATGTGCACCACACGCATAAATAATACTTAGCCGAAGAGTTCGTGGAATTTTTGTTCTATGTCGGGGTGTTCGCAGAGGGTTTGGCCTACGAGGACCGCTCTTACGCCAACTTTCATCAGTTTTTCGACGTCGGCGCGTGTTTTTATTCCGCTTTCGGAGACCAGCTCATTCGTGTTATCGAGCAGTGCGGCCAATCGGCTGGTCGTGTTGAGATCGACCTGCATCGTTGTGAGGTCGCGATTGTTTATTCCCAGGACGCTGTAGCCCTTTTTTGGAAAGCCGATGAGGCTGCGCAAGCTTAGAAGCGTATCGGCCTGGTGGATCTCGAGAAGGACGGTCAGCGTCAACTCCGCCGCGGCGATCATCATGTCCATCAGGTGGCCTGGCTTTAGCGCCTCGGCTATGAGCAGTATGGCATCGGCCCCGGCGGCACGGGATTCATAGACCTGCCAGATATCGACAATAAAATCCTTTCGCAAGACCGGCAAATCCACAACTTCGCGAATCTGCTTCATATATTCGAGCCGGCCCTGAAAGTATTTTTCGTCGGTGAGAACGCTGATTGCATCGGCGCCGCACTTCTCACAGGTCTTCGCGATTGCAACCGGGTGGAAATCCTCACGAATCAGGCCCGCCGAGGGCGAGGCCTTTTTAATCTCGGCGATAACGTTTAGCCCGCGGCGATTGGGCTTCGTGACGGCCTTGTAAAAGTTGCGGCACTTAGGCAGGCCGCTAATCTGCTCTTTGAGCACCTCAAGGCTCGTCTGTGACCGGCGGTGTTCCACTTCGGCACGCTTGTCGGCGATTATCTTGTCTAATATATTGGCCAACGCAATCCACCCGTTATCGCAACAACATTACCCAATTTCTATTCGACCTTCGGCGGGGCCTGGTCTGCGATCTTGACATAGCCCATCCGAAGCTCACTGAGAGTGTTCGCCAGGACCTTCTCTTCGGATTCGGTCAGGTTGCCCTTGGTCTTCTCTTCGATGGTCGCGAGCATGTCGATGTTGTACTTCGCCATCTCCAGGTCCGGCTCCTTTTTCTCCTGACCCTCGATCTGCAGCATACCCAAAGCAAAGGCGGTCTGGGTGGCCAGCGTGCTGATAAGTGCGGGGAAGTTGCCTTTCGGCAAAGGACCGCGGGGCTGCTCGGCCTGTTCTTTTTTTTTCTCGGCCTCTTCCTGTGCGGCTAATATCTCCTTTTCCCTCTGCGCCTCGGCCTTCCAATCCTCATCGACTATGATCTTTTTCTCTTCTTCTTTCTTTTCTTCTTCAGCCATAATTTACGTGCCTCTGTAAAATTCAGTCGTTTCCGGTCACCTGCGATACTTTTTCATACTCCTATCGACGTCGCGCTTCCGGTCGCGTTCGGTGATAGCTTGCCTTTTATCGTATTGTCTTTTTCCTCTGGCCAGCGCCAGCTCCGTTTTTGCCAGTCCGCGATCGCTGAAGTAAATCCGCAGCGGCACTAAGGTAAAGCCTCGCTGTTCGAGTTTGATCGTTATTTTGCGGATTTCGCCCTTGTGGAGCAACAGTTTTCTATTTCTGGTCGGCTCGTGATTGCTGATCGAGGCCTGCTGGTACTGGGCGATGCTGGCGCCGACAAGCCAGCACTCGCCGCCGCTGATCCTCGCGTACGAGCCGTTGAGGTCGGCCTGGCCGGCACGCAGCGACTTGACCTCCGTGCCCAGCAGCTCAAGCCCGGCCTCGAACCGCTCGATAAGCTCGAAGTTCCGGTAAGCCTTCTTATTGACCGCCGCCGCACCGCTCTTGTGCTTGCTCGATTTTGCTGCCATGTGCGCAATGATAGCAGCGGAACGAGAATTTTGCAAGGGCGCAGCAAATTGCACAAGAGCACACGCCGCAAGCAACCTTTCGGTCCCGGACTCTTTTGTGCCCAACCCTTAAGCCCTTAGGGTGCCGCCTTATATCCGGCCGGGCTCTCTTCGGTTTTGACCTGTTGTTTTCGTCGCTGAATCGCCGATGTCCCGGCGCATCTTCTGGGCCAGGGCCAGCAGGCGCTCGACCACGTCCGGGTGCCGGGCGGATACGTCGTGCTGCTCGCCGATGTCTTTCTCCAGGTCGAAAAGCTCCTGCTTGATATTGCCCTGTTCATACTTGACGGGCTGGCCGCCGGTGCCGCCCTTTCTCCCGGCGAGCGTTCGGTAGCCGTGCGGCAGGTGCAGCTTCCACCTGCCGCTGCGGACCGCCTCGAGCGCCCAGCCGCGGTAGTAAAAGAACGCCTCGTGCGGACTCTTCGCTCCGGGCTTGGCGGCCATAAGGGGCCAGATATCTTTGCCGTCGATCTTACAGCCCGGCAGTTTTGCTCCGGTGAGCTTGGCGATAGTCGGCAGGATGTCCATTGTCGAGGCCAGCTCACTGCAGACGGCCCCGGCGGGAATTTGGCCGGGCCAGCGCATAATAGTCGGCTCGCGCTGACCGCCGTCGAAGGTCGTGCCCTTGCCCTCGCGCAAGCGGCCCGCCGAGCCGGCGTGGTCGCCGTAGCTTAGCCACGGGCCGTTGTCCGAGCAGAAAATAACCAATGTCTTTTCGTCGATGCCCAGCTTTTTGAGGGTCGAGAGGATTTGGCCGGCCGACCAGTCGATCTCCATCAGCACGTCACCGTAGAGACCGCGTTTGGATTTGCCCTTGAATTTGTCCGAGACGAACAGCGGCACGTGCGGCATCGAATGCGGCAGATACAAAAAGAACGGCCGATCCTTGTTCTTCTCGATGAAGCTCACGGCCCGCTCGGTGTACCACGTGGTCAGTTGCCTCTGGTCCGGGTTGTATTCGATGGTCCTTTCGCCTTCGATCAGCGGCAGGTCCGGATACCTTCTGCTGGTCGGATGCTTGGGCCACATATCGTTCGAGTAGGGCAGTCCGAAGTAATCGTCGAAGCCGTGACGTGTGGGCAGAAACTTCGGCTGATGGCCCAGGTGCCATTTGCCGTAGCATGCGGTCGCATAGCCGAGCGGCTTTAGAATCTCGGCGATTGTCTGTTCCTGGTCGCTCATGCCGATTTTGGCACTCGGGCCGATCACGTATGGCAGGCCCACCCGCTGCGGATAGCAGCCCGTCATCAGGGCAGCACGCGAAGGCGTACACGAGGCCGCAGCCGCGTAAAAATCAGTGAAGCGCACACCTTCGGCGGCCATCTTATCGAGATTGGGCGTTTTGTATCCCTTGGCGCCGAAAACGCCAACGTCGGCGTAGCCGGCGTCGTCGCAGAGGATGATAACAACGTTCGGCTTGTCCACCGGCTCAGTGCTCGAAACCGCCCGGGAGGCGCTGCCGCAGCCGGGCATAGCAAGGGCGGCGGTTGTGACGCCTGCGGCCTTTAGAAAATCGCGTCTATTCATTTTGTCCCTTCTTTCTTGGAAGTGCTTGCATCTCGTTTGCGTTTCTTTCCGGGAGCAGCTTTTTGCTTGCGTTTTTTTCTCTGTTGCAATTCGCCCCAGGGGGTCACGAGACTTCGTTTTGCCCAGGCATTGTACAAGGTCTTTAGCTGCTCGACGACTTGCGGGTGCTTGTCGGCGAGATTCTTCAACTCCGTCCGGTCGGCCTCAAGGTCGTACAGCTCCCATCGGCCGGGGTGCTTTGAGACCAGTTTCCACTTGCCTTTGCGCACGGCGCGGTTGCCCTCGTGCTCCCAGAAGATTGCCTCGTGGCCCTTGCGGACTCGGCCCTCGAATATGGGCAGCAGGCTCCTGCCTTCGAGCGCAATTATCTTATTGCCGTTATACGTCTGCGGATACTTCGCCCCGCCGATGTCGCAGCAGGTGGCCATTATGTCGATGACGTGGCCCGGCTGGTGCGTCAATTCTCCCTTCTGTTTGATTACCGCCGGCCAGTGCGCTATCAAAGGCGTGGCTATACCGCCCTCGTGGACCCAGTGCTTGTACAGCCTAAAGGGCGTATTGCTCGCATTGGCCCACGACAGCCCATAGCTCGAGAAGGATTCGGCCGTGCCGATTCGCTTGTCCTTCTTGCGGTCGAAACCCCATATTCCACCTTCGGCGCAGCCGCCGTTATCGGCCAAGAACATGATCAGCGTATCATCGAAGATCCCAAGCTCCCGGAGCTTCTCAACGAGCCGCCCGATCCCCTGGTCCACACGGTCAATCTGGGCGGCGTAGATCGCCATCTTCGTGTCCATCTCGCGCTTCTTGACCTCGCCAACCTCGTCCCATGGCTCTGCCGCCTTGTCACGCGGCGTGATGGGCCAGTATTGCTTGACGATGCCCGTCTTTATCATCCGCTTG
Organism: uncultured Pirellulales bacterium; assembly: GCA_964459805.1. Lineage (GTDB taxonomy): Bacteria > Planctomycetota > Phycisphaerae > Sedimentisphaerales > Anaerobacaceae > DAOVRL01. Next base: position 8,717 of record CAYWOD010000063.1, read on the forward strand.
TGCCGCTCGGCGCGCATCGCGTCCCAGCCCTTCAGGTATTTGCCCTTGTACTTGGCGATATCCTCATCGGTCGCCTGCAGCGGCCAATGCGGAGCGTTGTGGGCGAGATAAAAGAAGAAGGGCTCTTTGCGCTGCACGGCCTCTTCGATAAACTCGATTCCGTAATCCGTCCAGGCGTCGGTGCTGTGCCAGCCGATGGGCATAGGGCCGCTTTGATTGGTATGGACGACCTCGTTGTCCAGAACAACCGACCGCCCGGCTGTGGGCTTGAAGTAGAACCCGCCGCCCTCAGGCACTCCGTAGAACCTATCAAAGCCGCGCTGCAGCGGCCACCAGGCCTTCTCCCTGGCGCCCACGTGCCACTTGCCCGTTACGAACGTCCGGTAGCCGGCCGGCTTGAGCGCCTCGGCTATCGTCACGCAGCGCTCCATAAGATGCCCCCGATACCCCGGCAGGCCCGAGTCACCCGTCATGTGCCCGACGCCCGCCTGATGCGAGTACAAGCCGGTCAGCAGCGATGCCCGAGTCGGGCAGCAGCGAGCGGTGTTATAGAACTGTGTAAAGCGCAGCCCGTTTGCCGCCAGCCGATCCAGATTGGGCGTCTCGATCTCGCCGCCGTAACAGCCGATGTCCGAGTAGCCCATATCGTCGCACATAATAACGATGATGTTCGGCTTACCGGCGGGGGCCTTTTTTGAAGTCCGCCGAGCACCGGCGCGGCATCCTGAGATCGAAGCGGCCGCTGCATAAAGACCGACCGCTTTTAGAAAATCACGCCGACTGAATTGTCTGCTCATAATGCTCTCTAATGCTATTGGTCTGTCAAGTGCAGTTTTGTAAGTCAAACCTGCGGTAAAACAGTTCGACTGAGCTCACCGAAGTCCGCAGGCTAAATAGATTGCCTCGCTTCGCTCGCAATGACAACTGCTCAAATCAAACTTGACAAGGTACTATTTCTTTTTCTTGGGTCTCTTGACGGGCCAGGGCTGGACGGCGGCTCTTTTGGCCCAGGTTTCGTACATAGCCTTGAGCTCCGGGATTTTTTGTGGATTCTCGCCGGCGAGGTTGTTGAGCTCGGTGCGGTCGACCTCCATGTCGTAGAGCTCCCATCCGCCGGGATGCCTCGAGACGAGTTTCCACTTGCCCTTTCGGACTGCCCGGTTGCCCTCGTGCTCCCAGTATATCGCCTCTCGCTCAATCGTTTTGTTGTTAAAGGCCGGAACCAGGCTCCTGCCCTCCATCGGCGTTATCTTGTTGCCCTTGTATTCGGCCGGATACTTTGCGCCGGCGATGTCCACGCACGTCGCCATAATATCGATTAGATGGCCGCTCTGGCGCCGCAGCTCGCCCTGCGCCTTTATGCGTGCGGGCCAGTGAGCTATTAGCGGCGTAGCGATACCGCCCTCGTGCACCCAGTGCTTGTAAAGGCGGAACGGCGTATTCGAGGCGTTGGCCCAGGGCCTGCCGTAGGCGATATACGTATCGGCCGGACCCGGCATCACGCCGTAGCCGGTGCGAACCGGACGACCGTCACGCGTAACAGCAGGCTGCATTCGGGTCTGCAGCTCATTCCTGCCCATCGGTTTCAAAACGACCGGCTTTGACGGGTCCGGTTTCACCGCGCCCCGGCTGCCGTACTCTTCCGCACAGCCGCCGTTATCAGCTAAGAAAAACATCAGAGTGTTGTCGAACTTGCCGGTCCTCTTCAACTCGGCCACGATACGTCCGACACCCTGGTCCAGGCAGTCAACCATCGCTGCATAGACCTCCATCCGCCGCTCGAACCATTTCTTGTCCCGGGCCTCGGTCCACGGTGGAACTGCCTGGTCGCGGGGCGTAATCTTCCACTTGCTCTCGACGATCCCCATTTCGATCATTCGCCTATGCCGCTCTGCGCGCATCGCGTCCCAGCCCTGTGCATACCGGCCCTTGTACTTGGCGATGTCTTCCGGCTTGGCGTGCATCGGCCAGTGCGGCGCGGTGTAAGCTACGTACATAAAGAACGGCTTGCCGCCGTGCTCTTTCTTGTGGTCCGAAATGAACTTCACGGCGTTGTCGCTGATGGCGTCGGTGTAGTAGAAGTCGTCACTGTCGGGGACGATTTGCGTGTTGTCGCGCGTCAGCGAGTTGGGGTCATAGAAACTCCCGGCCCCGTGAATAGTCCCGAAGAAACGGTCGAAGCCCCGCTGGCAGGGCCAGTTGTGCTTGGGACCTTCCGGCTTGGTTGATTTGGTCACGTGCCACTTGCCGCTCATATACGTCCGATACCCGGCAAGCTTTAGCACCTCGGCAATGGTGACACAGCGGTTGTTCAGATCGCCTCGATAGCCGTCATGGCCGTAGTCGCCCATCATGTGTCCGACCCCGGCCTGATGCTGGTAGAGACCCGTCATCAGCGACGCCCTGGTCGGGCAGCAGCGGGCGGTGTTGTAGAACTGCGTAAAGCGCACGCCGCCTTCGGCCAGCTCATTGAGGTTGGGCGTTTGAATCTCGCCGCCGTAGCAGCCGATATCCGAAAAGCCCATATCGTCCGCCATCATAACAATTATGTTCGGCCCTTTACCCCTGCGGCCGCGCCGCTGCGCCGCGCCGAGGCAGCCAGGCATCGCTAACGAAGCCGCCCCAAGGCCCATCACCTTCAGAAAACCACGACGTGTGTAACTCTCTGCGCTCATATTTATTCTCCTTGTCAAGAAAGTGCTCTAACAAAACTTCTGCAAAATTGCAAAACTCCTCTTCTAAGATACATTCTCGTGATAGCTCGTTTTTCAACAGCCTCCATGTCCCCGATTTTCAGATTGTTCCCCATAGTCGCACGTGTCGGATGACGTCTCCTGACTTAATAAAGGTGCCATTGGTACACCCGGTCACATTGCAGAACGAAACTGCATTATTAAAATCGAGCTTGGATGTTAATCCGATAATAACCATGTCCGCATCAGGTTTGCAACTGCAGTTGACCAGCTTTTCAAACATAACGCCGCAGTGCGGGCAGTACAATTCGTCTTTCACGCGGTCTTCCAGCTCGCCCGATAGCATGATCTTGTCGAAATCCCCCTCAATTGCCGAAAGCACAAATTCGCCCTCCATACCCGGCCGCTTAAATCTAATCAGCAGTCCGGGGACGCCGTTTATTTTGTGTTCCTCGTCAATAATACTGCAGCCGTTGGGACAGTATGCTTCGGTTACAACATACCTCACTTTTTCCTCGTCCGTTTCTTTTGTGCCTTTTTTCCGCTGGCCCAGCGGAATAATCAATTTTCCGTCTTTACTGAATCGTTCCATGGGCAATTCCCTTTTCATTGTAGTGAGGCCGGATACCGCCGGTGTTTTTTCACTTCATCGAATCCAAAACGGCCTGGAGTTTTTTCCTGGCTTCGGCAGCTTGCTTGCCGCCCTGGCCCGGCTCAATTGGATTTTCTTCGAGCACGTCGGCCGATACGTCAAAGAGCTTATTGGCCCGCTGGTATTTGCCGGCATCGTAGAGCTTCCACCGCTTATCGCGAGCAAAGCGATACAACGTATCACCGGGATTGCGCCGGTACCAGATGAATATCCAGTCCCTCGGATTGCCCCGCCGGCCGCGAAGCTGAGGGAGGAAACTGCGTCCGTCGATATCCCAGCTTACCGTAGCGCCGGCGGCCTCGGCAATTGTCGGAACGATGTCGCTAAAATCCACTAAATCCGAACACACCTTCCCGCTCCGGATAGCGCCCTTCCAGTTCGCAATAAGAGCAACATGTGTGCCCGCGTCGGTAGTGGAGCCTTTGCCGCCCTTGATAATGCTACCATCCTTCATCACCGATGTAATACCTCTGGGCGTACCGTTGTCGCCGGTAAACAAAAGGAGCGTATTTTCGCGCAGCCCCACATCATCGAGTTTGCGGACCATACGCCCTATGACCTTGTCCATATAGGCGACCATGTCGGCAAAGTGCTTTTTGTCGTTCTTGGTCTTACCGCTCTTCCAGTCTTCGGTGTCCGGTGTCGGCTCAAAGGGCGCATGCGTCAGGGCCATAGGAAAGTACAGGAAAAACGGCCTTTTCTTGTTGCGCTCAATGAAATCGAGCGCGTACTCGCAGAAAATGTCCGGCCCGTACCTGCCTTCAAGGTCTTCGCGGTTCTTGCCGTTTTGCACGATGATCGGATTCCTGTAGCGAGAGCCCCTGTCATCGACCTGCCAGAGACAGTGCTCGTCGAAGCCGGCCGGCTTGGGATGCGTCCCTGTGCCGCGGTCCCGCGCGGCCAACTGCCACTTGCCCACCACGCACGTCGCGTAACCGGCGCTCTGCATAAGATGGCCGAATGTCTTTTCCTTCGGACCCAACGCCCCAAATACCGTGTAGTTGCGCAAGTTCGACCGGCCCGTCATAATCTTCACACGCGACGGCGTACAGAGTGGCTGTGAATAACCGTGCTCGAATCGCACACCCGTCGCGGCAAGCTCATCGAGCACCGGCGTCTTGTACGATTTGCTGCCGTAGCAGCCTATGCACTCATAGCCTAAGTCGTCGGCCATAATCACAATAACGTTAGGCTTGGCGGCACGGGTCTTACGTGAAGTCCGCGAAGCAGCGCCCAGGCACCCCGGCATCGCCAGCGAGGCCGCACCTAAGCCCAATGCTTTAATGAATTGGCGTCGGTCGGTTTTTGTTCCCATAGTGTTGGTTCCTTTCGTCATTTCTTCTTAGCTTTCAAGGACGGTCGGCCCAAGCCCCGACCTCCTCGGCAACATCTGTCCATTGCTGATATAATATCCAGGCGTACCGAATCCTGCAAGGGGCCACCGAAGCGGCCCGTTTTGTTCCCAGGTACATCCGGCTAACGTGATCGGCGTCAGTTGCGCTTGATGGTCTTGGCCAACTGGTCCTCGCCGGGCCTGAGGTTCGCTAAGTGCAGAGCAACCTCCTTGCGGATCTGGGCGATTATCTCGGGATTCTTCTGGGCTATGTTGAACTTCTCGGAGGGGTCGTGGCCGAGGTGGTAGAGCAGCGGCGGATCGTGTTTGGTCTCCCGGCCTTTGCCGTAGGCCGGCTTGGTGATGTAGTGCGCCTTGTAGGGGCCTTTGCGGACGGCGTAGAGCTTGGCGCCGCGGTAGAAGAACATCACATCGCGGCCGCTGGGTCCCTTGCCCAGAAGGGCCGGCGAGATATCCACGCCGTCGAGCAGCCGGTCGGTCGGCGCCTTGGCGCCGGCCAGTGATAGAATGGTCGGCAGGAAGTCCAGCGTGCTGCCCATATCCTGGATCGTCCGGCCGGCCTTGATTCGGCCCGGCCACCAGGCGATAAACGGCTCGCGCATCCCGCCGTCAAAGGTGCAGCCCTTGCCCTCGCGCAGCAGGCCGGCTGAGCCGCCGTTGAGCTTCATAATCAGCCACGGCCCGTTGTCGCTGGTGAACAAAACCAGCGTGTTCTCGGCGAGCTTGAGCCGGCGCAGCGTATCCAGTATCCGCCCGACGCTCCAGTCGAGCTCCTCCACGACGTCGCCGTACAACCCGCGCGGACTCTTGTCCTTGAAACCCCTCGATGCAAAAAGCGGAATGTGCGGGAACGTGTGCGCGAAGTACAGAAAAAAGGGCTTGCTCTTGTTCTTTTCAATAAAGGCAACGGCCTTTTCCGTGTAGCGTTTGGTGATAGTCGTCTGGTCCGCCGGCTCCTCGATTGTCTTTTCGTTTTCCAGAAGCGGCGTCGGCCTCATATCGTTGCTGTAGGGGATGCCGAAGTATGAATCGAAGCCGTGGCGGGTCGGCAGGTACTGCGGCAGATGTCCCAGGTGCCACTTGCCGACGCACGCGGTGGCGTAGCCTTCGCGCTTGAGCGCTTCGGCGATGGTGACTTCACTTTCCGGCAGCCCACCCGCCGAATTCGGGAAGAGCACGCGGCGCTTATCGCTGCACATCCCGCTGCGTATCGGCAGCCGACCGGTCAATAGCGCCGCCCGGCTGGGCGTGCAGACGCTGGCGGCCGCGTAGAAATTGGTCCACTTCTGTCCCTCGGCGGCCATCCGGTCGAGGTTCGGGGTGCGAATCGTCGGATGCCCGTAGCTGCCGATATCGCCGTAACCCAGATCATCGCAGAATATGACAACGAAGTTGGGTTTTTTCACAGGGGCCTTCTTCGCGTTCGCCTCGTCGGGGCCGGCGCAGCCCCAGACGCCGAGCGATACCGCTCCGGCACCCACAGCCTGGACAAATTGACGTCGGTTCATTTTCGCTTTCATGAAATGATGTCCTCCAATAAATCAATATGCTAACTCGGCTTGCCGAGCAGTAACTGATGCACAAACGCGCCTGCAAGCCAGACCGCAAAACTCGCACAAAGGACAATCCACAACGGCAGATGCCTTCGAAAACATATAAAAGCCACAAGGAAAAACAAAATGCTCGGGACAATACCGAACAAAGCCCCTTTCGTGTAGTCGGTCAATACCTCGACGTTGCCCGGACTATCCATATACACCCAGACAAGCACGATAAGGCCGGTCAGCGGCATCACCGCAATCAGACCGGCAAGCGCGGGCAGCTTCTGCTTGGTAACTATCCAGCTACACAGCGTTATTACGCAAAGACTAATGATAACCTTGATGACTAATCGCATAACGGCATTGAGTATGGCGTTTCTATGTGAGCCGCACGCCGTAAAGGCATGCTCACGAAAACTCCCCGGCTCCTGCGGCCGAGAATCCTATTTCACGAACTCGATGCTCAACGGATAACTATAGTCCCGACCATTGTTGGCCCTGATGGCGGCAATAAGCGTAAAGACCACATCCAAAACAGCAACAACCGGCAGCAGGAAAATGCCAATGACCGTCACACAAAGACCCGCCGCATATATCAGCATCGAAAGCTGAAAGTTGAACGCCCGCTTGCCGTGCGCATCGATGTACGGATGGTCGTCCTTCTTGATCTGCCAGATAATCAACGTGCCGATCACCCCGCCTACGACCGGCGCTATCCAGCACACCATCCAGGCCAACCCGGCCAGATGACAGAACATGGCCCACTGACGGGTCTCCCTGCTGACTTCTTCAGCTTGACCTTCCGCGGGCGATGCGGTTGACTTAACGCTGGTGTATTCTTCCGCCTCTTCCGGGGGTTTCTCCTTCTCTGCCATTGTCAAATGCCTTTCAATAAAGTTTTCTTTGACCTGACACCAATTCCCTTTTAGCAAAGGCCGGACGAGCCGTCAAGCGCAAAAGCCCTACGCTGCGGCTCGATTGTGCCCGCCAAGGCCTTCCTAAACCGCACACGAAACTTGCGGTATCCACAGCGAAAGAACGCCCAGGTGTTACTGCGATGCCGATGCGGCGGCCCTATTCTCGCCCTGCTCGACAAGCCGAGTGGTGTTCTCGGCGATCCGGAACAGTACGATAATTACCTCCAGCCAGATGCGGGCGCCAAGGACATACAGAATAAACGCTATGGGCGCAACAATAATAGCCAAGAACGCACCCGGGCCTCCTTTGGCTATGCCGCCAATAAGCAACGCCAAAGCCCCTATTGCCGAGAGGATGATGAGTATGACAAAGAGAACCTTTATCACACGCGTCGTGACGAACTCGCTGAAAGACAGATCAAACAAACCACCAAAAAATCCTTTCTGTGCCATGACAAGCTCCTTTCAATATGCTTAAGTCGCTGTGACAGAATCATTTATTTCTGCGAGGTCCGGCGCCGCTGACATCAATCTCTTCTATGCCAAGCCCGACGGCCGGAGAATCCGGCGCAAACTTCACCAAGCCCCTATCGAACGCAACGAGCCGTGGGTCCACAAACAGATTTCCGTTCTGCGGCTCAAGGGCATGCGCAGCCGCCCGGCTGTAGTCATGTCGAGTAGACATAATATGGTCTCCTCATTTAGGTTTAGTTTGTATTCCCTGTT
>CAYWOD010000064.1:0-16342 GCA_964459805.1 uncultured Pirellulales bacterium
CACATCACTATTTTGTGACCATTTTGCGCACAATTCTATTTGTAACAGACTAATGAGCATTGTAGAGCATCATATCTCAATTCTTGCGAGTGAGAAGTCTTCACCGCCAGAAACTTGGTGGATAAACAAAGGATAATACGCGTTCTGATTAATACTCAGGCAAAGCGTGTCATTCTCAACGAAACCCAGTGAAGTGAAGAATCTGGCCTGCGCGTTGACAAATCACCTGTTCGAGGCCCAGATCCTTCGCCTCCGGCTGAGGATGACAAACTAAAGATTTCGTCATCCGTATCAGGCCCTTAATCTTGTGTCTTTGGACTTGCAAAATAGAGCCCGATGTTACTTATTGTGGGGCAGAGGCGGGAATCGAGGACTCGGATTCGGAGTTTGTCGGTTGTGGTGGTTTGCGTTCGGCAGATTTTTTTGTAGCCGACCGTTTGGCCTTCGGCGATTTGTTTCCATTTGCCGTCGGCGTAGGCGTCGATGGCGAACTTGGCGATGCGCTGGCCGTAGTCACGGATATTTTCCTGGAACATTATGCGGTTGAAGGTCTGCTTTTTAGGCAGCGTAATCATCACTTCGGCCTGGGTCGTCCAATCCGGCGGCATCCAGCAGGTGGCTGTATCGCCGTCGAGGGCGTGGCTCGCCTCGAAGCCGGGGCCACGAGTCGCTGAGGCGGCTGCAGTTGCGCCTTTGGCTAAGTCGCTCTTAAATGTTTCGCGCAGAATCTTGCCTACTTCCCGGAGGACCTTGCTGTCTCGCTCGGGAAAGAGGCCGGCGCGGTTAGGGGGGATGTTCAGCAGGAAGACCGTGTTGCCGCCGACCGAGCGATACCAGATATCGAGAATTTGGTCGGTAGTTTTGACGTGCTGCTTTTGGTCCTGCCAGAACCAGCCGTGGCGGATGGAGGTATTGGTCTCAGCGGGATACCAGTGCAGGTATGCGTCTTTTTCATTGTTCTCGCGGAGCTTGCCTATACTCGCCAAGTCCTGTGCGGTCATGTCCGGCCAGTTGAATTTGTCCACCGGTGCGCTTATGGGGATAGCGCTCCACTCGGCTGCCCTCGTGCCCCCGCCCTCGTTGCCGCACCACCTCACGTCCGGGCCCTTGCCGAAGATCACCGCCTGCGGGGCCAGCTCACGAATAAGCTCATACCAGTACTGATAAGTGTATTTTTGCCCGCCCTTGCGCTTAGGATGGGCCCCGTCAAACCAGACCTCGTGGACCGGCCCATACTCAGTCAACAGCTCGAAGAGCTGGTTTAGAAAATACTCATTGTAATCGTCAACCAGAAACTTGAACGTTCTGGTATCCTTAAACGGCCGGCCTTTGACCGGTCGCGGAATCACGCGCTCGGTATATTTGCTCAGGTTGCCGTAAAGTCCATCCGGGCTCTCGATCTGATACAGATCGGCCGGCGACAGATACACGGCGAGCTTGATCCCGTACTTCTTGCACGATGCAGCCAGGTCCCGCAGCACATCGCCTTTGCCGCCGCGCCAATCGCTGGAGGCCACAGAATGCGTCGTATATCGCGTCTGCCAGAGGCAGAAGCCATCGTGGTGCTTGACCGTCAGAATCGCCTGCGTCATGCCCGCCGCCTTGATCATTCGGCACCACTGGTCGGTGTTCAGGCCGTGCGGGTTGAATATCTTCGGGTCCTCCTTGCCCGTGCCCCATTCACGGCCGGTGAAGGTGTTAACGCCGAAGTGGATAAAGCAGATAAACTCGCCCTGCTGCCAGGCAAGCTGCCGCGGCGCAGGCCTCACGTCAACCGCCCGCAGAAGCAAATCCTTCTCTTTCGGTTCCTTATCGTCCGCATCGGCCTCGTCATAAACCCGCACGTAATCGACCACGAAGTAGTCCGGCAGCTTCGCCTTTTTTATATCCCCGCCCCAGTTGCTTATCTCCTCGGTCAGTTTTGCGTACTCCGGCACCTGCGAGACCCTGCCGGCGCTCGTCCGCCACGTGTCCTTGCCGTCAACGTAGAAAACATATTGATCCGGCGTCCAGTGCAACCCAAAAGTGTGCCAGCCGTTGCTCAAGCCTGGTATTACGCTTTCTTTGCCGGCGCTTTTGTGTTCCTTGCCGTAGCCGTCCCAGTGGAGATTTTGCGTGATCTTGTCCTCTCGCCACGGTTTTTCCATAATGTCTATTTCAGTACCATCCCTGCCGGCGTCCCCCACCTTATTGACAGTGTCCGTATGAAGCCAGAAGGCGGGCCAGTGGCCTTGCTGCGTGGGAAACTTGCTGCGGCAGACCCAATAGCCGAACTTATGCTCAAATTTGCCTTTGGTTCGGACGGCCCCGCTCGTATATCGGTCGCCTGCCTTTTTCGTGCGGATAATCAGATTCCCTTTGTCGTCCAGATAGGCGTCCTCTTTTACCCAGTAGCCGTCCCGCCGCTTCCAGTCGCCGAGGATCTCCCAGTTCGACTGGTCAAGCTTTGTGCCGTTGAACTCGTCGCTCCAAGTGAGTCTCCACGTTTTGTCTTGGGGAATCGGCGGCAGGAATTGCTCTCTTACGGTCGTTTCTTGCCCTTTCGCTGTCGCTGCGCCGGCCAGCACGGCTGCCACTGCGCAGAAAACCGCCACTTTCACTGAATAGGACGATTGGTTCTTCATAATCGGCTTTCCTCTAAGCTGTTTTTTGGCCGTGAGGCCGCCTTGTCGCCCTCACGCCCGAAATGATTGTTACCACCAGCATCAGCACGAACGTTACCGTAGTGAACCAGTATGCCCAGTGAGCATCGGGGGCGTGGCCCATCTTGATTACCACGGTGCCGATGGCGAACGACTGGAGGAACATCTTGATCTTGCCGGAAACTGTGGCGGCAAAGTTGACGCCGCGGGCCTCGGCAATGTGCCGCAGTGCCGTCACATACGCCTCTCTCGCAATCAAAATCCCCGCCACCGACCATTGAATGGCCGCCAGCACCCCCGGGTTCAGATGCCCGACGAAAAGCTGCGGCTCCTTAATTAGAGCAAAGCAAACAAAGGACCCGCACACTAAGACTTTGTCCGCCAGCGGGTCCACCATTCGCCCAAACTTGCTCGTAACGTCGTATTTGCGGGCCACTATCCCGTCAACGATGTCCGTCAACCCGGCGATGAGGAACAGAATAAAGGCAACGGTCAGAAACAGGGCCTTGTTTTCAATGTCTTCAACATTGGGGCTATAGAGAATCATTATCAGAAAGACCACGGTCAACAGGAGTCGTCCGAATGTCAAAATGTTCGGAATGAATCTGACCATAGCAGCGAGTTTACCTCTGGTTTGCAGATGATTCAATACTAAAGTTGCTCGACGAGCAAATCGTAATCTTTTGTGCCGACGATCTTCGCATTGATGAACTCACCCGGCCCGGCCGAGCAATTCTCGATGATACAAACGCTGTCAACCTCCGGCGCCTGGCCGTAAAAACGCCCCTTAACAGTATTGATATCGGCGAAATCAACCAGACACCTGAGCTTGCTGCCGATCCTCTTTTTGTTCTTGGCAAAGGCAATTTCCTGCTGGGCAAGCATAAGCTCGTCCAGCCGCTGCTCTTTGACCGCCTCCGGTATCTGGCCGGGCATCCGGGCGGCTGCTGTGCCAGCCTCGCGATAGTACTTAAAGCACCCCAATGCGTCGAACTGCGCCCATCCGACAAAGTCGAGAAGCTCGGCAAACTCCCGTTCGCTCTCGCCCGGAAACCCGACTATCAGTGTCGTCCGCAGGGTTACATCGGGCATTGCGCGCCGCAGCTCCTCGATCAATCGTTGGATTTGCTCTTTCGTATCGCCGCGGCGCATCGCCTTGAGCACGCGATTGCTTATGTGCTGGATTGGAATGTCAAAATAGGGAACTATTCTTTCACTATTTGCGACAGTTTCGATCAACCTCTTGTCAATGCCGGCCGGGTAAAGGTACATCAACCGAATCCACACCAACCCGTCGATTCTCTCGAGCTTCCTCACGAGCCCGGCCAATCCGTCTGTTGTTCTCAAATCTCGCCCGTAGTATGCCGTGTCCTGACCGATCACATTTAGCTCAACCACGCCTGCCGAAACCAGCTCATTCGCCTCGGCTACAACAAGCTCCTGCGGTTTGCTTCGGAACCGTCCCCTGATTGCCGGTATTGTGCAGAAAGAGCACTTGTGATTGCAGCCCTCGCTGATTCGCAGATACGCCCAGTGCCCCGGCGTAATAAGTAACCTGGTTCTATCGTCGAGGATGTCACCGCGCCGCGCAGCGGCGCGGTCGAGGTACACGGCCCTGCTGTCGGAGGAAAAAGTCTCTCTGATTATTCGGACTATTGAATCGCGCTTATCAAGCCCGATAACGGCGTCTATGCCGTCCACCTCGGAAAAAATTTTCTCGCCCAATCTCTCGGTAAGACAGCCGGCGACTATTACCTTTTTGACCGTTCCCCTGCGTTTGCACTCCACGGCATGCCTTATCGCTTCGATTGACTCGGCCTTGGCCGGTGCGATAAAACCACACGTATTTATGACCACAACATCGGCATTATCAGGCTCGGCTGTTATGAGCAAACCGCCCTGCGCAATCTCCGCCAACATTCGCTCGCTGTCAACCGTATTTTTGGGGCAGCCCAAAGACACAAAACCGACCGTTACGCTTTTTTGTCCTTTTCTTGCCATAATACCCGAAGAATAGCAAAAAATCGCGGTTTTGTCTAAAGATTTTGCCTTTTTGAAGGTTTCGTAGAAAGGCATTTTTTTTTTGATTCAATTGGAATGTGCTTGACGATAAACAGTTATGCAATATAATGAGGATGCGTACCGTCTCTATCTACGTAAAGAGCGCATAAGGTATGCCTGTGTGCTTTTACGCAGACGAGATTGTAATGACGGTCGTGCTATTATGAACTGTAACAGCAAAACAAATAGTCGCAGTCGGTGGTTGATTGCGACTCTGGCTGTGGTGGTTATACTTTCGGTCGGAGGGTGTGGAGACCTTATACCCGCAAAAAGCGCCGGCGTTGAGTCAACAAGAATTATCAAAGATTTGCGCAAAGTTGAAACCGCCCCGGAGCCCAACATTCCTCTGCCCCAGTTCTTCAAGGCCCCGCCCGAAATCATCGAGCAGATGGTCGGCGGCAAGCCGGAGTACAAACTATTCTACTTCTGCCAGCACCACACCTCCCCGGAATTGCAAAAAATTGTACACGACCAGTTTGCATCCGTAATCTTCGACGCCAAGGGCAAGTCAACGAGGAAAGTGGACTATACCATCAGCAGCAATCCCGCCACCAACCAGTTGATTGCGAGATGCCCCAACTTGGAAGATGCAGAGGCGGTACTTGAGTTCTTGCGAAAGGTGGACGTCCCGCCCACTCAGGTCAAAATAAGCTGTCTCATCTCAGAAATCTATGCCGACAAAACCCTTGACTGGGAGACCTCGATCGAGATTCAGGATCTGCTGGGCGAGAGCATCTGGGCCGGGCCTGCAGGCCGCAAGTTCACGGACGCGATCGGTAGACTCGTGGAGGAACCTTCCATCGCTGCTTTTCCGGGAGCCTCTCTGAGAGACCTTGCTCGATCAAAAATGGGTCTAAAGGTGGGATATCTCAGTAGGAGTCATAAGTTTCTGGCCGTCGTGGACATGCTCGAGTCACAGGGTTATCTCAAAATCCTGATGAACCCCACCCTTCAAGTCGTCAACGGCAAAAAAGCAAAAGTCATGTCAAGTCAGAAGGTGCCGCTGACAAAGACAACCTTCAAAAGCACCCACTCGGATTGGTTCGAGAGCAGACAGGAATGGGAAAATGTGGTTGACTCGCTCGAGATCACTCCGCACGTCTATGCCGATGGCTACATAGGCTTGAAGACAAGCATCCTGCTCGGGTCAGCGCTCACACCCGATGGCATAAAGCAGTTACCCATTATCACGAAAAAAGAAATAACTAATGAAGAAACTCGCATCAGACCCGGGGAGAGCCTGATTATTGGGGGCCTTAGAAAGACCGAGAGGCGGGATGTTATCAGAGGCATCCCGCTTCTAAAAGACATACCTCTTATCGGGGTTTTGTTCTCCGGCAGAGATTTTGAAGAGCGGGCCGTCGAGACGATATTCATATTGACTCCGACCATCTCCACCGGCGGTATCCCGCACGAGGAAATGATGGAGGAAGTCAAGAGAAAACGCGGAGAGCCCACCAAAAAAGAAGAAGAAGCAAAAGCAAAAGATGACACCGGCGTCGACCCCTTCGGATTCAAGGCCCGCGCCAAGGAGCGGCAGCGCCAGCTCGATGAAGCCGAAGAGACGCGACTGGAGGCCCAGGCGGAAATAGCAGTGGCCCGCCAAACCATAAGAGATGCCCAGGCCCGCATCGAAAAGGCCGAAGCCGAGGCGGAACTGGCCAAAGTCAGGTCCGACAGGGCGGTAGCCGAGGCCCAGACAATGAAGGAAGAGGCGGAAAAGGCCAAAGCCGAGGCCGGTGCAAAGGCCAAGGCCGCCGATGAAGCCAAAGCCGCCGCCGACAAGGCAACAGCCGATGCTACCAAGACAAAGGCCGAGGCCAACGCAAAGGCCAAGGCCGCCGAAAAGGCCCAGGCAGAAGCGGCAAAGATAGCTGCCGACGCCACCAAAACCAAGGAAGAGGCCCAGAAAGCCAAGGCAGATGCCGATGCAAAGGCCAAGGAGGCTGAACAGGCGTTGGCCCAGGCTAGCGCAAAGGCCAAAGCCGCCGATGTGGCCAAGGCCGAGGCCGATGCGAAGACCGAGGCCGCTGAACAGGCCAAAGCCGAGGCTGATGCAAAGGCCGAGGCCGCCGAAAAGGCAAAAGCTGAAGCGCAAGCAAAAGCCGAGGCCGCCGACCAGGTTATTGCAGAGGCCGGAAAGCCGGAATCTAAGCCGCGCCCGCCCGAAGAAGACGCCGACAACACCACAGCCAAGGCGCAAGAGCCCGCGTCTGAAGAAGACAAAGCCGCTGCGGCGACTCGTGGAAATGACTCCGACAAACCAACCGCCTCCAGGCCCAAAGACACTACCGAAAAGGCCGAAACCAAAACCGCAAAAGCTAATGCCGAGAAGCCCAAAGCCGAAGCCGTGAAGCCAAAAGAAGGGACCAAGGAGCTAAGCCCAAGGTTGCTTATTCTGGTCTTCTCGGCTTTGACTCTGTAGATCCACAGAAGGGATAGTCTATGGACAATCTCAACAGCAACAAACTTGGCGGCCAAAACATCCCGCAGCCGATCCCGTTGAAGGAAAACCTTGACAAGCCGATTCCTTTTGACGTTGGCGGCATAGGCAAGGCTAATGTCTCGCACGCACCTCTGAACTTAGGCGCAGGCCCGGCCGCACCGGCGGCGAAAATCGAAATCCCAAAGCCGGTCGCAAGAACAGCCGCCCCCAAAATCGTCTCAACCGACCGAATCACCGGTGTAAGAACCTTCTTCACCAAACTCCACCCCGGGGCTTTGCAGTTCCTCGATGAGCAGATCGGCAACTGGCTCAAAGAAAACCCCGGTATTGTCATAAAACGAACAAACATAACTACCGGCGAGATCCAGGCCAAAAAGACCGAGCCTAACATAATAATTACGGTTTGGTACTAAACCGGCCTTTGGATTCACCCCTGCTGTGGGCAATTCCTGCATTTGCGGCGGAGCTTGCCGGGAAATCATAATCTTATAGACAAATCTCCGGTCCTGACGAGTCGCTGTGGACACAACAACCAGACCGGTCCTGTGCTATCACCACTTACATCGGAGATCCACGCGGAGTCTTGACCGTGCACTTTCTGAGCAATAATCTGTGCAAGAATTGCATATTTTCTTCCGTCAAAACTCAGGGGGAGAAGATGTATATGTACGCAAGGTCCAAATACTGCTATATTTAGCAAAAAATCTTCGCACAAAATTTCTTGACATATTGTGTGATTTAGATTATTTGCTTGGTTTAAGCGTCCGTATGTGGCGGATGACGTAAGATGTTGTGGTTTGTTTTGGAGGCTTTTCGTGGCTAAAGAGCTCGCTCGGGAACTTATTAACGCAGGGGTGCATTTCGGGCATGGCGTCAGCCGGTGGAACCCCAAAGTGGCCCCGTTTATTTTCGCCAAGCGCGGCAATATTCATATCATCGACGTCAAAAAAACCCTGCGGGGCCTGCTCATAGCCAAGAAGCTTTTGGCTGAGGTCGTCTCTTCCGGGAAGGACGTCGTCTTTGTAGGCACAAAACGCCAGGCTCAAAAAGCGGTCGAAGCCGCAGCGCAGAAATGTGGCATGCACTATGTTTCACACCGCTGGCTCGGCGGGATGCTTACAAACTTCAGAACAATACGCTCTCAATTGCAGAGACTACAGCAGCTTGAGGCTATGGCCGAAGATGGAACGCTTGAAAGCGAGAGCAAAAAGCAGGCATCGAGGCTCAAACGTGAGATGCGCAGAATTACCGCTAACCTCTCGGGGGTCCGCAATATGTCGCGTCTGCCCGGCGTCGTCGTCGTTGTTGACGTCCGCAAAGAGTATCTTGCCTTGAGGGAGGCGAGGAAGCTCGGGATTGCAACCATCGGATTGCTCGATACGGATTCGGACCCCGACACGGTCGATGTTGCTATCCCCGCCAACGATGACTCCATCAGAGCGGTTGATCTGATACTCAACGAGCTGGCAGATGCGGTCGCTATTGGAAAAACTATGGTCTCGGCTCGGCGAGAGCCTGCTCAACGACCCAGAAGATCGCGTTCAAGAAGGCCGGCGCTTGCCCGCGCCAAGCAGGAGACGACGGCGACCGTTGCCGAGCAGGACAAGACGGCGACCGTTGCCGAGCAGGATAAACCCGTGACTGTTGCCGAGCAGGACAAGACCCAACCCGTTGCCGAAAAGGATGGGCGCCAGAGCGTTGTAGAACAGGACAAACACGAGGTTGTCACCGCCGTTGAGCAAAGTCCCGCCCAGAATCCCGAACCAACAGCGAGCGAAACAAAAACCGAGCAGGCCGAGCCGGAACAGTCAACACCCTGATCAATCGTGTGTATTGAGCGTCGCGCCGGATAAAAATGACTTCATACACGGCGTGCGGTACACAATGCGATATGCAGACTGCCAATCTCGAACAAGTAATCTTGGAAGCTGTGCAGAAGTTACCTTGAGCAAAACACGATATACGATATACGAATTAAACAGGAGCTCTTAAGATGGCGGAAATCTCAGCGTCGGCGGTGATGCAGCTCAGAAAAATGAGCGGACAGGGAATGATGGACTGCAAGAAGGCACTCCAGGAAGCCGATGGGGACATCGACAAGGCTATGGACATCCTCAGGAAGAAGGGCCTTGCAACTTTATCCAAACGCGCCGAACGCGAGACTTCAGAAGGACTTGTTGTCTGCGGCATCAGCGATGACCGGAAGCAGGCCGTTATGGCCACGCTTTGCTGCGAGACCGATTTCGTCGCCAAGAGTAACGATTTCGTGGCTGCCGCCCAAACGCTGCTCCGCTACGCCCAGGCTTGCCCCTGCGACGACGGGGTCGATAACCTGCTCGATACGGACCTCGATGGAAAGAAGTTCAGTGATGTCCTCACCGAAGCGGTTAGCAAGACGGGCGAGAAAATGCAAGTTGGCGATTTCCAGAAATTTGCACTCGACGGTCCGGGCCTTATAGGTACGTACGTCCACTTCAACGGAAAGGTCGGAACCATGGTCGAAATTGGAACCAGCGACGATAGCGTGGGCGCCGCGGACCAGCTAAAGCAGACCGCTGCCGATATAGCGATGCACATTACCGCAACCAAACCCATCGCGTTGGCCAAGGAGGGCATTGACGCCCAGACGGTCGTACGGGAAAAGGCCATCTTCGCCGAGCAGGCCAAGAACAAGCCGCCAAACATCATTGAGAAGATTGTCGAGGGCAAATTGAGCAAGTTCTTCGCCGAGAATTGCCTTCTTGATCAGCCGTTTGTCAAAGACGACAGCAAATCCGTCGAGCAGGTCCTCACTGACGCGGCAAAACAGGCCGGCGGAGAGGCAAAAATCAAAAGATTCGTCCGATTCGAAGTGGGCTAATGCAGTACTGCCTCAAGGTTGAATTGATGAGTGTGATTTCGAGCGAAGTGAAGCAACCTATATTTAGCCTGCGGTTTTACCGCAGGTTTGGACTCACAGAGTACTACCACGCAGAAGATAGAAGAGATAAAAGGGGACAATGGCCGAGAGCAAGTACAAACGAGTATTGTTGAAGCTTTCGGGGGAGACTTTTTGCAGCCCCGGCGGATTCGGCATTGACGGCGAGGCCCTTGAGTCAATCGCCGAAAGGATAGCCCAAATATGTAAGCTTGGCCCACAGGTCGCCGTTGTCGTCGGCGCCGGAAACTTCCTGCGGGGAGAGAGCTTCTCGGAAACCAGCCGAATACCCAGGAACACCGCGGACTATATGGGTATGCTCGCCACCATCATCAACGCCTGCGCCCTGCAGGAGACGCTCGAAAAGCTCGGCCAGCCCACCAGAGTCTTGAGCGCCATCGAGGTAGATGCATTGTGTGAGCCGTTTATTCGGAGAAAGGCCCTGTGGCACCTTGAAAACGAAAGGGTTGCTATTCTCGCCGGGGGTACCGGAAATCCCTTCTTCACGACCGACACCGCCGCCGCGCTGAGGGCCTCGGAGCTCGATGTGGATCTGCTCATAAAGGCAACCAAAGTTGAAGGCGTTTACACCGACGACCCGATGAAGAACCCGAATGCAAAGCTGTTTGAAACGCTGTCGTACGATGACGTTTTAAAGAAAAACCTCAGAATAATGGACCACGCGGCCATAAGTCTCTGTCGGGAAAACAATATTCCGGTTATTGTCTTGAATATCTTTCAAATCGGCAACATAACAAAGGCCCTTTGCGGCGAAAAGGTCGGCACCTTAATCGGTTCGACTGAGCTGCCTGAAGTCTGTTGAGCGCGGAGAAAAGAAAATGCCCACAAAAGAAATTGTATCCCAGACTGAATCAAAAATAAAAAAGGCCCTCGATGCACTGCACGACGAGCTAAAAACCGTCAGGACCGGGCGCGCTTCGACTGCATTGGTGGAGAACATAAAGGCCGATTTCTACGGAACGCCCACGCCGCTAAAACAGATGGCCACCCTGGCGACCCCACAGTTCGATATGATTGTAATCAAGCCGTTCGACCCGAGCTCTGTCAAGGAGATCGAAAAGGCTATCAAAAGCACCGACCTGAGCATCGCACCGGTCGTGGACGGAAGAATCATCAGGCTCAACATCCCGTCGCTCAGCGGGGAAAGAAGAACGCAGCTCGTTCAGCAGGCAAAACACACCGGAGAGCAGACAAAGGTCGGTATTCGCAACATTAGAAGAGATGCAAACAAGCAGCTCGAAAAACAGCAGAAAGACAAACTTATCACCGAAGACGACGTTGCGCACGGCAAAAAACAGGTCGATGATATTACGAGGGGATATTCCGACAAAGTCGATGAGGCGGTCAAGAACAAGGCCGATGAGATTATGCTCGATTGATTCGGCCACGGCCCGGGTCTCCTTCGTCAAAGGCCGGAGATGACAGAACATGTAAAACAGTCCACGTGAGCTCCGAATCCGCTGTCGCTCTTCGCCTCGCACGCTTGGTGAGATGGGCGGTTCTTTGCGCTGATACTGTCCAGGCTTGAATTTGGCAATCTTATTTTGGGGGCCTAATCATGCAGGCTGAAGAAAAAGCAAAGACTAAGCATCGAAAGAGAACCGCAAGGAGAATCGTCAAATGGATATTGGCGGTTGTAGTTGTCCTGCTTGTGCTCGTAATTGTGGTCGTCCCGGTGTTCATATCGTCCGGGAGTTTCCGCCGATTTATACTGGCCAAAATCAACAGTTCCGTCGCCGGCCGGGCCGATTTCGCCGACCTGTCGATGGGCTGGCTAAAAGGCGTCAAGGTCGAGGATTTTAGCTTTGACGACGCCGCCGGCCTGGTCTCCGTCAAGGTAAAGCGAATCGCCACAAAGCCGCACTACGGCTCGATTCTCGCCGGCAATATGTCCTTTGGCCAAACCACAATTGACGAGCCCAGGGTCGAAATAAGCCTAAAAGGTAAACCGCCCGCCGCTAAAGGCCCCGGCTCTCAACCTGTACCGGTCCCGGTAGAGGCGGGCGGCATCACACTTGTTACCGATGTTGTTATTAACGACGGCAGCGTAAAAGTAACCGATGCGCATTCCCGGACTACTGAGCTTTCAAACATTAATTCCAAAATAGGCCTGCGTCCGCCCGGCAAGACATCGACGTTCGAGCTTGATACGACACTTGTGGCAAAGGCAGGCGAGTCGAAGATTCATGTCGATGGGCACGTCACACCGACCAAGACAAAAACGAAATCCGGCTGGACCCTCAAGGACAGTGACGGTGACTTGACTATTGAGATTGACGACCTGGACATCGAGTCACTCGAGCCTTTCTTTGAGCTGGCCGGCATCGACCTTCAGGCCAAAGGGACGCTCTCGGCAAACATAAGGAGCGAAATCAGGAGCGGCGCAATTGAAAACCTTGAAGGAAAAGTGAGAGGCAGCCGCTTGGACGTAACGGTCGCCGAGCTTAAAGGCGACAGATTGCAGACCACCGCTCTCGATGCCGACATCAAGCTGACACGAAAAGAGCAGATGATTAGCATCGATCAGCTCACGATGAAAACCGACTGGGCCGACCTCAATGCCACCGGCTCCGTCCCAACAACGCTCAAATCCCTGGACAGCCTCCTCGATCCCGATTCGACTTCCGACTTGAAGGGCACGTTCAATTGCGATCTGCCCGCCGTCGCCTCGCAGATGCCCAACACTCTCGGACTAAAAGAAGGAACGAAAATAACCTCCGGCCGACTCAGCGGCGAGGTCCGGACATCCACGCAGGCAGGCCGAAAGCAGATTAAAGCCAGCGCAGAACTGGCCGACTTGAAGGGCACGGTAGGAGGAAAAGAAGTTGCGCTCTCTGAGCCTCTCCAGGCCCACGCACTGATATCAAAAGAGCTGATATCAAAAGACAAAACCGTTGTGAAGTTCGACGAATTGAACATCTCGGCCTCATTTGCAAACGTCAATTGCACAGGCAGCACCGAAAAGCTCCAATACTATGCCGAAGTGGACCTCACAAAGCTCCAGTCCGAGCTCGGCCAGTTCGTGGACCTCGGCGGGTACAAAATAGCAGGTCAATTCGTTGAAGCCGGACGAATCTCAATCGGTGAAGACAAAATCACCGCTACGGGCGCCGGACAGCTCACCAATCTCAACATCACATCGCCCAACAACGTGACCGTCTCCGAGCCGAAGGCCGAGCTGCATTTCGATCTCGATGTTGACAAAAAGCAGAATATCATCGCGGTCAACACCGTAAAGGCCGACGCAACCTTCGGCACGTTAAGCGTAAAAGATGCCGTCATCCCGCTCGACAAGGACGCCAACGAGCCTATGAATCTCACCGTAAGCGCCGCCGGTGTTGACCTGGCAAAGCTTCGGCCGTTTGCCGTTATGTTCGCCTCTTTCCCCCAAGATAAGCTATTGGCCGGCATCGCAGAATCCGAAATCGATGTTACCTCCGAAAAAGACACCTACAAAATCGTAACCGAAAAAACAAAAATCAAGAACTTTGAGTTTGGCTCTCCCGGAAAGAAGCCCTTCAAGCAGCCGGAGGTATCGCTCGTCGCCGACGTCGAGTTCAACTTGGTCGAAGAGTGGCGATCAATTAAAAGAGTAGAGCTGCTGGGCGAGAAAATAAAGATCAAGAAAACCTGGCTCAAGCAAACGACCAAGGACGACAAGACAAAATTAGAGGGCGGCCTTGACCTCGAATACGACTGGGCCGCTGTTAGTGACGCCGCGTCCGGCTTCCTGCCGCAGGGCCTCAGCCTCCAGGGAAAAAGATCAACCTCGATAAGCTTCGCCAGCGAATACCCCGCCGACAAAACCGAGAAGCTCCTGGCAAATCTTACAACCAACAAGTGCAGCCTCGGTTTCGACAGGGCCCTCTACAGAGGACTTGACTTCGGCCCCACCGACTTAAACGCCCGGTTCGAGAACGGTGTGCTCAGAATCGACCCGTTCTCCACGACTGTCAGCAGCGGCCAAATCACCTTCGCCGCCAACGCCGACTTTACCCGGGATTCTACAATCATCCATATACCTCAGCCAATCTCAATACAAGGAGTCCGGATCAACGAGACTCTAAGCCGTGAGTTTCGCGGCCTTCTTGCCTACCTCAACCCGATGTTTAAGGATTTCATCGGCCTTAGCGGCGGTCTGAATTTCAGCGCCGAGAAGCTCGTAATCCCCCTGGATCCGGAACGCCGCAACGATATCCAGATTGTCGGAACCTTCGGGATGGACAATGTAAGCCTCAGGCCGGCCGGTTTGCTGGGACAAATCATTTCCCTAATCGGCGCCAGGGATCCGCAGGCTCGCACGAAAATTCACCCCACCAGCTTCACTGTGCGGGATGGGTTCGTTCGCTACGACAATATGCAGGTCGATATCGGCAGCACTCCCGTCAACTTCAAAGGCGCCGTCGGTCTGGACAGATCGTTGGATATGATGCTTGCCTTGCCCTTGGGCGTGAAGCTGAGAATCGGTGATGAACGCACCGGGACAAGGATTTGGGTGCCGCTGACCGGCACGATCGATAAACCCAAGCTCGATACCGCCAGACTCCTCGAAGACCAATTGCAGGATACGATCAAAGGTCTTCTTGACGGATTACTAAAGTGACAACCGGACTTTTGCAAAACTCTTTTGACAACACAAAAATCGCAGACTACGGCCATTGGCTGGAAAACCGGATAATCCCCGGACTCAATTAGAGGCTTCGTCTCAAATGTGAAAGGGACAAGAATGTTCAAAGAGCTTTTGTCCACGCCCACCTTTCGGCTTGGTAAAGCAGGACGCTTCGCAGTCTTTCAGATCAAACTATGGTCGCACTGTGCGAGGCTCTTGAAGAAGAATCGCTCCGGCCAGCAGGCCGCCGCTCTGTCATACCACACGATCTTTGGCCTCGTGCCTTTGGTAATTGTAGCGCTCTGGCTGTTGCAGTCGTTCTCGGCACATGAAGACATCGGCCAGAACGCAAAGACCTTCATATATGACCATCTCAACCTCAGCGAAATCAAATTCAACTCCCCGGATGAAGAGCAGGCATTGCTCACCGACTACCTGGATGAGATTGTGCAGGGCTTTCTCTCCGGGCTTAACAAAGGCTCACTTACGTTGATTAGCTTCATAATCGTCCTTTGGGCCGCCCAGCGTCTGCTTTCCACAATAGAAAGGGCCTTCAATAATATCTGGCACGTTGCTAAGGGCAGGAGCTTCTTGCACCGGATCATCAACTACTGGACTGTACTTACGCTTGGCCCGCTGCTTGTTCTTGTAGGCTACTACGTCACCACGCAATGTGAGCGCGTCAGCGAGCTACAACAGACGATCCTGTCCTTCTCACGTCTTGGCCCGGCGTTGTTCTCTTATGGAGTTGCCGTTGTGGTCTTTTTCCTGCTCTATTTCATCCTGCCCAATACGAAGGTTCAGGTCAAGGCTGCCATCTGGGGAGCTGTCGTCGCCGCGCTGGTTTCGACTTTTGCAAAGTGGGGATTCAGGGAATATGTCACCGAGTTCATCCCGTATAGCAAGGTCTATGGTGTAGTCGGACTGGTTCCGCTGGCTGTCTTCTGGGTCTTTGTCACCTGGCTCATCGTTCTTTTCGGCCTTCAGTTGACATTCACCACCCAACACCTCAAGACCCTCGATGCCGCCGAGATTGCCGCCGCCGAAAAGACCGAGGAGCATTTCATCGCCAACGACCTGACAGCTATCAATATTGTCCGCGAAGTTGCCGCGGCCTTTGAGGAAGATGAGGCCCCCATCCAGGCCGAGGTCATCTGCGGCCGATTGGATATTCCAGGCGAATTTGGCGACAAGGTACTCGACCACTTAGTGGGCAAGGGCCTTATTGTCAGGACCTCGGACCCCCGGGTGGGCTTCGTCCCGGCCAAGGACCCGTCCAATATCAAATTGTCCGAAATAGCCGATGCCCTGGCCGCTGCCGGTTTTGCCCAGGCCACCCCCGAGCATTCCGACGAGCTCGAACAGATAATCGATTCCCAGCGCTCGGCCCTCGCTAAATATACCGTCAGGCAAATCCTAAAAAACGAACCCCCGAAAGCCGAGACTACCCGACAAAAACCACCCGAAACTCATCCCGCCGATGATACAAATCCCAACGACGCCGATCCTCCCCCACCGACCACACAGCCATCATAGCGCGCGAAATCAGGTTCATCCGGATAATGGATAGGTGTATTTCGCGACTCGGAAAACCGAGAAAAATCGTTCGGGGCCCCAGAGGTCCAAATTACCCCCCTGGTTGCCCT
>CAYWOD010000065.1:0-16180 GCA_964459805.1 uncultured Pirellulales bacterium
CGAACCCTCATTTCCGCGATGCGACCGCGGTGTGCTCCCGTTACACCACGTCCCCTGAATTATCTTTTCTGCCGCTATTGTACAGAATAAGCGGTGAAAATCAAACCATTTTTCAACTTCTCAAGCCCGAACAACCTGGAAAGTTTTGTATTGGTTCAGCGTGAGAATGAATCATTTCAGCCTCTTCAAAAAAATTTGTGGGTCTCAATGGGCTGGGGCAATGCCCCGAGAGTGGATGAAAGTGGAGGGTGGGAGAATTGGTGGAATCGGGAGGATAGATGGCAGGAAGTGATTTGACAGGCGGGGCTGATTGGTGTGAAATAAGTCTTTACTGGGGGGCTTCCGGGGTGTTAAATGCTCTTAACTTTGTCTGAACCGACTTAACAGTTAAAGAAAGGGAAATCTGATGAGTAAATGGATGGTTTGTATTATCGCAGTGCTGTCGGGTTGCTTGACAGCAGTTGCGGCGGAAAAGGATGTCCTCGTAGCTGACTTCGAGGGCAAGACTTACGGCGACTGGAAGGTGACGGGCGAGGCTTTTGGGCCGGGGCCCGCGCGAGGGACGCTGAACGGCCAGATGGAGGTCAGCGGATACGAAGGTAAGGCGTTAGTCAATACGTACTTCGAGGGCGACGAGACGACCGGCACGCTCACTTCGCCTGCGTTCGAGATTCAACGCAAGTACATCAACTTTCTCATCGGCGGGGGGATGCATCCGGGGAAGGCGTGTATCAATCTGCTTGTCGATGGGAAGATAGTGCGGACGGCGACGGGTCCGAACGATCAGCCGGGCGGATCCGAGAGGCTTGATTGGCGCTCGTGGGACCTTGCGGACTTAGCCGGCAAGACGGCGAAGATTCAGATCGTCGATAAGCAAAGGGGCGGGTGGGGGCATATCAATATCGATCAGATTGTCCAGAGCAGCGAGAAGAAGAAACTCGTTGTCGTTGTTGAAGAGCGGGAGACGAGCTGGCAGTTTGTTATTGAGAAGAGATACCTCAATCTGCCCGTTAAGAACGGGTCGCGCAAGCGTATATTCAGGCTGATTGTCGATGGGAAGGTCGTTCGTGACTTTGATATCGCGCTGGCCGAGGATGAGATCGATTTCTGGGTTGTTCTGGATGTGGGCCAGTTCAAGGGCAAAGAGGTTACGCTCAAGGCCGACTCGTTAGCGGCAGACTCGAAGGGATTCAAATCCATCGTGCAGGGCAACTCGATCAAGGACAGTAAGGACCTGTACAAGGAGAAACTCCGTCCGCAGTTCCATTTTACGTCGCAGCGTGGGTGGAACAATGATTCGAACGGCCTGGTTTATTACAAGGGCGAGTGGCATCTTTTCTATCAGCACAATCCTTACGGCTGGCCGTGGGGGAATATGACGTGGGGACATGCTGTCAGCAAGGACCTGGTGCACTGGGAGGAGTTAGGCGATGCGATTCATCCGGATAAGTTAGGGACGATTTTCTCGGGCTCGGCCGCGATCGATGAGCACAATACCGCCGGCTTCCAGACAGGCAAGGAAAAGCCGATAGTCTGCTTCTATACGTCAGCGGGGGGCAGGAATCCGGAGTCGAGGGGCCAGCCGTTTACTCAGTCGATTGCGTACAGCAACGACCGGGGCAGGACGTGGGCCAAATATGAGGGCAACCCGGTCATCGGGCATATCAGGGGCGGCAACCGCGACCCGAAGGTTATCTGGCACGAGCCTACGAAGCAGTGGGTTATGGTGCTCTATATCGAGCAGGGCGTTATGGCATTCTTTACTTCGACGGACCTCAAGAAATGGGAGAGGCGCAGCGAGATAAAGTGCTATCACGAGTGCCCCGAGTTGTTCGAGTTAGCGGTGGACGGGGACCAGAATAATAAGAAGTGGATTCTTTACGGGGGCAGCGGGGACTATCTGATCGGGCAGTTTGACGGGAAGGAGTTCAAGAAGGAGACCGAGAGCATTCGCTTCCAGCGCGGCAACTGCTTCTATGCGTCGCAGACGTTTAATAACGTTCCGAAAGAGGACGGCCGGCGAATCCAGATCGCCTGGGGACGCGTTGCGATGACGGGGATGCCGTTCAATCAGCAGATGCTTTTCCCGGTTGAGCTGACGCTGCGGACGACGGATGAGGGCATCCGAATGTTCGCCGAGCCGGCGCGGGAAATCGAAAATATCCACGGCAAGAGACATGCGCCCAAGGTCAAGACCTTAAAGGCCGGCGAGAATCCGCTTTCGCGCATCAAGGGCGATCTCTTTCACATTCTCGCCGAGTTCACTCCGGGCGATGCGGCCGAGTTCGGATTCGTGATTCGCGGCACGCCGGTTGTCTATAACGCCGAGAAGAAACAACTTTCCTGCAAGGGCAGGACCGCTGAGTTAAAGCCGACTGACGGCAAGATCCGGCTCGAAATCCTGGTCGATAGAACGACCATCGAGATATTCGCCAACGACGGCGGCGTCTATATGCCGATCGGCGGAATCCTGCCCGACGATAACAAAACGCTCGAGCTGTTCAGCAAAGACGGCAGCACGAAGGTCGATTCACTCGAAATCTACGAGCTACGCTCGGCGTGGGAATAGGAGACTGTACACGTTGACCGGCTGCGGCAAACGCAGACTTGCTACGCTATAGTTTCTTTGCGATCTTACGAACCCCGAGGGGACCGAAAGCCAGAGCAGTCGGCACAATGAAGAGTAGAATCCAGCACAACCGGGTCGCGCGACGCTTGGCGGCCAGTGCCTTTGGCCGCACGATCAAGTACGGCATGGGATCTGTCTGCATCTTTGCAGATGAGATGTCAATACCTGTTGCAGTCCGTACCTGCTCCCTCGATTGCGGATAGTGAACGTCATGCGATTCTTTGTTAATGGCAAACCAGCCTTTTTCCGTCTTTCCTATTATCCAAGGACCGCTCAGAGCAAATTCGAGAATGGCTTGACCTATAATGTGTTGGGGGGGCTCTTCTTCTGACGGCCAGTAGACTATGCCGCCACTACTACCCCAAGGGGGACGATACCACAATTCATAACTGGCACCCAAATCAAAACGTGGATCCTGCCCCTGGGCAAAGACGAAGGCAATGTTGACAATTGGTTTCCATGCCAGAAGGACAAGAACCGTGCCTACAACCAATCTCAGTATCAGCATTGACACTTTTCGGGAATCCATAGTCATCTCTTTACTAAGGTGGCGGAAGAGTTGCGTCAAGTGTTTTTTCAGCGGTGGGGCGAGACAAAATGGCGACAATGCTTGCACTGTTAGCGGCAAGGGAATAGTATAGGGACGTTGATTAGATTGGTTCGGCACGTGAGGTGCAGTTATGAGTGAGATTAGTGGCAAAGACGGGCAGCGGCGGTGGCGGGATGTGGTTTTCGAGGTTATCTTCGAGGCTGATACGGCGGCGGGGAAGTGGTTCGATATTGTTCTGATAATTTGCATCGTGCTTAGCGTTGCGGTTGTTATGCTCGACAGCGTTGGCTCGGTCAATGCCGAGTACGGCCGATTGCTCAAGGCTGCGGAGTGGTTCTTTACGATTCTTTTTACAATCGAATACGTTCTGCGGTTGGTTTGTGTGGGCAGGGCGATTCGGTACGCGGGCAGTTTCTTCGGCGTTGTCGATTTGTTGGCGATATTGCCGACGTATTTGAGCCTGTTGGTGCCGGCGGGGCGGTATCTGGCGGTGGTGAGGGTCGTGCGCGTGCTGAGGGTGCTGCGTATCTTCCGGGTGCTGAATATGGGACAACATGCCAGGGAAGCTGCGCTGCTCAAGCAGGCTCTGTATGCCAGCCGACGTAAGATAGAGGTGTTTCTGCTTGTGGTTCTGGTTTTGGTGGTGATCATCGGCTCGCTGATGTACGTCGTAGAGGGGGGAGAAAACGGTTTTACGAGCATACCGCGCAGCGTGTATTGGGCGGTAGTTACTTTGACGACTGTCGGTTATGGGGACATATCGCCGACCACGGCCACGGGACAGTTCCTTGCTGCGCTGGTTATGATTTTAGGCTATTCGATAATAGTTGTGCCGACGGGGCTGGTCACGGTGGAGATTTCGAAGGCTTCTGCGGAAAGGGCGAGTTCGCAGGCCTGCCCTGACTGCACGGCCGAAGGTCACGACAGGGACGCGGTGTACTGCAAGTTCTGCGGCTCGAAGCTTTGACGAGCAGTGGTTCGCAACAGGCCAGGCGACAGGTGTGATTGCGAGCGAAGCGAAGCAATCTCCGGCATCTGATACGATGAGATTGTCACCAGGCGATTCAGAGGATAGAACAGTGATCATAATAAAGATTGCAGCGGTAGTAGTTGGATTGGTCGTCGTGTATTTTATTGCAAAGCGTGCATCGCGCGGGGCAAACCGCAAACGCTTGTTAGCAGCACCATTTCCGGAAGAGTGGGAGCAAATCGTCGAAAAAAACGTGCCCCTGTACAAACACCTGCCGGATTCGTTGAAGCAGGAGCTTGGCGGGCTTGTCAACGTGTTTATCGCCGAGAAGAGGTTCGAAGGCTGCGGCGGCCTGGAGATGACCGATGAGATAAAGGTCACGATTGCCGCCCAGGCGAGCATGCTGCTTTTGAGCCGAAAGACCAGGTACTTTTCCAAGCTTCGGACTATTCTCGTATATCCCCATACCTACGTCGCCAAAATGGTATCATCGGACGGCAGAATCACAATTGACGGGTATAGTGTTCGCCTTGGAGAGTCCTGGCAGAACGGGCCGGTTGTGCTTTCCTGGGACAGCGTCACGGGGGGGACGCGGAATATCGCCGACGCCCGTAATGTGGTGCTTCACGAGTTCGCGCATCAGTTAGACCAGGAGGACGGCGTTGCCGACGGGGCGCCTATTCTGGAGCGCCGCAGCCGGTATGCGGCCTGGGCCGGCGTTTTGAGCGAAGAATACGAGGCCCTGCAGAAGAAGAAAAAGAAGCGCAGAAGGTCTGTGATGAGCAAGTACGGCGCGACAAACCCGGCTGAGTTCTTCGCGGTGGCCACCGAGACCTTTTTTGAAAAGCCCAGGCAAATGCAGAAGCGACATCCGGACCTTTATGATGAGCTGAAAGACTACTACAAGCTCGACCCGGCAGAGTGGCTGTAAGAGAAGTTGCATTGTCGGGCAAATCTGGTATTCTATTGCAAATTCAAGCTCAGTTGTGTGACTGATTGTCTCTATATGAAAAAGATAGGCTGCGTTGAATAAGTTTTAGACAATAATTTGAATGAGGCTTCGCCTCAGACTATCTTATTACTGGATTCCCGCTTTCGCGGGAATGACATGTGTCGGGTTGCTTGAGAACTTTCTAACAGTAGCTTAGTTAGCATCTGTTGCGGAAAGGCAAAGCCGACGATGTCACCCCTGCGAAAGCAGGGGTCCATATCGAAAAACCTGGATTCCCGCTTTCGTGGGAATGACATGTGTCGGGTTGTTTGAGAACTTTCTAACAGTAGCTCAGTTAGCAGGGAGTTGACGATGAAACATATTACACGCAGGGGTTTCATAAAAGGTTCGATGGCCGCCGGTATCTCGCTGGCGCTGCCGTATTCACGTGTCCGAGGGGCCAACAATGACATTCGCGTCGCCGTGGTTGGTTTTCGCGGCCACGGCGGAAGCCACATCAGCTCGTTTAGAAGACTACCGGGCGTGCGGGTAGTCGCATTGTGCGACGCCGATAGAAACGTGCTGGACAGCGGAGTCCGCGACTTCAAGGCCCGAAACGAAAAGGCCGATGCCTACGTCGATATACGCAAGCTGCTCGATGACAAGGGGATCGACGTGGTCTCTACGGCGACGCCCAATCACTGGCACTCGCTGGTGACCGTCTGGGCGTGTCAGGCGGGCAAGGATGTGTGCGTTGAAAAGCCGGTTTCGCACAATATCTTCGAGGGCCGCAAGATGGCCGAGGCGGCGAGGAAATACAATCGGATCGTCCAGGCGGGCACCGAGTCGCGCTCCAGCGAGGCACTGCGAAAAGCGGTCCGCTACATTCAGCAGGGCAAGCTCGGCAAGATACTTGTCGGATATGGCTTTTGCTATAAGCGGCGCAAGAGTATGGGCAAGGTAAACGGCCCTCAGGCGATCCCGAAGTCAATCGACTATAGCCTGTGGACCGGCCCGGCTCCGCTGACGCCTCTTATGCGAAAGAATCTCCATTATGACTGGCACTGGGTCTGGCCGACCGGCTGCGGCGAAATCGGCAACAACGGCCCGCGTCAGCTCGACATATTGCGATGGATACTTGGCCAGGATGGGCTGCCTCGAGGCGTGATGAGCATCGGCGGACGGTTCGGATACGACGACGACGGCGAGACACCGAATACGCAGATTGCAATCCTCAATTACGAGTCGGCCCCCATTATCTACGAGGTCCGCGGCCTGCCCCGAAAGCAGGGCGATTCGTCGATGGATATATACCGGACGGTCACGAGAACCGGCGCGGTGATTAACAGCGGCAAGGTCGGCGCAGGTCCGAACACCGGCGTGGTTATCCAGTGTGAGGGTGGATATTTCGAGCAGAGAAGCTCGGCGGTCTATGACAACAAGGGCAAGATGATCAAGAAATTCGGGGGCGACGAGCCAATGCCGACCAATGTCATGCACGATGCCAACTTCATCAAGGCGGTGCGCAGCCGTAAACGCAGCGATCTAAACGCCGAAATCCTCGAAGGACACCTTTCGAGTGCTCTTTCTCACATGGCGAATATTTCGCATCGGCTCGGAAAGCAGTCCCGACCGGGGCAAATCAAAGAGGTGATCCGCGGCAGCGGCGAGCTGACCGAAGCGTTCGGGCGATTCGGCGAGCACCTCCACGCCAACGGTGTGAGCCTCGATAAGACGCCGGCCGTGCTTGGCCCGTGGCTGGCGATGGATTCGAGTAAGGAGAGATTCGTCGGTGAATTCGCTGACCGGGCGAACCAACTGCTCAGCCGGAACTACCGCAAGCCGTTCGTTGTGCCCGAGCAGGTTTGAAAATGCCGCCGGGCGAGGTCGCGTTTGTTGAATGCCGAGAGATTAGAAAGGTGTAATAGAATGGGTCTTTGAGTTACTCGGCGTTTCTGGATTCCCGCTTTCGCGGGAATGACAAATAGGCAAAGTGTTTTGTTGGACGCCGAGGCTTTTAGTAAAGGAGTAACCCGATGTCTTTAGGTAGTAGAGCAATCTCCCGGCGTGACTTACTGTCACGCGGTGTGCAAACCACAGCCGGTATCTTCGCCGCCGGCACGCTGTCTTCGTGCGGTTCTCTGCAGAGCGCTCGGACGGCCAAATCCGGCTCTAAGATACGTTTTGGTTTTACGACCTACCAGTGGGGCAAGGACTGGGACTTGCCCACGCTGATTGGCAATTGCCAAAAGGTCGGTGTTTTCGGCGCCGAATTGCGAACGAGCCAATCATACGCGCACGGCGTCGAGCTGGAGCTCGATGCCCGGCAGCGCGGGGACGTTAAGAAACGTTTCGAGGACAGCCCTGTTGCGTTAGTGGGTATTGCGACCAGTGAGCGGTTTGATTCCCCCGACCCTGAGAAGCTAAAAGCGGCGATTGAGAACACCAAGGCCTACATCAAGCTCAGCCACGATATAGGCGGCAGCGGCGTAAGAGTGTTCCCGAATAGCTTCCACAACAATGTGCCCCGCGAGAAGACGATCGAGCAGATAGGCAAATCATTGAACATAGTCGGCGCGGTTGCCGGCGACTACGGCCAGCAGGTCCGGCTCGAGGCGCACGGCGCCGCCGGCGAACTGCCCACCCTCAAGGCGATTATGGACCACGTTAGCGAGGCCAGTGTCCGCGTGAAGCTAAACTGCGACAAAAGAGACGTCAAGGGCGAGGGGTTCGAGCACAATTTCAACCTCGTTAAGGACCTCCTCGGCTACACCATCCACGCCCACGATTTCAAGGACCCCGGATACCCTTACCAGTTGATGATTGATTTGCTCGTAAAAATGGGCTGGGCCGGCTGGATACTATTGGAGAACAGCAGCAAAGTCCCTGACCGCCTGGCAGCCCTGATCGAGCAGAGGCGGATATTCGAGAACATGCTCCAAAAATCGCTTGGGGCCTGAGTCCTGCATCGAAAACGACGGATTGAGGAATACGGACAGAGGCACAAGACAACGATACCTTTCCTATGATGATCTACTTAAAGCTGTTATTGACGACAGTATTCTGGGGTGGCGCCTTTATTGCCGGGAGATTCGTTTCCCAGAACGTCGGGCCTTTTTCAATTGCCTTTTTGCGATTTGCCATAGCTTCGGCATTTCTACTTTTGCTGACCTGGAAGATTGAAGGCAGGCTTGCCCCCTTGAAGATGTCACAGCTCTTGCCGGTTGTTCTGCTCGGATTGACGGGAGTTTTTGCATACAATGCCATGTTCTTCAAAGGACTCCAAACGGTTGAAGCAAGCAGGGCGGCCCTGATTATCGCAACCTGCCCGATATTTATCACAATCGCATCGGCCATTTTCTTCAGAGAAAAAATCAATCTGTCAAAAGTGCTTGGCATAATCATTTCAGTCTGCGGCGCAATAATTGTCATATCCAGAGGCCATCCACTCAAAATGTTCGACAGAAATCTGGGTGTGGGGGATCTCTACATATTTTGCTGTGTCTTGAACTGGGTCGCCTACTCTTTGATAGGTAAAACGGTGATGAAAGCCCTTTCGCCGCTTGTGGCCGTGTCATATTCGGCTGTAATCGGCACCGTTGCTTTATTTGTTCCAGCTTTGTTTGAAGGCCTGATACGAAACATCGGGCACCACTCGGCGATGGACTGGTTAAGTATCCTTTATCTGGGGATTTTTGCAACTGTGATAGGATTTGTCTGGTATTACGAGGGTGTAAAGCGCATCGGCCCCGTCAAATCAGGTCTGTTTATCAATTTCGTCCCGATATTTGCTATCTTGCTTGCTTTTTTGATTTTGGGAGAGGAAATTACGTTGTCGCTGGCAATCGGTGCGGTACTGGTTTTCTCCGGCGTATATTTGACAAACAGAGCGCCCAGAGCAAGGACAATGCAATCTCGTAGCCTCTTTCGGCGGTTTTGAACATTATCTGAACATCGAACCGGTAGTATGTTTCGAATGAATACCAAGACGACAGGTGTCGCCGCCATCATCGGGGCCAGCCTGATGTGGGCGATTGAGCCGATCTTTGCCAAGCTGGCTTACGAAAGCTCGGATTATCTTCAGACCTCAGCCATCCGAGCGATAGGTGTCGCCGTGACCGCCCTTGTCTATGTTATCCTGACCAACAAGGGAAATCTCAAGGTTAGTCGGAAGCAGCTTTCCGTATTGGTTTACATTGCCTTAGCAGGCACGATGGTCGCAGATTTATTGTATCTGTTTGCGCTGGAGAAGATTCCGGTAATCAACGCCGTTCTGATCGGTCACATGCAGCCCATATTCGTGGTCCTGATAGGATATTTCCTCCTTAGGGAAGACAAGCTCACAGGATATGA
Organism: uncultured Pirellulales bacterium; assembly: GCA_964459805.1. Taxonomy (GTDB): domain Bacteria; phylum Planctomycetota; class Phycisphaerae; order Sedimentisphaerales; family Anaerobacaceae; genus DAOVRL01. Next base: position 9,434 of record CAYWOD010000065.1, read on the forward strand.
TTACGTTGGTATATGTATCATGATCTCCGCGGGACTGCTTGTGACCACGAAAACACCTGCGAACCTCACTGCGATGAAATTAGGCGCCGCCGGCGACCTTTTGGTGTTGTTGGCAACAGTGGCCTGGGCGACAACCGGCATAGCAATGAGGAAATATCTCCGTCAGCTCAACGCCGGCGTGGTGACCTTTTATAGGTTCTCGATTGCCTCGATAATCTTCGTGACATATTTGCTGCTCACTTCGACCATAGTCCTTTCGAGCATGTATCAAATCCTCGTGGGCGTGACGGTCGGCATTGGGACCATACTCTACTACGAAGGATTAAAACGAATCAAGGCCGCTCAGGTTTCCGCCCTGGAGCTTTCGACCCCCCTTTTTGCCTCGTTATTGAGTTTTCTGATCCTCGATGAGTTGGTTACAATAATGCAGATATTCGGCATCGTTCTGCTGATTGTCGGCGTGTATTTCCTGTCGAGGAAAGAAGAGGCATAATTCTAACAGGACTTTTGCACAAGTGTTATTCTAAATTATAGTCGAATAGCGAGAGACGAACAATGCCACAGGATATACAAGTCAGATTAGCTGAGAGTCGTGATGCGGGTGCAATTGTCAAATTCAACGTCGCGCTGGTCCTCGAAACAGAACATAAGGAGCTGTTACTACCTGTAGTGACCAGGGGCGTGCGTGCGCTTTTCGAGAATCCGCAGCATGGATTCTATTTAGTGGCCGAGACCGCAGACGAAGTTGTAGGCTCTTTGATGATTACGTACGAATGGAGCGACTGGCGCTGCGGGGTGTTCTGGTGGATTCAGAGCGTCTATGTCAAGCCGGAGTTTCGCCGCCGGGGTGTCTTCAGAAAACTGCACGAATTCCTAAGAGTTAGGGCCGCACAGGACCCTGACGTCTGCGGGTTTCGCCTCTATTTCGAACAATCCAATGACGTCGCCCAAACCACATACGGCAAAATCGGCATGACGAAAACAGCCTATGGTGTCTTCGAGCAGGAATTTCAACTGTAGCCGACGGGCGGCTCGGATCGCTACTGTCTTGTGACGGTGCCGCTTAGCGATTTACCGTCCTCATTTTCAGGCCGGGCGGGGTGTGGCTAATTTTTCCGGCACAATATAAGGCCTTCTCTGATATAGGCTTGCACCGTGTGTCATTGCGAAGGAGCGGAGGGGCTGGGGTAGCTTTAGGGTGCGGACCAACTGGTTTTGGCGTGCCAATCCTCGGCAAAGACGGCGAAGTCGGTGGTATCGACAAACCCGTTCCTATTTACATCGCCGGACAGGTGGCTTGTGTTACCGAGCCAGCTTCGTACCCAGTACAGAAGGTCACGATGCTCCACAACACCATCGTTGCTCAAATCGCATCGTATGGCCCAATCATAGGGAGGGATACTTGCGTAAGCGGTGCCGCCATAAGCGCCCATGTTTGTGCGCAGGTTTTGTCCCCACTGGTTGCGCGGATCGACACTGATCGTCAGTGGCTCGTCGCCCAGCGGAAAGCCGGGATTACCTGCGTCGATGCATTTGCTGGTTACAATATCCCAGACCCACAACTTCATACCTTGGTCCCAGCGCCAGCCTCGACTCTTCAGGTGGTAATCACCTTCGACCCAGGTGTCGTCCGTCGTCTGGGGTGTCCCATTGTGATTCCAATAGCCCGGCACCACAAAGTAGGGATCGGAACTGATACAGCCCTCACCCGGGCTGCCGCCCTGAACACAACTGTAGGTGATGTCACTTACGTCATAGAGCTGGCTGGCGCAATCGCAAGCGATATTATTCCATATAATGGAGTTACTTATCGAGCCGTCGTGGCTGTGAATTCCGCCACCACGGATGTGCGCTTTGTTGCCGGTGATGGTGCAATAGGTGATGGTTCCCGCGCTGGCGTAGGCAGCGCCGCCGTATTGGGCTGAGTTGCTGCTGAAGATGCAGTTGGTCAGCACTTGGCTGGTGTTTGCGTGGCTGGCGTCGTGTGGTATATTCAGCCTGGATGCGTGTTCGGCCAGCATCTGGTCGGAGTCGCGATAATTGCAGAGCCCGCCACCGAAGGAGGCGGAGTTGTTCCTGAACGTGCAATTTACGAGCCTTGGACTCCCATAACAGTCTGCGAAGCCCGCGCCGGCAAATGCTGAGTTGGCAATAAAGGTGCAATTAATCAGGTTTGGCTCAGAATCACCATAACTGCAAGCGCCGCCCCCAAGGAAGGCCGAGTTGTTAATGAAAACGCAGTTAATAAGTGTCGGGCTGCCGGAGGTGATGAGAATGCCGCCACCACAGCCGGCCAGGGAATTGCCGTCGGCGTTTCCCCGGGTGATAATGAAACCGTCGAGCACAGCGGTGCAATCCGTGGCGTCGCAGGTCACGACGTGGTAGCTGCAGTGTGCCGGTGCGCTGCTGAGGATTGTCTTGTGGGTGTTGGGGTCACGTGCAAGCCATTCACCTCCTGCGGGCGGGAAACCGCCATAGACGTTCACGGCACCAACGAGTGAGAACGTTGCTTCGCGATCACCGGGAGTCTGGTTTGCTCCGAGGTCCGGCCAGTACGTGCCGGCTGCGACGAATATCTCACTATCGGTGATCTGGAGCGCGTCCTGAAGGTGCTTGTATGCATTCTGCCACGACGTGCCATTGTTTGTGCCTGAGGAGCCGGCATCAACATACAGACGTTTGCGAATCGCCGCCCGCTGGATACGGCGCCGGCTGAATCCACCTTCTCCGTCATCAGACCAAACGATCGTGTTGCCGAAGACGGCGGGGCAATATTGCCAGCCGGTTTCCGTACAGATTGGAAATTCTTTAGCGGTATCAATCAGGTATCCGTAGATATCCGTTCCCGAGTTATTCGCATTGCGGTAATCACCCCACACCAGGACGTTATCGAACATATCAAGCCAATCCAAACCACCGGGGACTGAAACATATCTACAGTCGTCGGTAGCCCAATCGTAGATGCCGATGCTCGAAGGCTTTGTCGGACTGAGCACATTTTCATAGGCAATGGTGCCGGCGAAAATTGTCGCATCTCTTTGGTAGCTTGGCCCGGTAGCTATCTCGACCTCAGTGCGCTCATCCAGATCGTAAGCATACACATCCCAGTTGCCGTTGCGATAGTCACCCCAGACAACGACGTTGTCGAAGACAGCGGGTTTCCACTTATTGCCGAGTGCACCTGATATGCGGAAGGCTTTTTTCTCCATGATGGAATAGGCCCAGATTTCGGGCCAGGAAGGATATCCGCCTGTTCTCCAGACCACCGTATCTGCATGTATTGCGGGGTCCACCTGGTTGCCTGCGGCGACGTACGGCAGCCGCTCTTCTACGTCGGTTTTGAGGTTGTAGCTATAGATGTGGTAATCACCCTCACGGGCATCCTGCCAGACGACGAATTCTCTGTAAATGCTGGGATTGAGGGCCTTACCTGAATCGCTTATTCGGATTTCCTGTCCTGATGAGAGGTTCTTTGCATAAATGTCATAGCTACCGGTGCGATTGTCGTGCCAAACCACCCAGTCGAGCCAAACGTCAGGCTTGCCCTGGTGGTTCGCTTCCGTGCAGAAAGGAGGCTGCGGCAGAACACCCTGGGTGGTCAAAGGCCAGCACAAGATGAGAAACTCAATAGCTGCAGCCCACAATAGTGTTTTCATAATTAAGTTTTGTTCCAAGAGCGATCAAGATTTTCCGGGTCAGGGTGAGTGCTTAAACGATGGCGGTTGCGAATTCCATCGGGATACGCTAAGCGGCGCGGGTAACGCGCCGCATACGTGATTATATCACCACTGACCTGTGTTGCTCCGGAAGAATCGCCACGGGCCAATTCAACTCAAGAGAGCGGGCATACAGTTCGCCGAGATCGACGCAGCCGCAGTTGAGTTTAAGCCGACAGCCAACGTACGGACAAGAAACATGTTCACATAATTAATCGTGGTAGTGTTTCCGGTGTGAAGTGCTACCTCAAAATTAGCCTTTCACATCACCACTCTGCGAGTAGTATGACAGGCTGGGAGGATATGTCAAGGAAATTATCGAGGTTTTTCAGCGATATTCTGAAGTTACCGCCGTAGGGCCCCATATCCGACTTTTGAGGCGCCAGACGGCTCATTTACAACGTCGGCGTCAATGACCATAGTACCTCATAGCATTTGAATTTGTGGATAGATGTGTTTCCAATTTGATACGGAATTCAACCCATTACCAAACTGGATTCCCGCTTTCGCGGGAATGACAACTCACAAAAGCAAGTGTAATGGAGTAATAGTGCTTACGGCCTGATTGCACGCAGCACAGCAGTCCACAACCCGGAGCGCCTCCGCATTTTACCCATTTGTCGCCTACATCCAGGAGGTCCGAATAAACACAGTTGCAGGAGAAATTCCAGTTTAGTTTAGGTGGATTTGCGGCATTTTCCGGCATTTTTCGCACACAAACGCGGATCCTCGAATAGTCCGTAGTTGACACGATAGAGGCGCACCATTTCGCCCGATAAGGCAAAGTGGATTTTAGTTGTACCAAGGAGTACTTGGAAAGAACCACATGGATGGTGGGTTTTCCTTTTGGACAATATGTCGGCGCTGCTGCGTTGGCTGCAAGAGGGCGTGCGATTTATGACCGAGGATTCGGCCATAACGGTGTTTGACGAATCCGAGCCGGTCTGGAATAGCTGTGCCGGCGGCGGACAGATTATCAGGCTTGAGCTGGATATTTTCGGTGAGCCGGTGGATTTGCTCATTTGCGTTGAAAACAAGCAGCCAACGCTGGCGGATATCGTGCCGTTGGCGCGCGCGGTCTCGACAAAGATCACCGACAAGGTCGCCGAAATGGTGCTCCTCGATGGTGGCCATATTCCCTGCCGCAAGGGCTGCTCGGCTTGCTGCTATTATCTGGTGTCTCTGGCGGTCCCGGAAGTATTTTGTCTAAGACAGGATACGTTGGCGATGCCTCAGATGCGTCGTCTGTCGGCCGAGCGGGCCTGTCTTTCGGCGGCACAGCGCATTTTGGGACAGCAGCCTCCGGACTTGTTCGCAGAGGCGGCGAGGGCCGGAACGGCCGACAGCGCCGCCGAGCTGCTGAACGCTGCGTCAAAGTGGTATGCAGATTTCAAGCTACCCTGTCCTTTTCTCTGCAAGGGCATTTGTACTATTTATGAGCAAAGACCCATGGTCTGCCGGGAGCACTCTGTGACCGGTGGTTCCGTGGCCTGTGGCGGCGGGGCCGGCGAGGCCCAGAGAATCTACATTCCGGGCAGAATGTCCGAGGTCCTGGGCCGCCTGGCGAGTGAGCTTGAGGGTACGAGCGTCGAAGCGCTCATTATGCCGTTTGCGCTGATTTGGGCCGATGAAAACCAGCGGCGCCGGCGGCGCAGATGGCCTGCCCTGATGATGGTCGAGCGATTCGTAGAAATTGTAAAACAGGAGATATCCAAGAGATCTGCGCAAGTTGTCGCTTCGGCTTGAGCCTTAATGTGCTGTTCAAAGCTTCCGCACTAATCCCACGACGACAGCCTCGATTCGGCAGTTGTCCGAATAGATAGGCTCATAATCGTCGTTGGCCGGTTCCAATCGGATGCGAGAATTTTCTTTGTGGAACCTTTTTAGCGTTGCGTTTTCATTATCGACTATGGCGATGACTAATTGACCCTGCTCTGCTGTGGACCTTCGGTGACAAACCACGTAGTCACCGTCGCGGATATCCTCACCGATCATACTGTCGCCTCTCACTTCAAGAGCAAAGGTGTCATCGTCGATGGCGAAATAGGAGTCTAAAGACAAGGGTTCGGCGTTTTCAACGGCTTCTATCGGATGGCCGGCAGCTACGATGCCCACAAGCGGTATGGCCGCCGGGCGAGCGGTTGGGTCTGCCGGACAGCTATCCTCAATCCCGCTAAGCAGTTCTTGCGCTCTTGAAGTGAGTTTCAAAGAGCGAGCCTTGCCCGGGCACGCCAGGAGCAGGTCTTTTTTTCGCAGCTCGCCGATATGTTCGAACACGGTGCTTCGGCTTATGCCTAATTCGTTCGCGAGTTCCGCTATCGTTGGGCAATAGCATCGGCTCACCTGAAAAGAGGCTATCGCTCTTAATAATTGTAGTTTTCGGGGCGTCAGGTGGCTTTCGGCTGCCGGTGTCCTTAACTGCATTTTCAAATTCCTCCTTGCTCCGAAGAATGCGGGGTTCGTCGTGATGGGCGGCCGAGACCTGACTTAACGTGCCGCCAGCCTTGGGAGCGAGCGGTGCGGCTATCAGGCGGGCCAGTTTGTTGAGCAAGTGCGTGAGGCTGCTGTGGCAACGCTGCGAATGTTCCGCGGGGTCGGCCGGCCAGAACGAGACGAATTGCCCGCCTGGCCCGAATTTGCACACCGGCTCGAACTGCTTGTCTCTATCACCGCTCATTTCTCTTTCAGTGCGAAACCTTATAAATCTGTCGTTTGCGTCCATAAGCAAATCTCTATATCGGCAAACAGAGCCGGAGAACCCAAACAAAAACCGAACAAAAAATGGGCCGCTTGTATCTTTTTTTCAGTCGTTGGCTGATCTGCCTGGCAGCGCTGATAATATGGGACGATATCGAGCCTGGCGAAGCGGGGTGTGGCCAATTTTTCCGGCACACTGTGAGACTCTTTCCGACAAAGGACTCCACACTGCGTCATTGCGAAGGAGCCGCAGGCGACTGCGGCAATCTCAAACCACTGCAAAGCGGGAGATTGCCACGGCCCCAAGGGGGCCTCGCAATGACGATAGCGGCTG
>CAYWOD010000066.1:0-16107 GCA_964459805.1 uncultured Pirellulales bacterium
ACCTTACCATGAGAACATAGTGCACTATAACTGGCACTGGTTCTGGGACTTCGGGAACGGAGAGATCGGCAACCAGGGTGTCCATCAGATGGACATTGCGCGGTGGGCGATTCCCGGCGGCGTGCTGCCTAAGAGCGTAATCAGTATGGGCGGAAGATGGGTCAACTCGACGCCCGGTCATCCGCCGTTGACCGACCAGGCCGACACACCCAACTGCCAGTTGACCGTGATGGACTTCGGCGGGCCGCTGCTCGTATTCGAGGTGATCGGCTTGGTTGACGGCAAGGGCCTCGACGGTAAGAAGTATCCGAAAAAAGTCGGCAACGAGTTCTTCCTCGAAGAAGGCGCGATCAAGGGCGGAAAGTTCTATCCTAACGGTTCGGACAAGGGTGAGAGCTTAGTGGACGTTGATGTGGAGATGGGTCCCGGCGACATCTTCGAGAACTTCATACACTGTGTGCGTTCGCGGAAGCGCGAGGATCTCCATGCCGACATCCTCGAGGCGCATCTTTCGGCGGCGTGCTGCCACTTAGGCAATATCTCTTACCGGCTTGGCGAGCAGGTCTCGGGCAAGATCGAGCCGGACGTGCTCGGCGGGCACGAAGAAGTCGCTAAATCCTGGGAGACGATAAAACAGACCGTCAAAGGCACATTAGGCTACGATGTACCGAAGAAGACGTACTGCCTCGGCCCGCTGCTCGAATTCGACCCGGAGACGGAGAAGTTTGTGAATAACCGCAGGGCCAACAGGCTGCTCACCCGGCGGTATCGCAAGCCGTTCGTCGTGCCTGAAAAGGTCTAAACAGAACCTCGGACATACTACTTTGACATCGAAGTTTGGGCTCCTAAGTGCAACAATCGTTCGGGGGCCCAAATAGTACGGATACTATTCCGGAACAGATAAGATACTGAGTGTTATTGCGAGGAGCGGAGCGACGAAGCAATCTCAATCTTGCGAAAGCCTGAGATTGCCGGGACCGTCCACGCTCATCGGCGTTTTTTTAGTGTTAGGGCGAGGCCCTGGTCGTGTTTGTGGAGGAAGATGGTTTCGAGGTTTGGGTTTTTGGTGACGGCCTTGATGTAGTCCTGCATTTCCATAGCCTGGTCGGTGGTGTTATGGGCGAGGATTAGTCCGCCGGGGCGGACCAAGGGCAGCAGGTTGTTGAGGTAGTCGAGGTAACCTGTTTTGTCGGCGTCGAGGAAGAGGATGTCGATGGGTCCCTTTATGTTCGAGACTGTCTTGTGGGCGTCGCCCTCGATGAGCGTGACGAGGTGGCCAACACCGGCTCGCTTGAATTTCTTGCGGGCCAGTGAGGCCCGGTAGTCGTCGATTTCGTGGGTGATGAGCTTTCCGCCGGTGGCCCGCAGGGCAAGGCAGAACCATAGGGCCGAGCAGCCGTTGGAGGTGCCGACCTCTACGACTTTCTTTGCGCCGATGCTCTCGGCGAGGATGCGCAACAATCTGCCGTCTTCGGGTGGGACGTTCCACATGCCGTACTTCTCTTTATACAGATCGTCGAGGACGCCCAGGATCTTCGCTTCGGCCTTTGCATCGGCGGACAGTTTAGTCTCGGCTGGCTTATCGGCCGCCGCCCAGCTTACAGCCATCACGGCGGATGCGATTAGCGCACAGGCCGCTACGATTAAGCTTTTTTTGTTCACAATCATTTCATGTGCCTCCGTTTTTGCTTTTTATTCTGATGGTGGGCAGCTTCTGGAATATTATTCCGCCGACGATGAAGATTGCGCCTACTACTGTCGATGGGAGAATATCTTCACTCAGCACAAAGTATATCACCACGAGCGAAAGGAACGGGACCAAATAGATCAGGTTTGTGACGTGGGCGGTGGTTTCGGAGAGCTTCAAGGCTTTCAGCCAGATCAAGAAGGTGATACCCATCTCGAACAGGCCGACATAGGTTATGCCAATGGCACCCTTTAGACTCGGGGTTTTGATCTCGCCGAACAGCAACATTAGTAGAAACACATAGGCCGAGGCAAAGACGAAGTTCAAGAACATTCTGACGGCCGTATCCTGCTTGTCTTTGACGTTGTAAATCCAATAGAGCGCCCAGGGTATCGAGCTGCCGGTTGCCAACGCCACGCCGAGGGGATCGGTGAGCTTGAAGCTCGAAATGCGTCCCTCGGTCGAGATGACCAGAACGCCGAAGAAGCTGATCAATATGGCCAGGATGTCTCTGCGTTTGATTTTCTGCTTTAGTATCGGGGCCGACAGCAGGACGAGCGTCAACGGCCAGACGAAATTGAGCGGCTGGGCCTCCTGGGCCCGGAGGATTGAGTATGCCTTGAAAAGGACGGTGTAGTACAAAAAGGGGCTCAAAAAGCCCAACATTGCCGAACGCAGATAGTCCCGCCTTGAAAGGGCTTTCAGCAGGCCCAGTTTACGCGAGAACAACAAATAAACGAACAGTGCGATGCTCGATGCAAGCGAAGCGCCGAATAGAAGGGGCAAAACAGGCAGGTTGAGATGCTCTGGCGACAGACATATCTTAAAAGCCGAGGCCGACGTTGACCAGAACAGTACCGCAACACAGGCATAGATGTAAGCTTTTTTTTGGTTTCCCATTTCAGCAAGCACCACAAAGCAGCATTCGGCAAATCGGGTTTCGATGCCCCGCCGGGAAATTGCTGCCGCCACATAATATCGAAGTGCCTTGCGATGTGCAATGAATCTCTTGCCATAGAGGCTATGGACTGTCCCAAAAGGAAAGGCCTGTCCGCGGCAGGCGCTCTTGATTCCTATATATTGTGTTCGCGGTTTTTGGGGACTACGCGGTGTTTGTCATAAATCAACTGTGTATTTGTTTCGGCTTGTAAAGGTGCGTCTCTTGCGGGTGCACGAGGTATCAATCTGAGCCTGTGGCTTCTGATTCGCCGCAACATCTATGGTGACGCTCAGGCTTGCCTGGCCGATGCCGATGCCGGTGACATCAAGCTCTGTCGGTTTGTTGAACAGCTCGGCGTTTTGGCTCTTGAGGTTATTCCTTGCCCAGGCCAGACCGCTCGCTGTCAGATTACGCTGCACCGCACGAAGATAAGCGGCATCCGATTGAAAGAGCATTGTATTGGAATCGTCCGCCAGGACGTACATCAGAACACCGACCACAATTAGCAAGACTATCACCAACACCATAACGAAACCGTTTTGTCCGGTTGTTTTCATCGCTGATCCCACGCCTTTCAAAAAGCACCCACGAAATAGAGACGAGAGCCGGCCATTTTCTCCAGCCGTCGATTCCGAAATTTCTGCTTCACGTGTGTCCGGACCTCGACAGCATAGCCCGTACCGTCTTTTCTCCAAACCTCCCATTGAACCTGAGCATTCGGCACAGACCAGGCGGTCGCGCCCTTGGCATTGTCTGCCAGGTTTCGCCTGAGCACCTTGCCGTCGGCCAGCTCGTAGCAGATAATCCCGTCCGCAAGTTCAATCAGCAACACTTCATTATAGGCGGTGTAGCCGGCAGAAGACTGCGGCAGGCCTTTTGCCCTGTCAACATCTTGCTGTATCTGCTCCAGGACATCGAGCACGGTCGTGTTCTCCTGCACGACTCTGGATGCCTGCGGTATATCACGCACGAGGGTCCTGAACAATCCGTTCAAGACGAGCATCACGACCGGAAGCACAATGATTATGGCCATCATTTCAATCAAGCTGTAGCCCTTGCGCATATCTTCACTCCTCTTTGGCCGATTGGTCCTGTTCGGCGCCAGCGGTCACGGCCTTGTTACCGCGGACATATCTGCTCAGCCGGACTTTGATCTCTTTGCGAAAGCTCTTGCCCGTTGCCGTCACTTCCACCAAGGTCATTGCCTCCCAGCGGCCGGCACCGAGGGACGTCTCGATCGAGACACTGATATCCGGCCAGAGCGACTGAAATCTCTCCTCGGGGATTGGCTCATTTGTGGCCGTTATGCTGTCAAGCTGCGCCTGGGCGGCGGCGATGCAGTGCTGCCTGACCAACTGGTAGCGGTTGAACTTGGCAAATCCGCGCAGCGACAAGCCCAAAGACATCATGATGACGCCCATAACGGCAACCGCCACCATTATCTCAGTCAGCCAGAAACCAGCATATCTTCTGTTCTTATGCGACACGACTTTGCTCCAGATGTTCCGTTAAGGATACACCGACTCGGCAATCGCGTGAATTATTGCGACCGGCGCCGAGAAGATTGCATAAACCACGAAGCCCACGATTGTCCCCATGACTACTGTGACACAGGGGCCCATTATGAACCTGATAAGATTCGCGCAATAACTATAATTGGCGCGATAAAGAGATTCGAGCGTTTCGAGAACAGTCAGGGTATTGCCGGGGTCGGACTGCTGATCGAACGCCCAGGCTAAGCCGCCGCCCAGGCCGCTTTGCTTGGCTGCTTCGGCGATATTCTCTCCGGCCTCGACCCTCTCAAGCCATCTTTCCAGCCGCTTTCTAACGCAGTTGTTCACGTCCAAATCGAGGGCATTGGCGATTGCATCGTTGACCGTGCGGCCTGCGTTGAGTGAGAGCCTGAGCATCCCGGTGGCCTGCACCATAGCATAGTTCTTCTCAAACCAGTGCGTGACGGGCAGATGCCACTTGAAGAAATCACCCATTCGCGAGAGCAAATAAGGCTCTCCCGGGCGGCGTTGACGAAACCTCAAATAGATAGAAAGCGGAACAACCACAAGGACCACAAAAGCCAGCGCCAGCCCGAACAATGCGCCGTGGTCCCATGCAATGAATGACGTGATTCCAATTAGCAGTCGGGTAGCCGCAGGTAACTGGGCTCCTTCGGTCATTTCTGTTAGGACCAAGCTAAAGTTCGGCATAACAAACGTCAATATGCCCCAGACCTGAAAGCCTACGATGCACAATAATACGAGCGGATAGAAGGGCTGAACCGGCTCGACCTGTCTGCTCTCTTCGAACCTGGCGGCCATATCCGCTTCGATGCTCCTGAAAGCATGGGGAAGCTGATTGATCGGTTCGGCGGCGGCGATCATAGCCGTTGCGTAGCTCGGGCACTTCGGATAGCCCCGCCTGATCGCCTCGGTTACTGAGCAGCCCAGAACCAGCCACTTTCTTATACTTCGCAGAATTCTGGACCGCGCGTCGCTTCGTCCGCCGGCCGCCGATTCAAGGGCCATTGGCAGCGGCAGATTCTGCCGCATGCTTGCGCCGATCGTCGAGATGACATACGTCGCAGTTGTGTGCCGGGACGTCAGGCCAAAGTTTATGGCCGCACCTACAAAACCCACTGCGCAGATAAACAGCAGCAACGCAAAGAATCCGAACGACGGCACGTTGAGCACGGTGACAAATACAGTCAAAACGAAAAGCCCGATTGCGAAGCTCCAGAGCAGGAGCCTGGCACATTTCTGAGGCCACTGCTGCTCGTCCAGCTCGCGTCTCGACAGCAATATCGACGCTAACGCAGCCACGAGGATTAGCGGTATAAGGAGCAGGGCTTGGAATATAGTGCCCTCGTCTTCGGTTAGAAATGCCGCGGAAACAAAAAGGGTGCATAGGATTGGCGCAGTAATTAGGGCTATTCCGGGCCTTCTGCGGCCAAGAAGCACGTAGAAGACGGCCAACAATAGTCCTACAATTATTACGGCACCTTCACCAGTCATCATGAACTCATCGTAGTAATAATCTGTATCATGGGCAGGAACATCGCAAGGACGCACAACATCACTATCCCGCCTACTCCAATCAGCGCGGTCGGCAGTAGAATAGCCTGCAGCCGGGCCTGGCCATAGCGGGCCTGCTCGGAATACATCTGGCCGAGGCTGTACAGATTATCCTGCAGCTCGTTGCGCTGCGTGCCCAACTGAATTGAATACAGAAACAATCTCGGTATCACCCGGCAGAACTGCCCCGCTTCCAGGATATTAGCCCCCTGCTCGATCTGGCCTGCGAGGACTTCGCTTTCCAATATCAGCTTCTCGCTTCCCGTCGAGCCGGCCGCCAGTCTCAGGCACGCGGGCATATCGCAACCGGCTGAGACCATCATCGCCATCGCCTCAGCCATCCTGCTCAAGAGGCTGCTGTGATAGACCCTGCCGATAACGGGGATCATCATAAACAGCGATTCCCTCAGCCGACGCCCTGCGCTGAATGACGAGAACATGGCAAAGAGGAATATGATCGCAGCGATGGTAAATCCAACTGCGGTCCAGAATGGCAGAACGTTTCTCGCCATACTCAGAAACAGTCTGGTTAGCCCCGGCAATTCCGCGCCCTCTGTCATCTCTGTGAGTATCGGCCCGAACTGAGGGATTATGAACATGAAGATGCCTGTTATGATGATCGCGCTCATCACCAGGATGACCGCCGGATAGCCGAAGGCCTCAAATATGATTCTCCTTGTCCGCGTGGCCAGCTCGAGGTGTCTATTGAGGCTCGTGAGCATTTCGCTGAGTCTGCCGGTCTCGACGCCGGCCTTTAGTATCCGCCCGTAAAGAGGCGTGAAGCGCTTCTGTCTTTTCTCAAATGCGTCCTCGATGCTAACCCCGCCCTCAAGCTCTCCGGCTATGTCATCGATGAGCCGGCGCATCGATTTTGAGCTGACGTCACCGGCAAGCTCGCGCAGGCCCTTCTCCAGAGGTATCCCGGCCCCGGTTATCGAGGCAAGCTGCTGATTGAAGAGCATGAACTCGTTTCTGCCGACGGCTGTCTTGAGCTTTTTGGGCTTGGCCTTTTCAATCGAATGGACCGTCAGTTGCATCTGTGTCAGTCCTTCACTTGCCTCGGCCGGCGTGCCGGCCTCAATCGTGCCCTTCATCAGCCTGCCGGCGGATGTCACTGCGTTATATTCAAAAGTCGCCATCTCATATTCCTCACAATTGTGCGGGACGAACGAGTAATCGCACCTCTACTTCTTCAAGATGAATTTGTAGTCTATCGCCTCTTTGGGCTTGCCGCCCTTCGGAGCGGGGCCCTGCAACAAAGCTTCCGAGCCGATGCCGCTATAGACAAACGGCTTGCCGGTAACCGGATCATCAGGGATCTTCACGTCCTTGATCTCGCTGAGGCTGCCGGGGAATTTGCCCTGGTCGTCGGCGTGAAGCCGCAATGCCTCGATGCATTGTAGAGCAGCGATCTGCCGCTCCAGCCTATTCATTATCATGCGTACCCGGTCGTGAGCAGGTTTCAGTTGCTTCTCCATCACCCGTCGAATCAGTATATTATATTGCGGGTTCGACCTGAGGTTGGCCAATTCGATTGCTATCGGTTTATTCAAATCGACCAACGGCTTGGGCAAGTCCCGCAAAGCCCGGCATAGGTTAGGGGCATTGGCGCCCTGAACAAACTCTTCCACCTGCCTTAGCATCAGGGCGCCAATAGCAGCTCCAACCAATCCCTGTATCACTGTCGGGCTTTCGCCTATTTGTTTCGCTGCGGCAAGGCCTGTTCTTATCGTGGCAATTGCCTTGTCATACTCGCCCTGCGCCATCTGGAAACGCAGTTGCAGAGCAAGGGCTCTGGCAATTGTACGGTATTCACTGAGGTTAGGCGGCATTGTGCCGGGCGTAGCGGCAGGCCAACTGCAGTCCCTGCATTTGGCGGCCCGCTCGATCAACTTCAGAGCCGGTCCCAGCCGCTGCAAAGTCGATTGGACCCGGTCCCAAGGCAGCTCTTCCAATGGGGTCTTGAGCCACTGGCTGATCTGGCTTGTATCAACATCCCCGGGCAGCGACTGGACAGCCTTGTCATACAACGGCTTGGCATCCGAGTCGGTCTGCTCGTCGGGCCTTGGGAGAAGATGGTATTTTGCCGCCGCTGCTTTGGATGGATGCAACGTCAGCACTCTTTGCTGTGCCGCTGCCGGAACAGTAAGCAGCAAGCACAGAGGATAAAAGAGGGCTCGCTTCATAGTGTCTCCCCCGAATCAGAACCGGATCGGACAACACCGCAGGCCTTGTTCAATTCCTCTTGGGTTGTAATTCCTTCGTCAATCAGGCGCTGGCCGTCGGCTAACATGGTGGTATGGCCCTTGCTCATCAGCAGGGCCTCGAGCTCCTCAAGGTCGGATTTGTCGAGAATTGCCTTTCGCAGTTGGCTGTCCAATTGAACCATTTCCGCTATCAGCACCCGGCCCCTGTAGCCAGTGTTGAAACACTCGTCGCATCCAACTGCTTCAAATGCCGCTGTCTGTCCTGTGTCTTTACCCCTCACTGACGTTCGGGGCTCTGCTCTGTTACATCCGGGACAGAGTCTTCTGACGAGTCTCTGGTTCAGAACGGCTGAGATGCTTGAAGTCACCTGGTAGGGCTCAATACCCATCTCCAGCAGTCGCAGGAATGCCCCCGCAGGCGTGCCGCTGTGCATCGTACTGAACAGCAGATGTCCGGTCAGTCCCGCTTCGATTGCTATCTTGGCGGTTTCGGCATCCCGTATCTCGCCAATCATCAAAACCTGCGGGTCCTGTCTCAGCAGCGACCGCAGAGCCGTGGGAAACGTCATTTCGCCGTGGGGTGTAATCTGGACCTGTGTAGCACCGTCGATCCTGATCTCCACGGGGTCTTCGAGGGTGACAACGCTCCTGCCGCCGAATTTCCTGAGAATATGCCGCAGGACAGCCGCCAGGGTGGTGCTCTTTCCACTGCCGGCCGGACCGGTGAGCAGCAAGATACCCTGGTTGCCGGCGGCGATGTCTTTCAGATTCGCAAACAGTTGCCGCGAGAACCCCAATTGGTCCAGTTCCATAAGCTCTCGGTTCTGATAGAACAAGCGGACCACCGCCCGCTGACCGTGTATCGTGGGGAAGACCGCAAGTCTCTGGTCCACGACGCTACTGTCGCCGGCCTTGCTGATTTCGATTCGGCCTTCCTGCGGTATGTCGTTGCGATAGGTCAAAAGCCCCCCCAACACTTTCAACCTTGCGATTACGTTGTCGGACAGCGATCTTGGCAGCGCCTCGACGACGTTCAGGACACCATCGAGACGAAATTTTACGACCAGCCCGGACTCGGTGGGCTCGAAATGGACATCGCTTGCCCCGTATTCCACGGCCTTGTCGAGCAAGTCGCTTACCAAGAACACTACATCCCGGGCATCCCTCGTCTTTTCATAACTCCTGTTGTCACAATCATTTATTGCCATATTCGTGCGGTCCGAATCTTGCCGAATTGCCCGTCTGAACCGTTTGTTTTCACAACTAAGACGCAGAGCTACCGCGGAATGTTATCCAGAAAAGTCGGATTTTTCCCCACTATCCCCAACTTTTTTGTTAACATATTGTTAGGCGCTGCGTCTTAATAACTGGAGTTACATAGAAGAATCGAAATGGGCGTTTATGTTCGGTAAGACCGCCAGTTACGAACTGATTTGGAACTTCGCCGTCTCCGAAACGGTTGACCAGAGCCAGCGGTGGATACTCTCTGCAATGCAGAGGCACGGGCAGGAACTGATCACAATGCTCTGGCGGATACTGGGCAATGAACAGGATGTCTGTGATGCCTATCAGAGTGCGTTTCTGCAGCTTGCTCACTATCAGGACCGGAAAAAACCTGAATATGCCAAAGCCTACATCTTTCGTAGCGCAAGCAACATAGCGATCTCAATGTTGAGGCACAGGATCGCTGAAAGGAAGAGGTTATCCTCCACCCAAGGCGCCAAAAGAGACCTTAGCTCGCCGGAAAAGGAGCTTGACTACAAATACCTGGTGGAGACCTTGAGGTGCTGTATGGCCCAACTGCCCGAACATCTGAGGAACGTCGTTGCGTTGCGCGACCTGGCGGAGTTATCTTATGCTCAAATAGGCAGGATGTTGGGCATATCACCGGCAACCGCGAGGGTTTACAGGTGCAAAGCCGTCCAATTATTAGCCGTCTGGATGGGTAAAGGGAAAGAAGAAAGACAATGAGAATCATAAGCAAAAACAAGGGTCCCCAGGACCGCAACAACCCCAATGGGGACCCCAATAAGTGCAGGCGAATCAGAACCTGGCTGTACAGAGCCGTGAATAGTAGATTGGGTATTGATGCAAACTGGGTGCAAAATCACATTGCAGGTTGTCCGAGATGCCGCAGGCGACTTGCCGCCGTTGGCAAGGTCAATCTCGCACTATCGGCCCTAAAAGCTCAACCTCACCGAATCGACTTGTTGATGCGTGCCAATAGTCAGACCATAGGCGTGCTCAAACACAGTCTTCGCCAGACCCCGAAGGCTGCGAAACTCAAAGCGATGCTGCCGCAGCCGACACTGCTTGAGAGATGGAGAAAGTATGCGCACTCGGTGGCGAATTTGGCGGCCTGCATTACTATCGTGCTCCTTATGAAAGTTGGGGTCTTTTCCTCCATGGGCAAGTTCCAAAGCGAGGGCCAAAAAGTCGTCAAGCAGTATTATGCCAGCCAGGCCGGCCAAGATTTAGCAAACGAGGTTTTCACCGCCTGATCGCATCTACACCAGGCAGTTCCGATAATAACCTCATTACGGAAATCGCATACCCTCACTTCATATAGAATCTTATCAGACCGGCAGAAACCTCTCGATTTCCCACTTTCACCCAATTTGATAACCTCAAGATTATTCGTATATTTTACTTGACGGTTTTCGCAGAGAGTTTTGTGCGCTCGTGAGCAGTCGTGACTTGGCAACCCGGCTTTGCATCCTGCATCGTTAAGTCCTTCAAACGAGTGTCTCCAGCGGCATGGGCTGGAAGCATAAAACTGTCTCAAAACGAGGGTATTGTAGAAGTTATGACACGGGTTTTTGGATTTAGATTCGAAAAAGATGGGGCCTCCGGTGGCAACCGCCTCAGCGGTTACTCGGATAACCAACGCACCGGGGAGAGCAGGAGCCTGTCTAACCTGTCCTGCGCACAACCGGCAGGCTTCTCCCAGATCCGTCACATTGTCGGCATCCTTTCTGATAACAGCAAGAATAGTCGGCAAAATCTGTTTGCTGATGGAGCGTGAACAAACGGTCCATGATCGAGATTTGAGAATATGCTGAAGAAATCTGCAATTCTTGGTTTAGTACTGTTGCTTGCCGGTAGTGCTGTACTTAGATGGGTTCTCGTGGAGAGAAGAACTGAACAGCACAGAACTGAATCCTGCAAGCTCAAGTATAGCTCGGAGCCGGACGAGTATCTCAGGCACTACAATGAATGGTTGCAGTTGTCCCCAGAAAAGAGAGCCGGCCTGCCTCTGGAGCTGAACGGCTTTGGCCAAGCCAAAACGAAAGCTCAACTAAAACAAGAGCAGCAGGAAAGACTCAAAGCCGACCTGGACAGATTGGCCACCAGTGAACTCAATGCGCATCCCTTTGCCGATGTTCTTTACGGAGAGGATTGGCAAAGCCGAGTAAACGAGTATAAAAAGCGGAAGGAGCTCAACGAGTTCATCCTGACAGGTTCTGTCGTGTGTACGTCTATTGGAGGGACCACTTTTGGATGGTGTCTGCTACTGTGGACGGCCCGGCTTCTAATTGCAGGAACGTCCCGGTTGAGAGTTTCTTCTGCCGACGACCGGAGCAGCCGAAGCGAAAACTATGATGACGGGCCGCCCGAGGCCGACCCAATAGATCTCGAGCAACAGGAGAAACCTCTCGGACAACCTTCTCGGATTCCCCTCTTGGGACGCACTGCAAAGTGGGAGCTCGGCCAACCAGCAAAACGCTCACAAATCGATATAAATTCGGGGCGCCAGAATTCAAAAACGAATTCCCCAAACGCGCGCCGGCCGGCGCTTTCACAGACAACCCTTTCCACGAGGACACAATCCCAAGTCGGTAAGAGCAGCACCGTATCGGCAAAAGAGCGTTTGGGAGGCCTTTCAGCAAAGTCTGCCAAGAAAATTCCCGTGGTCCTGTCCGATGAAAAATCTGTCGAACTCAAAAAATCGCCAAAACCTGGTGTGGGAAATCAAAACTTCAGTGCGGCGCAGCGCGCCCGGTCCGGTCAAAAAGCCAGGCACGGCGCCTCAACAGGTCGGCATGAAAGCTCTCCGATGCTTGAAGAATCTCTAAAAGCCAAAACCGACAATCTGGAAAAACAGATGGCCGAATTCAAAGACGTGGCTCACAGCGTCCAGCAAACCACGCTTGAGCACTCGAAGCCGCTCAATGGCGCCCTTAAAGAACTCACCGACCAAGTCTCGGCTATCCGTGAATACGCCTCCCATCAGCAAGAACGAGTGGAGAAGCTACAGGACGGCTATGACTGGAACATAATCAGAACCTTCTGTCTGCGGGTCATACGCTGCATTGACAACCTTGAAAGTCGTATTGACCGACTTTCCGAAAAGGATGTTGAAACGGAACATCTCACGGAAGTAAGGGATGAGCTGATCTTTGCTCTCGAGTCCAGTGGGGTTGAACAATTCAGGCCCGAAGTAAACAGCCTCTACCGGGGACAGGAGAAATGTACGGAGGCCGTCAAAGAAAAAGAGCACTGCGACGATCCCAAAAAGGCAGGCAAAATTGCAAAGGTCGTTAGGCCAGGATACCGGTATTTTATTAACGAAGGCAATGTAAAAGTGGTACGCGCAGCTCAGGTTAAGTTATTTGGTTAAGTCTGTTAAGGGCCTCAGTGTCTCGAAAATGGGGCCCCGAGTAAGACTGAGGAGCACAAAATGGCAAATATAGTAGGCATAGATCTCGGGACAACGTCCTCAGTATTGGCTCTTCTCAATACCATCGGCAAGCCGGAGATCATCCCGAATGCCGATGGTGAAAGACTTACACCGTCAGCGGTCTTCTTCGATGAAGAGAATCCCGATATCATCAGGGTCGGAATTGAAGCAGTCAATTCTCGGCATCTAAATGCACAACGGTCGGCCCGCTGGATAAAGCGGCACATGGGCCAGCCGGATTATCACAAGGCCATCGACGGAAAGGACTGGACAGCAGTAGAGTTATCAGGCCTGATTCTCAAAAAACTCAAGCAGGATTGTGCAGCCGAGCAGGGCGACATTCGTGATGCCGTCATTTCTGTTCCCGCCCATTTTGACGAGGTTCGCAGAAAAGCCACAATGGATGCCGGCGCAGCGATCGGGCTCAATGTGATTGGAATTGTCAATGAGCCTGTTGCCGCGGCGCTGTACTATGCGACCACTCGCGAAGTCTCAGGAAAGGTGCTGGTCTATGACCTCGGCGGTGGAACCTTCGACGTAACCATAATGAATGTGGCCGGACATCAAATGGATATTATCTGCTCACAGGGCGACCATGCACTCGGCGGCATCGACTTTGACCGCAAGATACTGGAGATTCTGGAGCAGATATACAAAGACAAGCTTAAAGCCGAACTGATTAGCTCCGACGAGGACAGGGCAAAGTATGAGGACGAGGCCGAAGATATTAAGAAGACGCTATCTCGCCGCCGTGTCGCCAAGAAAATGCTCTATGGGTCCGCCGGAAGCCTGAGAGTGGAAATAACCCGTGAAATGTTCGAACAAGCTATTTCCTCGCTGCTGGCGCGCACAGATATCCTGGTGGAGGTGGCCCTTGAAGAGGCCGGCCTCAAACCTTGCGAAATCGACACGGTGCTATTAGTCGGGGGCAGCACTCGAATACCAACAATCCGCAAGCGCCTCGAAAAAGTGTTCGGATCCCGGCCGGAAACCGCAGTTAATGTTGATGAATGTGTTGCATTAGGCGCCGCTCTACATGCAGGATTAACCGTGCTCAGAGAAAACCCCGATGCCGTGCCGACAGGAATCGCCGCCGGACTCAAAGACATCAGCCTCGTAGATGTTTGCAATCACAGCTACGGCACCATTTGCGCTCCTATCAGCAAGGAAACAGGCCGACGTGTTGTGGAGAACCGCATTATTCTAAAAAAGAATACGCCATTGCCCTGCCAAGCGTCACAGATGTTCTATACGATCTCTCAGGGCCAAACGGCAGTTGAGGTGACAGTTACCCAGGGCGAGGATTCCACGCCCGAATATGTGAACACAATTGCAACGCATAAGTTTGAGCTTCCTCCCGACAGAGGGGCGGAATGTCCCATTAAAGTCACCTACAGCTACGACGTTAATCAGAGAATGCACTGTCTGTTCGAGGACCTTGAATCAGACAGAGCTCTCGAAGTTGACCTGCGCCAGGATCAAAACGGCAACCTCTCCGAAGGTGACAGTAAACAGGAAAGCGAAAGCCTGGAAGCTTTCAAGATTGAATAGCCGTCTCTGCTGGTGTGCAAAATGGGCAAACTCCTCGTTACAATCTCAATTGTGGTGCCGATGTTTGCAGCAGTGGTCTGTCTCGGCCTGATTGTTTGCTCTAAGCCCACGGGACCAGAGAGCTCCTCCTGGTTGTTGCAGTTGGGGCGCTGCTCAAAGCTTCAAGGCTTGATGAGACGCTTCAGACGCCCAGGCTGGACCGGCAGCCGCGGATTTGCAGTATTGGTGAGCAAATGCAAGTTCGCGTGCTCGGCAGGTTACTGCATGCTCTCAGCTCTGGCCAAGCGGGTTAAATGTCGGACATTTCTTGACTGCTTCAATCTCAGAAAGCTAATTGTCCGGTCAAAGTCCTCGGCATTGATCCGTCGTCTGAAATTTCCGGCTCTGCGTAACCGCTTGCACCTATCGGATTTGACCGACCGCTTCCGGCGTTCCGGCCTGATCAACCGCATCAAACCGCTTTTCTTGAGTAGAACGAACTCTGACGAACCACTTGGGCTTTCTGTACAGCCCGACCTGACTATCCTTAATTGTCGCGTTCGGCTTACAGGAAAAGAGATGGACAACCCTGCTTCTGCCGTCTTTGAAGTGGAAATCTGCGGCTCCGTTTATACTCCCGATGACAAGCACGAGACAACTTTGGAAGTTACCATTGCCGATGTTACGGACGCAGCACCCGCCCCATCATCGGTACAAGCCAAGGTAAAACAGTGGCAAATGCCGGATTCCACAATCTTCCGCTACAATGCCGACCTTGGAAAGCTCTCCGGCCAGGCCACTACTCTGTCGAATTGGACGCCCGTCGCGCGGCTCCGCGTTGACTGGCTTTTGTTTCCGCGAAAGGGCAAACGTGATCTGAAGTTCCGTACTTCGATATCATCACGATCAACCGGCCAGGAGTTTGCTTGTGCCGAATGCACCTTTGCTTACGAGAACACCGATCCGGGTTATGTCGATTTGGAAGAAAATCGCTTGCGCACAAGGACCCTTGCAGTCGCACTGGCGTTCACTGTCAGCGCCTCAGACAACAAGCTGTTCAACTGTGAGGTCGAGCTCATAAAGAACTGGGCGAGAAGCAACGTTCATTTGTCTCAAGCGTCGGGCAGGACCAGGCGTAAACTCGAAAAGGCCCTCAATAAAACCGTTGCCTTCTTCCGCGACGGGAATCGACTCAACACTTGCCAAATCTGCACGGAAATTGTTGAAATTGCGCCTATTGCCGACCGGCACGGCATTCTGGATCTTTGCCTGCATGTCGCGCAGGCCAAAGGCTCGGTCGCACCGGAGGAACTGGCTATCCTCGCTGACCTTGCCGCGTGGCTGGAGGTTGACATAGACGCGTTTCGCAACAAGATGGAGAGAATCCTGCCGGTCAACATGCACCAGATCAAGGATGCAGAGACCGTCCTCGGCGTCACGTCCGATATGAGCAAAGACTCGGCTCGACAGCATCTCAATAAAGAATACAGCAAATGGAATGCGCGAGTTACAAACTCCGACCCTCAAATTCAAGCCCAGGCCGACCAGATGCTCAGCCTTATTGCCGAAGCAAGACACCAATATGTCGGCTGAGATGTCTCTATTAGAAATCTCACCTGTATAGACCTTTCCACTTCAGGACGCTTTATCAGCTATCCTGCTCATTTCCGCGCAAAATAGGCGCCTGTGTCAAGTTTGAGCGTGCCACCCGGTCGGGGTGCTTGCATCCACGCCCAAACACGCTCAGCAGCAAAGCGATGTAAGCTTATGCTTACATCGCTTGGTGGGCGATACAACTTTGAGGAATCTTGCGTAACAAGGGGCTATCTTGGGAATGGTAGTTCGCTAAGCAGATCAGCAGCGAGTGAATCTCAGTCTTCAGCCGGGTGTGGCTAATCTTTCTGGCACAGCGAAATCCTGTTGATGATAATGCTTTAGACGTCGAGTAGACATAATATGGTCTCCTCATTTAGGTTTAGTTTGTATTCCCTGTT
>CAYWOD010000067.1:0-15978 GCA_964459805.1 uncultured Pirellulales bacterium
GCCAAGAGCCGAAACTACTAAATAGAATGTGCAAAATATTCTTGGCTATCGGATGGCTTTCGGGTAAAATAGGTGTTGAACGGCCGTTTGGGCTTGGCAGATTTGAAAACGCCTTATTAAGAGCGTCTAACAGGAAGAAAACGTGCCTTCTGCCATTCCCGCAGAAGCTTGTGCCCGCGAAAGCGGGTGGCGGGAATCCAGGAGTCTCTGATACGGTAAGAGTTGACTGAGTTACAATCACTAAGAAGGGGCCATAAAATGAGAGGGTTTGCTTGTATCGTTCTCGCCTTCCTGAGCGTGGCGGCTTGTGTCTGTTGGGCAGCCGCTCCTGAGCCGGCCATTGTGCCTCGACCGGGCCAATGGACCGTCAATACGAAATTTACACATCCGCAGCAGATTCTCCTGCGCACCGCCCCCGAAAACAAGCCGAAACGCTTCTGGTACTCACTGATAACTATCACCAACAACACCGGCCGAGACGTCGCTTTCTATCCAAAATGCGACCTTATGACCAACACCTTCGAGATCACACCCGCCGGCAAAGGCGTCACACCGGCCGTCTTTCAGAACATAAAGAAACGCTACCAGACCACGTATCCGTTCCTCGAATCGCTCCAAAGCGCCGGCAACAGAATCCTCCAGGGCGAGGACAACAGCAAGGACATCGCCGTCATCTGGCCTGATTTCGACGCAAAGGCCACAAAAATCAAGCTCTTCATAACCGGCCTGAGCAACGAAACCGCCGGCGTCGATCACCCGATCGCCAAAGATAAGGATGGCAACCCCGCCAAGATTTACCTCAGAAAGACCCTCGAATTGACCTACGCCCTGGAAGGCGACGCAGCGCTAAGGGCCGACACCAACCTGGTGTATAAAGCAAAACGCTGGATTATGAGATAGTCGGCATTTCTCACCGGCGAGCACGGCGAGCTTTTTGTTTTATAAAAGCTTAGGGCGGATTCGGGGTCTTGTCCATTGTACGTAATAAGGCTATACGCATTCTGTTTTCCCGGCGGTCTCTGCGATCTCTGCGGCTAATGAGAAATCGGAGATAGTCGCGGGGGCAATGCGAGCGCGGCCGAGCCGAGCGCGGTAATCCCTGTCCGCCCCTGTTTTCCGCCGGGATCACACACGCGCTGTTATCCCAACCCGATCGCTGAAACGTCTGCGTCAGCGCAAAAAAAAGGAGGCGCGGGCAATTATTATCAAATGATTTTCGCGACCCTGCCTCCTTGTTGCGGTGCGCCTTTAGTCCACTGGGTTCTTGGCGAAACCGCCGGTTTGCACCCGCAACATATACATTATAGAGGAACGCGCAGTCAATATCAAGAGAATTCCGGCCATATAGAGGGTTTCTTTGCACAAAAACACCCCGCTAAAGCCCCCTCAGCCCACAAGCTGTGCGAATGCCCGCATTTATGCCCAAAACGAATATTGTCCAACCATCAAGGTTGACAAAACGCACAGAAACCTTATAATATAGTAATATAAGGGTTTGTGCTTGCAAATCTAAGGCCCGGAGATATTCTCCGCCAAGCCACAACCGCTTACGATCCCAGTGGCGGCGGAGACAATTGGTTTATAGCTTTGGAGTCAGCAGTAATTATGGTTGCAGAACAACCTATCGACGACCGGAGGGCTCCCGACCGAGAGCCGGAAATGGACAAGTTCTTCAGGGCCGCCATCAAGACCCTCGCGAGCGACTTGCATCTCAAGGTCGGTCAACCACCTAAGCTCCGCCTTTACGGATTATTGAAGAATACTACCGGCCCGCCAATGACCCCCCAAAGGATCGAGGAGCTCGTCTTCGGGATTCTAAGTCCCGCGCAGAAGGAATTCTTCGCCGAGCACGGAACTCTCGATTTTGCCCACGAAGTGGACGGCGAACACCGCTTCCGGGTCAACATCTTCCGACAGCGAGGATTGGTGAGCCTCGCGGCAAGACGAGTCAATACGACCATCCCACCGTTCGAGGAACTACACCTGCCGCTCGTACTGGAGAAAATAGCCGATAGCACACAGGGACTTGTCCTCGTTGTGGGTCCTACCGGCTGCGGAAAAACCACAACAATCGCATCAATGATAAACCATATTAACCACATTCGCTCCTGTCACATAGTTACAATCGAGGACCCAATTGAGTATCTCTTCAAGGACGCCAAGGCCATTGTCTCCCAGAGGGAAATCGGGCTCGACGTCGTGGACTTTGAAGAGGCATTGACATATCTGATGCGCCAGGACCCGGACGTCGTCTTCGTCGGTGAAATGAGAGATGCAAGAACCGTCACCGCAGGGATGAGGGCCGCCGAAACCGGACACCTCGTCCTCGGAACAATGCACTCGGCAAATGCCTCCCAGTCGGTCCACCGACTGCTCGACCTGTTCCCGCAGAGCGAGCGAGACCTCGTAAGACAAACGCTGGCCCTGGCGCTCAGGGCCGTCATCAGTCAGGTATTGATCCCGTGCCTGAGAGAAAAAATCGACAGAATACCTGCCGTCGAGATACTCATTGCAAATGCGGCTGCGAGGAAATTGATCGCCGAAGAGCGCGAAGCCGACCTGCCCAGCGTCATACGCGCCTGTCAGCAGGAAGGTATGCAGGATATCACATCCAACCTCTGCGAACTGGTGAAAAACGGTTACATAGACCCCAAGGAGGCCTACAAATTCGCACCAAACACCGAAGAATTGAAAATGGCGCTTAAAGGCATCAGGACGACGGCCAGCGGCATCTTGTAAGATTTGATTGGATTTCGAAACGGAGCATCTTATGCCGGATTTACTCTTGTCTGCCATCGAGTACGGCGGCTACATATCGGTAATCAAACTTCTTACGTATCTGGGCTTCTTCTTCCTCTGGCTGCCTCTGGTTACCTGGGTGCACAATGACGCAAAGGCCGTTGAGACAAACGACGCCTTCTGGACGGGTATGGTCCTTGGCACCGGCGCTGCAGCGATGTTGATCTGGCAGCTTATTCCTATCTTCATCGTCGGGATGATCATCTACGTGATGGCCGTGGCCGCAACGTCACTCGCCTACGTCAAACACCGCAACACCAGAGTTATGGATTTTGACCGCGTCCTCACTGCAGAACACTTCAAAAACCTCTTCGTCAGCAAACAAAAAAAGCTTGAGGCACTCAAGAGCTTTACCTTCATTACCGCCAACAAAAATGAAGTTCCTCTCCCTGAGCCGAGGACCCCCGATTTCTTCGGATACAAAATGGCTTACGAGCTCTTGGCCGACGCTATGTGGCGAAGGGCCAACAACGTCATGTTCACCCCCGGACCGCAGGAGTACAAAGTTACATACTACGTCGATGGTGCGGCCTTGAAGCAGCCGAGCATGCCCAGAGACCAGATCAAGTTCCTCATTCACTTCCTCAAGAACATCGCCGACCTCGATATCAAGGAAAAACGAAAACCCCAAAAGGGCGTCTTCGGAGTCTCCAAGGGCACGGACAACAACGAGTGGGAGGTAAAAACCGCCGGCTCAACGGTCGGCGAACAGGTCCTGCTCAAACTCACGACACAGAAGGACATTACAAGACTGGCCGAACTCGGCCTCATGCCCGACCAGCTCGAACAGCTTAACAGCTTCCGACACCTAAAACAGGGCCTGTTCATCGTTGGCGGGTCAAAGAAAAGCGGCGTAACAAGCACCCTCTACTCCCTTGTGCGAAACCATGATGCATTCATCAATAACATAAACACGCTTGAGAAACACCCTTCGTCACAGATAGCAAACATAACGCAACATGTCTTTAGCCCCAGCGAGACCGTAAGCACAACATACGGCAAGAAGCTCCAGGAAGTAATAAGGATGGGCCCGGATATCGTCGGTGTCGCCGACTGTGAGGATCCCGAAACGGCGCGTACCGCCTGTGACGGGGCAAGAGATGGAAAGATCATATACGTCGCACTCCAAGCCGACAGCGTTATTCAGGCCGTCGCCAAATGGCTCAAACTGGTCGGCGACAGAAGCCTCGCCGCCGATACACTGCTCGGCGTCAGCAGCCAGCGCCTCATGAGAAAACTCTGCAATGAATGCAAGCAGGCATACGCTCCCAACAAAGAGCTCTTCAGAAAGTTCAACATCAACGCTGAAAAAACAAAAGTTCTCTACCGCGCCGGAAAAGTCATCTACGACAAGCACGGAAAACCAAGCACGTGCGAGAACTGCCATGGAATAGGCTATGTGGGAAGAACGGCGGTGTTCGAGATGATTATGATGAACGACGAGCTGAGAGAAATCATAAAGCACGCAAAGTCTCTGCCCGAAATCGGCACGCACTTTCGACGCGCCAAGATGCTCTATCTACAGGAGCAGGCGCTTAGAAAAGTCGTCGCCGGCACAACAACGATAAACGAAATGATACGAGTGCTCTCGGCATCAAAACCTAAAAAGCAAAAACCGAAACATTAGATAACGAACGAGTATAGAAGACCGGAGAAATTGTAATGGCCACCTTAGCTGTACTGCTCATAATCGCAGGCTGTGCCGTCTATCAGTGCCTTAACGGCACAATCTTCAAGGCAGTCGCCACCATAATAATCGCCATCTGCTCGAGCATAGTGGCATTCGCCTACTTTGAGCTCTTGGCCGATCTTTTTATCAGCCAGGGCAGTAACAGCAAATACCCCGCCGTCGTACCCTGGGCCCAGCCGCTGTGCTTCACGCTGCTGTTTGTCCTTGCCTTCGCCATCCTTCAGACGGCGACGATGCAGGTAACCAGGCAGCCCGTAGAATTCGGTTTGATTGTGGAACGCGTCGGCCGCGTCATCTGCGGAATCTTCCTGGGGTTCATCTTGTCGGGCCTGCTCCTGACCGCCCTTGCGATGTCACCCTTGCCGAATAAGTATCCGTATCAGCGTTTCGACCGAACAGGTCTGGCGGCCCAAACGCCTAACAAGGTCTTCCCAAACGCCGACGGGTTCGTCACCGGCTGGTTCAGCCTCGTAAGCAGGGGCAGCTTTCGCGCCATTCGCAATCCCAGGAGCTTCGCGACCCTCCACGCGGCTTTCCTCGACCAGATCTTCCTAAATCGACATAACGACTCGGGCGACGTACCGCTGGTCACAAGCTCCGAATCAATCGACATCCCAAGGAAAAGAGGCGAAACGGGCGAAGCCGGCGCGTGGTACGCACCGCCTGCCGGTTTCAAAGACGCCGACGGAAAAGCCATAACACCCCGGAAGGGGCAAATTGTTGTCGTTCGCATGGGAATAAAGAAGAACGCCGTAAAGGACGCCGGCAGGTTCACGCTCTCTCAACTAAGGCTAATCTGCAAACAAAAAGACTCCGCCGACGGACCGCTCACCGGAAAAGGAATAAACGTCTATCCAATCGGATATTTCTCCGGGCCAAACCGGATCAAGACAAAAAAGCTGAGCGAGCAAATAACAATAGGGCGCGAGGATTTCGCCAGCCAGGACACCAGAAAATACGTTGACTTCGCTTTCGACGTGCCGAACGGCCATACGCCCGTACTGCTCGAGTTCAAGCTTAACAACATCGCCGAGGTGCTGCGTCCGGTCCCCGCGGGAGAGGCCCCCCCAACGATCCCATTTATCGAACGGATCAGAACAGAAAACGAAACCCAAAGGCCCGACCGCGCTGCCGATGGGGCCAGACCCGATTACCCCCCGTCAAGGCGGGACGACTCAACCGATTCATCGAGACGCAGATGAGGACTGACTCTCACCAGACCTATTGCCCCCGTTGGTCTGGACGATGACGAATAGTCCGCGCGACAAATCGTGCAACAAAGAAGTGATATGTGACTTCCCGCGTGCGAGTGACCTCGCGTGATGGTGTCCCCCAGACGTAAGCCAACAATTGTGAATAGTCAATGATCAATTGGATGCCCCGCCCCCTTGTAGCGATTTGGTTTGATTGGCCTGTGAACCGGATCGCCGCTCGTTACTGAACACTGCCGGCCCCAGCCGCCGGACCCCGCCATCCGTGGTCCGTCGTATTCCACCAGGACCCTAACTGCAAAGAGCGAGCTTTCCCAGGTCCAGGTCCATCAGGTGTTCGAGATAGTCCTTAAGCTCCCCCTCGGAAAAATCCGCAAGAAACTCCGGCTTGGCGCTCTTGTTGATCTCACAAATGCAGTCTATCAACTCCCTTTTACTCATACGACACATCCTTCAAAAGCAGCACTGACCCCATCAACCTACGCAATATCGACACCCTGCACTTCTTTTCTTTAGCCCACTGCAGTTGCACGACAACAACGCCCCATAACCAAAACCACCATATAGCAGAACCCGCCCCTCTACGACCACCATATATGGGTTTGCCAAACAAGTCCACTCCAGACCCGATCCTTCTGTCCAATAAAATCTCACCCCGCAGCTGCCTATTTGCACTCAAAAAAATTTGCCTTTTTTTATCTTTTCCGGGTTTCCACGCCGTCGCAATCTCAAGGGTGTTTACGCCGACGCAGCCGGAAAAGCAGCTTAACAGTGGCGGTTCTGTTTTCCAACGAACGCTTCGACTTTCTCCCCACGAGTCGTGTCTGCCCCAAACAGCGAAAAGGGGTGCACGTCATCTTTGTAGGTAAAAAACCGGCCTATTTGGCCCTATTCACATGTGGGTAGTTGCTCAAAAGCGTGGATTCCCGCTTTCGCGGGAATGACAGGGTTTCGCGGGAATGACAGGGATTCGCGGGAATGACAAAGGGGTAGCAGCTATTATTGACGGAAAATTGCAGCTAAAGGGCTAAGAAATCCACCTACAAACGTGACGGGCACCCAGTAAAAAATTCTGAAAAAAAGGACTGGACAGAACCTACAATGTCTGGTAGGATAGCTTAGGATTTGCTTAGCGAAAGATTTCTTGCGGAAAGGAAGAAAAATGAGAAGATTACGAAGGGCCCACCAAAGGGACGCCGAAAAGCGCAAAAAGCTCAGAAACCGCGCCATTGCCGCCGGCACCGCAGCGGCGATCACATTGGGCACAGGAGTGAGTCTGCGTAAAGCGTTGGCCGCATACACCCCCGACCCACACGAACTGCCCGTCAGCCAGGATGCCGACGCCGACTTGCTTGCCAACCTCGAAGAGCTTGCAATTGGCTATAACGTATTCGACCCGGACCAGAATCGCAATGAAATACCCGATGGTATCGAGCTCGCCAAACGCTGCCTCGCTGATGTCAATGACTTGCCGGAGTGGTGCCCGGCGAGCGATGAACCGGAACCGAATGAACCTTATAAAATGATCTGCGCAGCAGCGTATGGTATGGAAACCTGTGCGGTGTGCGGCAAAGATGATATAGTGATGATCGTGTGGGAAGTCGTTAATCCCCAAAACGGTGCACACGTACAGTTCACCGACATGGCTCTGCATTATCTCGAGCACGGCTCTTTCAGCTACCATAGCCTTAGTGGCTGGAGCGGTAAGGGCAGAGTCGATGTGCCTGCCCTGGTAGGAGCACTTGGCCTGCCTTATGAACCCGATAAGCACCAATTGCCGGTACCCAAAGACGCGGACACCGACCTGCTTGCCGACCCTGAAGAGCTCGCCATCGGATATCAACCATTCGACCCCGACCAGAACCGCAACGAAATACCCGATGGCCTTGAACTGGCCAAACGCTGCAAGCTTGCAATAGACCAACTGCCTGAATTTGTGTACGAAGCCCCACCCGGCATACAGGAACCACATAAAATTATATATCTTTTGGATGGGGTAGGAACGTGTGAAATTTGTGGATTCCAAGCATATATGGACTACTGGGATATTGTAAATCCACGACTGGGCTTGACTATTAGTGTATCTATTCTGGACGCCCATTATATGGAACATGGCTCTTTCAGCTATCAAGGTGGTGGTAAAGCAGATGTTGCACGATTGTTGAGAGCTTTGGAACTCCGTTTTCCTTACGACCCTAACGAGCATCAGTTGTCGCTGGACTATGTTGTTAATGGCGTCGGGCAGTTGGCGCCGGACGCCAACGACCACGACGGCGACCTGCTCGCCGACAGCGAGGAGCTCGCGGGCGGCCATAACCTCTACAACCCCGACCAGGATAACGACCTCACCCCCGACGGAATCGAGTTTGCAACACAGTGCCACGAAGTCATTGACGCCTTGCCCATCTACGACCCAAAGGGCGGCGAGCCGGAGCCAAACGAGCCATACAAAGTCAGCTACTTCCTGAAGGGCCCCGAGCGTTGCGAGATTTGCGGCGCCTCCGTAAATATGGGTTGGTGGCAGGTCGTAAACCCGAAACTGCACCGTTCTATGGACATATATGATATTACGTGCCATTATATGTCGCACGGCTCCTTCAGCTACTCCGGCTTACAACCCACTACACCGCACGAGCCGTTCCACAACGGCAGAGTCAAAATTGAGTTCCTGGCAGAAATACTCGAAATGCCACAACGCTGCGGCGACCTGGGCACCATATATCTGCCGACAGACTACAATAGAGACTGCGCAGAAGACTTCAGAGACTTTGCCAGCTTCGGCGACAAATGGCTCGCCTCGACCGAACCAGACTAAGAGTGAAAAACAAGTTATTCTCGACCCACACAGGGAGGAAGAAAAATGAGGAGACTAAGAAGGGCCAAAGAAAGACAGGCCAGAAAAAGCAGAAAACTAAAACGTCGCTTTGTGGCCGCCGGCGCCGCCGCCGCAATCACCCTCGGAGCAGGAGTAACTCTCCATAAGGCCCTTGGCGCACCGGGCCCAGACCCACACCAGCTACCCGTGGCCGCAGACGGCGACGCGGACCTGCTCGCTCATGCCGAAGAAGCTGCTCTTGCCTATCTGGACTTCGAGCGCGACCAAAACCGAAACGGTACGCCCGATGGTGTTGAATTAGCCAAACTCTGCGCAGCCGACATCAATGACCTGCCGTGGCAGGGCGAGGCCGCGCCAGGCCAAGCATATAAATGGTTCGCTCCGCAGTATGGCCTTGAAACCTGTGATGTCTGCGGAGAAACGATTGGTATGGGACCCGGCGGAGTCGTAAATCCACACAAAGCTATAAGCGTCGAGTTTCCCTTTGGCCTGACTTTACATTATATGCAGCACGGTTCATTCAGTTACACCGGACACTATTCTCAGACCCCGGTCGAAGGAAGGGTGGACGTGCCGGCTCTGCTGCAAGCCCTTGACCTGCGACTGTCTTGTCAGCCAAATGACCACCAACTGCCCGTAGCTCAGGACGCCGATGCAGATTTACTCGCCAACAAAGAAGAACTGGCCATCGGCTACAAACCCTTCGACCCCGATCAGAACCGCAATGAAATACCTGATGGCATAGAATTGGCCAAACGCTGCGCCACCGTTGTCGCAGAGTTGCCTTCCTATTCGCTCTGGCCTACGCCCCCCGAGACCAATGAAATCTACAAAGTCGAGCACGCCCTCGATGGACTTGAGCGGTGCTACGTTTGCGGACAGGATATTCATATGGGCGGATGGGAAATCATCAACCCAAAACTCGGCCTGAAATACCCCGACCCCAAAGACCCTCTGGATAGAATGTTCTTGCCCGACCTGGCACTGCACTATATGGAGCACGGCTCATTCGATTGTTATGGCCATGATCACAAAGGCAGAGTAAATATCCCCCGATTGCTCAGCGTCCTCGAAATGCGATTCCCTTATGACCCTAACGACCATCAACTGCCGGTACCCCAGGATGCCGACTCCGATTTGCTCGCCAACAAGGAAGAACTCGCAATCGGCTACTGCCCCTTCAATCCCGACCAGAACAGAAATGAGATTCCGGACGGCATTGAACTCGCAAAGCGCTGCGCGGACGCTGTTGAGCAGCTCCCGCTCTACAAACAGGCCGAGCCCAACGAAATCTACAAGCTGGAGTCGCCGGCAGAGGATGGAATGGAGAATTGTCATGTGTGCGGGGAGATGATTTACATGGGCGGCTGGTACATCATCAATCCCAGACTCCACCTCCAATATCCCGAGCCCAACGACCCAAACAACTGGGAGTTCCTGCCTGAGTTGGCACTTCATTACATGCAGCACGGCTCATTCGATTACCTCGGCACTGTACACACCGGCAGAGCCGAAATTAACCGACTGCTCAGAGTCCTCGAAATGCGCTTTCCCTACGAGCCGAATGACCATCAGTTGCCGCTGGACTATGTTGTTAAGGGCGTCGGACAGTTGGCACCCGATGCCAACGACCTCGACGGCGACCGGCTCGCAGACAGCGAAGAACTCGCAGCCGGCTACAACCTCCACGACCCCGACCAGGATGATGACCTTCTCCCAGACGGTATCGAACTTGCCAAACAATGTGCTGCCATTATCGATGAACTGCCCGTGTATAGTGGCCACCCACCACCGGCAGGAACTTATAAGGTCGAGTACGACCAACGGGGCCTCGAGTATTGTCCTATCTGCGGCGAATCAGTCAATATGGGCGGCTGGGGGGTCGTAAATCCAAAGCTGGGCGTTTCTATTTACATAGATCGTATCACGATCCATTATATGAGGCACGGCTCATTCAGTTATCATGGCCTCTGGCAACCCGGTGGCGAGCCGCAGCACGCCGGAAGAATTGATTTAGCCCTCTTGGTCAAAATACTCGAAATGCCCCGGCACTGCGGCGATTTAGGCACGCTCTATCTGCCCGGCGACCACAACAAAGACTGCAAACAAGACTTCAGAGACTTTGCCAAATTCGCCGACAAATGGCTCGAATCTACCGACACGAACCAGGACTGATGCGATGAACGGCCAACGCAAGGGGTGGCAACTTGGATTCTGAATCGCCTCAGGTCAGAAGCTGCATTCGCGCTCTCAAAGACATCGATTTTGAGCTGGCATACCTTGCCCTGCTTACTTGCCAAGGGCTAAAACCGCTCAGCAGATGGGAAAAACCTCTGGACGACCACGGCCTCGGGCTATTGCAGCAGGCCGGCCTGCTCACAAAACAAATCACCCGGACGGTCAAGACCGGCAAGGAGGTTGTCGAGACGATTTTCAGCCGGGCGCCTGCCTACATCGAGTTGTACGAACGGCGCTTTGCAGATACACCGATAGACAAATCGGCCGAGACGCTGCGATTTGAGGGTTTCCTCTTCGGCTACCCGCCCTGCTGCATCGAGCAGTACATCCGGCGACCCTACACCCCCAACAACATCCCCTCCGAAGACCAAAAAATCCTGTTCCACTGGGCCTGCAAAAACTGCAAAATCACACCAACACTCCTGCCTGCCTACAAAACCATCCACGATTTGCTCAACAGCTACTAAGGGGAAGCGTGAGCCAAGAGGGGCGTGTGCCTTCCACCAGCCGGGCACCGTAAGGCCAGATGTGGCAATAGCTGTCAAAACAGTGTGGGGACCGCTAGCTCATGTTTGTCACTTGCGTTCGTAAGTGCTTGTAAAATAAGGACTCGATTTTGAGTTTGTCACTACATCTGTGTTTTTGGGCGTTCTGGGCCGGTGTTTTCAGGGGTGGGCGGGGCCAGGTCCCTGATCCCTAAGGCCGCTGCAATACGCCGGGCATCTCGGCCGCCGGCAGAGACCAAACGCCTGCTCTGTCCGTTGAACTCCAGTTCCGCAATGCCCACTGACTTCATGGCCGAAAAGGCCTCGGCGGCACTTATCTGCGGCAGTTCCGAGGCCAGTTGATGCTCCAGCACCCGCTTGAGGAACAATGCCAACGAGGCCACGAAGATGTGGGCCTCGATCCGCTCATCCGTCTTGTGATACACCGGACGCATCTCGATAACATCCTTCAAATCGCGAAAACCTTGCTCTACCGTGTTCAGTTCCTTATAGCAGGCCACCGCCTCGGCAGCAGTTAAGGCCGTACTACAAGCTATATGACGGCAACGCAGCCTCTCTTGGCAAAAAAAACCGCAAATTCTTGTGGACAGCGTCAACGCAGACTGTTATAATGCCGATTTGAGTAGATTAGTATGGGCGTCCGCCCGGGAACAAGGGTAACTGATTATGGCACATAAAAAAGGACAAGGCTCTTCGAGGAACGGCAGAGACAGCAATCCGCAGTACAGAGGCGTAAAGCTGTTCGGCGGTCAGGTGGTAAAGGCCGGCTCGATCATCGTGCGACAATGCGGGACGAAGTTCTTCCCGGGCTCCAATGTCGGCATGGGCAAGGATTATACCCTTTTCGCAACCGCAGCCGGAACGGTCCGCTTCCAGGGACGAAAGATCCACGTTCTCTGAGAACAACAAAGACAATTGATGAGAAAGCGAAAAGGATGGTCGTTGTGCCATCCTTTTTTTTCTCTGAAGATTGCAATGAAGCGAAAAGGACGCATTTTGCCAATTTCCTTTCACCGGGCTTTCGCATTGGTTTTGGTCGGAGCTCTTCTGACAACAACTGTGGGGGTCGGTGGACTTGAGTCTATGGGCAACACGGACGGTGTGCTGACCTGGAATCTCGGCACCATTGAGCCGGGCAATTCAATAAAGGAAACGGTCATCTTCGCCTATGCCGGCTCCCGCGAAAAGCTAACTGCACTGCTGGAACAGGCACGTCGGGATTTGAAGAGCTCGTCCGAGTCACCGGCAGCTATCCACGAAACGAACAGTCCGAGGATCGTGTGGATTAGAAACGGTGTTACTGACTTCGCCCTTGATGAGTGTGGTTCGTTTTTCTGGGAGGGAATCCGTCAGTCACTCAAATGTGTGCACGGCGGCCAGCTCAGTAGGTTCGGCTACTATGTCCGTTACAACGATGGCGCACCCAAACGCGCGGGCACATCCATAAGCAAACAAGGGGCCCTTGAAAACCTGCGTATCATCGAGCCAATCCGACCGGTCGCCAAAACACAAGCCAAAGGGCTCCTGGATACTGTTGACAAGAAAGTCCGCCTCGGCATCCACGCAATGATGGGCAAGGGCCCCGTCGTTGCAGTCGAATTCGTGGTGACCAATATCGATGCCACGGTGCTGAAAGATCTCCGATTGAGCGTCTATTCAAACCTGGAGGCAGCCCACTCCCACCCGGATGATTACAGCGTTTTGGACCGCAGTATCGCCGGCGTGCTTGTAATCGATCCGCCAACCGGCATGTGCGCTGCTATGGCAGGGTTAACCCGGGCGGCCGCGGGGCAAGGCCAAATACCTGCGAGTGATTCAAATGGACACCCGCACGTATTCAAGCTGGACGCGGGATGGACGGTTCTCGGGTCCGGTAGTTTCGCTCATACAGGATGACGGAGTCAAGCGCATCCTCGGCACGGTCCCGATTGAGACCGATGGCTCGGTATATTTCAAGGCGCCGTCGGGCCCAACGCTTCATTTTCAACTGCTGGACGAGCACTTTCGCTGTTTACAAACGATGCGTTCCTTCTCGGGCGTGATGCCGGGTGAACAACGCGGCTGCCTTGGCTGTCACGAACTGCACAGCGTAGCCGCTCCGACCAAGGGCGGTATTGCCCTGCGAGGCGAGCCGGCCGAATTGACACCGCCGCCATGGGGCGCCAAAAGTATCAGCTACACCCGCTTTGTTCAGCCGGTGCTCGATAAGTATTGTGGAAAATGCCACCAGGACGACGGCGAGGCCCGAAAAAAACTCGATCTGACCCTCCGACCGGGATTCCGAATGTTCAAAGAGCCTTATGTTACGCTGGTCGGCGGGGCACAATTTAGCGGCGTGGACCCGAAAAACAACGGCATCGCAGGGGCCATTATGGCCGAGAACTACGGCCAAAGCGATCCCGCAAGCTACGTAACGCTGCGTCCGATGCAGCATTTGTCCTACACGAGCAAGCTCATCGACATCGCTATGGGCGGCAAACACAACGACGTGAAGGTTGACCCTCTCAGCCTCAGAAAACTCATCGCATGGGTCGATACCAACTGCCCCTACCGCGGCGAAGAGGATATTCGAGCAATACCAGACCCGGACTTCGCAGGCATCGACCAACTGCCCATCCGCCCAAGGGTCGCCACCGCCCCGACCATCCACCGCCCGTGATTTCCGCTGCGGGCCCCGGCAGCAATACAGGACCTGTGAAATCATTCTCTCCCATTTATCCTCCCGATTTGAATTTGTGGCGCAAGCCATCCTGCAGGTTTCGCATTTCCGATTTAGCTAACTTTAGTCACTTTAGCTCACTCCTCCGGCGAGTCTATCCCAAACCCTATTCACTATCCGCTATACGCAATACGAGATACGAAATACGCCTCATCGCCATGTCTGACTATCGAGAAAAACTTGTGGAAATGGTTAAAAAAGCCGTGGCATTATCATAATCCGACCGAATTTTGCGGCAATAGTTACATTTAGGTTGCTTTTGTCGTTCCGGCTGCTTCCTAAAGCCTTGGTGCACGCGTGCGAGAAGATTCAGGGCTGTGTTGAGTGTTGCCGACACCCGCCGCGATTTTATTCCGCCCTTTACAGTTTTTGCCTTTTTGCATGACACGCGCTATGGTTTTCTTGCTATATATGTCTAATACAATATACTTGTCCATTATGGGCTCCTGTTATAAAATATCATAAACAATGCCAGTTAAGGAGATTCAAGATGCGACGCAGAGTTAATGCAGTTCTTTTGGTGCTTCTGGTGGTGAATATGGTGGTTTCAGGCAAGGCTGATACACAATGGAAGCCGGCCCGGGGGCCTTTGGCGACGCGGTGGACCAAAGATGTGTCACCGGACAATGCCCATCCGGAATATCCCCGCCCGCAGATGGTACGCCAGCGATGGCTGAATCTTAACGGGCTGTGGGAATTGGCGGTGACAGGTAAGGGACAACCCAAGCCGAAAGAGTTCACGGAGCAAATACTGGTGCCGTTTCCCATCGAGTCGGCCCTTTCGGGAGTGATGAAACGGGTGGACGAAAAAAACCGTCTATGGTATCGGCGAACGTTCGAGCTGCCTAAGGACTGGAAGGGCAAACGTGTTTTACTGCACTTTCAGTCGGTTGACTGGGAGTCGGTGGTGTACGTAAACGGTAAGGAGCTGGGCGCTCATCGGGGCGGGTACGACGCGTTCAGTTATGATATTACCGACGTCCTCAAGTCGTCAGGAAAACAGGAGCTGGTGCTGTCGGTTTGGGACCCGAGCGACGCCGGCGGGCAGCCTCGCGGCAAGCAGGTCAAGAATCCCGGCGGCATTATGTACACACCCACTACCGGTATCTGGCAGACAGTTTGGCTGGAACCAGTGCCCCAGGCTTATATCGAGAAGATTATTATGACGCCCGACGTCGATAACCAGCGCTTATGGGTAACGGTCCTGGGTAAAAACACTACTAAAGAACATCTGGTAACCGCTCATGTGCGGGACAATGGAGGAATTGTTGAAACAGCGAGCTTATCGCTGGGCCGGAAAGATGATATTAGGATTTCCACGCCTAAGCTCTGGTCGTGCGACAATCCTCACCTTTATGACATTGAGATCATACTGTCCCGCCAGCGTTTGCCGGGTAAGCCAGAGGTTGTCGATAAGGTAAAAAGCTATTTCGGTATGCGCCAGATCGAACTGGGTAAGGACGAGAATGGCATTACCCGGCTTATGCTCAATGGCAAGTTCGTATTTCAGATTGGGCCACTTGACCAGGGTTTTTGGCCGGACGGGCTTTATGCCGCCCCCACCGACGAGGCCCTGCGCTACGATGTCGAAATCACCAAAAAGCTGGGCTTCAATATGGCCCGCAAGCATGTCAAGATAGAACCGGACCGCTGGTATTACTGGTGCGACAAGCTGGGGCTGCTCGTCTGGCAGGATATGCCCGCAGGCAGTAACTCCACATCTGCCGACAAGAAACAGTTCGAAGTTGAGCTGCGACGGATGGTGGAAGGTTTCATAAATCATCCCTCGATCATTATGTGGGTGCCGTTTAACGAAGGCTGGGGCCAGTATGATACCCAGCGACTGGTTAAACTGATTAAGCAATGGGACCCATCGCGGTTGGTAAATAATGCCAGCGGCTGGTCTGACAGGAAGGTCGGCGATGTGCACGACATACATTCGTATCCCGGCCCCGACGCCCCCCAGCCGGAACCGACCC
>CAYWOD010000068.1:0-15954 GCA_964459805.1 uncultured Pirellulales bacterium
CTCACATCACTATTTTGTGACCATTTTGCGCACAATTCTATTTGTAACAGACTAACAATTGCGGCCGGACCGTCCTGATGTACTTAGGGGATAAGATATGGACGTTTACGTATTTATGTTACCATATTCACTTCTTCTAC
This sequence comes from uncultured Pirellulales bacterium, assembly GCA_964459805.1. Lineage (GTDB taxonomy): Bacteria > Planctomycetota > Phycisphaerae > Sedimentisphaerales > Anaerobacaceae > DAOVRL01. The sequence continues at coordinate 141 of CAYWOD010000068.1, forward strand.
TTTTGTTTATTTGCATCTTCGTCCTCCTTTTTCTTCTTCGCACGTCCTACCGGTCAACAACTACGCCTCAAATAGTAAACCGCCTTGATTACCTACTTACGAATATCAGCAAAACCTTTGCAGCCGCAACCGCAAACAAGCTCAGGGTGCCAAGATCCAAGACCACGTCTATCCAGAACTGATCGATGAGCCACCTGTTGAATTTATACCATGCGGTATCTTTCAAATGCTGCTTTTCTCTCCCCATGTATACATACCAGTTTGCAGATTTATTGACAATGCGCACGTTCCCCCCGACCCACCACACCAACGGCGATAGACGAGTTGATGTCGTGTAAATCGTCGGGATTGTGTTGAGTCCCAATCGGCGCGCAAGCTTCACTGCAGCCGTCTGCAACTGCTGTGGTGCAACTTCAGATTCCGCCGCCAACAGGCGGCCAAAGCGAGACACCCTGACCATCGACCACACAAGAACAACCACGCTTCCCAGCAACCAGATTGGCGGGAACCATTCTTTGCCGTGGCGGAGCGCTAAGGCCCCGATTCTCGCCGACACCGAAGCATCGGTTTCTTCATGAACGGTGAACCGAAGATCGCCGGCAGGCGCCGACCCCGGCTGTGGGTCACTGATGGCCACTGCCGTTTCGCCCTGCCCTGGAATCGTGACGACGGGAATCTTGAGGAGCGGCGGCGTCAGTAACTTGATGAAGACAAGCAGCCAAAGCAAATATGCCAGATGAGGACGCCGCGCCTTTGCTCCGACGGCCATCGCCACGATTGCCAGGACAAGTGAGAAACATGCATTACTCAGGCCAATCTGCAAGAAGAAATCAGTCATCGTTGTTTCTCCTCGCCTGCGTTGCCGTCAAGGATTGCCCGGATCCGGTTGATCTCCTCACGGAAGATCTTCTTCTCCTCGACGAGATGTGTAATCAGCGGTGCGAAGGAACCTGCTGTCAGCTTGGTGGCGAGTGATTCCAGTTGCCCACCGGCGTATGCCTGGCGAGAGATCGCAGCCGAGAACAGATGGACGGACAAACTGCGGTCACGCTCGACATATCCCTTGTCCTCCAGACGCTGCAGCAGTTTCTGGACAGTTCCATGCTGTGCTTTGGTTTCGTCGGGGTAGAGTTTCTCGCGTATCTGGCGAGCGGTCAGCCGATCGGTCTGCCAGAGCAGATTCATGACTGCCAATTCCGCATTTGCTAATTGCTGTTGTTTCACTTCGATAATCCTCAATTTGAGATCAAAATTACGATAGCGTGTCGTAATTCTACGACATGGTGTCGTGGCCGCCAATGATAAATCTGGAATTTTTATTGATCGGGTGTGTTTTTTTTTGGCGACCTGTAAGTCCCTTCCTATACTAATCTTATGAGTCCCTGTTTTGGGTGATCATTTTTTTCTTCGAAAGGGAAATAGGATTGTGTGGAAGGATGTAAAAATCACAACAGAGCAACTGAGAAAAGCGATGGATGCAGAGTACCAGAAACTGATTTCACACCCTATTGATTATTTTTCAAAACTAGTTTAACCCACGTTAATTGAACTTACATTCTCCGCTTCATGGGAGACTAATCCCCTGCGGAGCTTTGTCTCCCGGGGTTTTGGTCGTCGGGAATCACGCCGGCTGCTCGATAAACTTCCTCATAACCGCCGCCGTATGCATCGCAACGAGCATCAAATAGTCAAGGTCACTAAGGCTGTAGTGCTTTGCCTTCATAGCGTTGTCCACGTACAACACTCCGAAGCAGCCGGTGGGTCGCATAACGGTCGCTATCATCGCAGAGCGTATCGCCTCTTCCTCTTCTATTTGAGCCGAGACGCGCGGCATCACGAGAAACTGCCCCTTTTCAACCGCCTGCGTAACTTTTTCCCTGAGCGGAATCTGATTCAAATCCACTGCCGAGCCGTCTTTCTTCTTTCCCGTGTGACAGATCATCGGCCCGCCCGGCTGAGCCCTCAACGCGCACCAAACGTGAAGCGCGCCGAACTGCTCCAATGTAATATCGAGCAGGCTCAGCAGCAGATCGTCAAGGCCGGCCGCTTCGCATATCTTCTCGGCAGCCTGCGAAAAATCCAGCAGCCTCTTCGCCGCCAGTCTCATAGCAGGGGCGTGTCCTTCGTCCGGCCTTCTTACCACCGTCTCGTGAGGCGGAGTAGCCAGCGCAGCTTCAAGATGGAGTGTATCTTCCATCTTGATTGCCGCATCTGCAGCAGAATCCTCTTCGAGACTGATTTCAATGGCAAAGTCGGTTATACGAAGGCGGTCGCCGTGCTTGATTTCAGTCTTGTGAACCGGCTGGTCGTTTAGAAAAGTCTTGCTCGCCGAGTCGAGGTCCTCCACCAGCCACTTGCCGTCATCGGTGCTGTGGATTACGGCGTGCTGCCTCGATACCGCTCTATCGGACAGAAAAACGTGGCTGTTGGCTCCTCGGCCTATGGAAACAGGGCCCTTGGCGAATTGAAATTCCTTGGTCGCGCCGTCCTTTTGTCTTAGAAGCAAACGCATCACTCTATCTCCGAAATTTTAGGTGAACTTTATCTGCGCTATTATCCACAGTCAGCCGCCATTTGTCAAGCGCGCTATTTTTCAAATGCGATTTTAGTCTTGAAAACGCCGAAAATGGCAAAAATAAGCCGTATTCAGGCCTTTAGAACACACAGATTAAACTTGCTTTCGCCGGTTGCCGATTCGATGGCGATAGTAGTCAAGAATAACAGCCGCCACGATAACGCACCCTGTAATGATGCGTTTGGTCGATTCGGCCGCACCCATCTGGGCCAGACCCACATCCAGAACCTTGATTATCAGCACGCCGAAAAACGTGCTTACCACCGACCCGCGTCCGCCCATAAGGCTCGTGCCCCCGATAACCACCGCAGCAATCGCCTGGAGCTCCAGACCGGATCCCGCATTGGGGTCCGCCGCCGACATCCGCGCAGTATGTATCACCGCCGCCGCCGATGTTAGGACCCCGCACAAAATGAAAACCGCTAATTTCAGCGGGCGCGGATCGATCCCCGAAAGACGAACGGCCTCCTCGTTGGTCCCGATCGCTATCAGATAGCGCCCGAAAACAGTCCGCGACAATACGAACTGCCCGACGACCACAATCAAAACCGCAATGATAAACGGAACGGAAAACCCAAGAATCCGCGCATCCGTGATAACCTCCACCGCCCCGCCGATATATATGGTCCGCGATTGCGTTACGTGATACGCGGCACCTCTGGCGATCTCCAGCATCCCCAACGTAACGATGAAGGACGGGAGCTTCCAGCTTATGACTATCAGCCCGTTGGCCAGGCCGCACAGAACGCCAACCCCAATACACGCAGCAATTGCCGCCGGAAGAGAAAAATCGAATTTGACCAGACAGATGCCGAGTACCGCACCGGCCAAAGCCATTACCGAACCCACCGACAAATCTATCCCCGCGATTATCAGCACGAACGTCATCCCCACAGCCACGATTGTCGTATCCGGAATCTGGTTGGCAATAATCCTGAAAGTCGCCGGCGTAAAGAAATGGTCGGCAGATATTCCGAATATCAGCAACAGCAAGGCCAAGGCAGCCGCCATTCCGAGATAATCCGTAACAAAAGCAGGCAGCTTCGTCGTTTCTTTATTCGTTACTGTTTGCATAAGCTTCTCTTGCTCTATGTTCAACCGGTGACATACCCGCTGAACGCCGCGGCCATTATTTTCTCTTCGCTCCACTGCTGCGTCTCGAATGTCGCCGCAACCGTCCCGGCCGAGAATACCATAATCCGGTCGCAGACGACCATAAGCTCCTTCAGATCCGATGAAACAAAGATGATGGCCTTGTCTTTGGCCGCCAAATCCCCAATCATCCGGTATATCTCGAACTTTGCCCCGACGTCGATGCCCCGCGTCGGCTCATCGAAAATGAGGACGTCCGAATCTCTGTACAGCCATTTAGCTATGACCACCTTCTGCTGGTTGCCTCCGCTCAACTGTCCGACCATTTGCTCGGCGGACGAACAGCGGACTCCCAGTGCCGAGATATATCGATCTGCGACCGAACGCTCCTCGGATGTGTTCACCCAGCCCAGACGGCTGATATCCCGCAATCGGGTCAGCGAGATATTAGCACGCACAGTAAGACTTGCCAAAAGTCCCTGCTCTTTGCGATCTTCGGTAAGAAAGGCTATGCCGTTGCGCACCGCGTCGCGTGGAGAGCGGATTTCGACCGGTTTGTTTGATCCCCGCAGGTATATTTCGCCGCCGTCGCGCCGGTCCGCTCCGAATACCGCGCGCATCGTCTCGGTCCGCCCGGACCCCATCAGCCCCGCAACCCCGAGAATCTCCCCGCGACGAACCTCGAAACCGACGTCCCTGACCTTCGGCGCCAGATTAAGCCCGACCACACGAAGGGCCAGTTGCCTCGCCGAGGCGCCGCGTCGATGCTTGGCGTGCTCCAGATCGCGGCCCACCATCAGCCGGATTATCTCCTGCGTGTCCAATTTACTGGCTTGTTCGGTCGCAACGACTTTGCCGTCCGTCAGGACCGTCACGCGGTCGGCTATCCGGATGACCTCTTCAATACGGTGCGAAATATAAATGATGCCAACCCCCTGGACCTTGAGCTTCTCAATCTGCTCAAAGAGAAGCTCTATCTCCGTATCGGTAAGCGACGCGGTCGGCTCGTCCAGCACCAGGACCCGGGAGCGCCGTGACAGCCCCGCCGCTATCTCCACCATCTGCTGCTGCCCGATACCCAAAGACTTCACCGGTACAGACGGATCAACGTCACCAAGACCCACTCTGGCCATAAGCTCTCTTGCTGCGCGGTTTAGCTTTTCGTAGGCGACAATCCCGAACCTGTTGGGCAGCTTCTCAATGAAGATATTCTCCGCAACGCTCAGGTTCGAGATCAAGTGCAGCTCCTGCATCACCATTCGAACGCCGTATCTCTCGGCCTCGGCCCTGCCTGCCGGCCTGTACGGCTCCCCATCAAGCAGCATCCGCCCCGAATCAGGCCTTTCAACCCCCGCTGCAATCTGCGCCAGCGTGCTCTTGCCGGCGCCGTTCTCGCCCACCAGAGCGTGCACCTCGCCCGGCCCAAGCTCGAAATCCACCTTACAAAGCGCCTGCACCCCCGGAAACGACTTGTCTATACCGCAAGACCTAAACAGTACAACCTCTTGACACGGACTCATTTGAGCGTCTCCGCCGTGATAAGATCAACAGGTGTTTCCCTGTCGGCGGGGCTTGTCTTGTTCGCAAGCATCTCGAGCGCGTACTCGATCCCGTACAAGGCCAGCTTGTCCGCGTGCTGGTCCACCGTGCACAGGATTTTGCCCTCGGCAAGCAGTCTTTGCGCCGCTTTTATGTTGTCGAAGCCGATCACCAGAACATTATCCAGCCTCTCGGCCGCCTTAAGCGCCGCAACCGCACCAAGGGCCATGCTGTCGTTTGAACAAAGAACCGCCCTGAGGTCCGCGTATTCCGTCGCAAGCGCCGAGACAATCGGCTCGGCCTTTTCCATCTCCCAATACGCCGACTGCGAGCTAACGATATTCATCCCCGCGGTATTCATCGTATCTTCGAAACCGGCCTTGCGCTGAATCCCATTGAATGCATTCGGAATTCCTTCGAGGATTGCCACCTTATCTCCCCTGTTGAGTTTCTTCGCCAGGTACTCAGCGGCAAGTCGCGCCCCTTTGCGATTGTCCGGCCCGACAAAAGGAATCTTGATACCCTTATCTTTGAGAACAGCCTCGTCCAGTTTATTATCGATATTAACAACGACTACTCCCGCATCCATCGCCCGTTTGCAAACCGCCACTAAGGCCTTCGAATCGGCGGGGGCAATCACTATGGCGTCCGCTCCGGCAGTCATCAGCTCAACCAGCTCGATTTGTTTGGCCACATCCTCCTCATTCTTGATACCTAACGTTGTCAGGTCGTACTCATCGGCGTGCTCTTCGTGGTGGGCGATTGCGCCGTCCTCCATCGTCTTGAAGAACTCGTTGGCCAGAGATTTCATTATAAGAGCGATCTTCGGTTTACCTGCCTTGCGCTGCTTGCAGCCGACGGCTCCGACGACAAGGACCGCCAGAGATAACACCAGAGGACCTGTGACTAACCTGTTAAACTTTCCCATCGTTTTCTCCTTGAGTGCATAGTCTCACAAAAGCCCCCACCGCCTGCCTCGACGGCATGGAAGATTGTGCCCCCATTTTCGTAACCGATAGCGCCGCCACATAATTAGCAAAGACAGCAGCATCGAAAAGCCCCTGCCTGCGGGCCAGTCCGACCGCCAGCGACCCCGCAAAGGCGTCTCCCGCCGCGGTCGCGTCAACGGCATCGGCTTCTACCGCTCGAACAAATTCCATTCGGCCACCATCGGCCAGCAGAAATCCCTTTGCCCCCATAGTCAGGACAACCGCCTTGACACCGCGTTCCAGCAAGCTTTCGCACGCCGTACGCGCCGAATCCTCATCCGTCACTTCCGTTCCGGTAAGAATCCGGGCCTCCGTCTCGTTGGGTGTCAGCACGTCTATCATCCCAAGAAGCTTCGAGCCAAGCTCTCGTGCCGGCGCCGGGTCCAGAATGACGGGGACATTGCAGTCGTGCGCCAAGCGAGCGGCGGATTCAACCGTCTCCAATGGCACCTCGAGCTGAACAACTAGGACCCTGGCCGACGAAATAATCGACCGGGCCGCTTTGACGTCCTCCGGCGATAACCGGCCATTCGCCCCCGGAGCCACCACAATCACGTTATTGCCCTCTTCGGCAACCGTGATCAAAGCCACGCCCGACGGGGCCTCTTTGGTTTGGACAACGTATTGGGTATTGACCCCCACTTCCCTAAAGTTGTTGAGAGATTGTTGCCCGAATACATCATCCCCCAATTTGGCCACAAGGTACACCTCGGCTCCAAGTTTCGCAGCCGCCACCGCCTGGTTGGCGCCTTTGCCTCCGGGGGTCATTATGAAGTGTTCGCCGAGAATAGTCTCCCCTGCGACCGGTATCCTCGGCGCCTTCACCACCAAATCCATATTGGAGCTGCCGACTACGACAATTGTGGGTTTGTCCTGTTTGATATCCGGTCCTCGCTGTGAATGTATCTGATTGGCTTGCGCCTGTGCAGGCCCCTATTTTGTCAGCCGTTTGACTAAGAAGTCTTCGAACGCACCGAGGTCCTTCCACTCGATCGCGCAGTTAATCAACTTGCCGCCTTCACCGATTCTTGTGTATCCGTCGTCCGTAACCTTAATTTTGAGTTTTTCCATCTTAACCAGCTTGGTTGACATACCCAGATAAATGCCCACCGTATCGAAAAGGGTCGTGCTGCTCGAATTGACCTTTTGATTGACCCTCTTTTCAAGTTCCGCCTCGCTCAGGTCCTTGTTCTTATTCGCTATCGGCTGGGTGTACCACGCACGATAGTTCTCCATCAGTGCCCGCGTCAGGGGGCTGTTTCTCTTTAGCACCTTCTGATACTTCTTGCTCTTTAGGTGCACTATGCCGCACGTATCCAGCGGGGTGATTGTCATATCCCACGGCGCCGTAAAGACCTTCTGTGCCTCTTTTGCAAAGGCCCTGACGTTGTATTCGGCACTCGGTTTCGCGCCGCCCCCGTACCCGCGCCGAATACTGCCGTGCATTCCCACAAATTCCGCCTTTTCTGCTATCCGAGGCTCGCGCTCGAGCGCCGCCGCTATGTTGGGCAGAGGCCCGACTGCTATAACCTTAATTGGCCCGCGCGACTTCATAATGGCCTCGGTCATCGCCTTGATGCCGTCCTCGTAAATCCTTCCCGGATACGATGACAGTTTGTAATCTTTTGCCCACGCATCCTGCCTGTGACCGCGCTTGTGCTGCTGCACCCCTATCCCGATCGGTATGTCCGTCCGCCCGACCCTCTCCAGAAACTTCGCCACGGTCTTTGCCTTTGATGCAGTGTTGCCCACGGCAGTCGTAATCAGCTTGACGTCAAATTCGGGCGATTGAAGAAGCAGCGCCAGCGCCCACGTGTCGTCAATATCGTCGCAGATATCCGTATCGAAGATGACGGCTATCTTCTTGCGCCCTGGCGACGAATCGGAGGCACGGCAAACCAGTGCCCCAACCAGCAGCGCCAAAATACCCAAAACACAGATCAAAATGGGCTTCACCGGCAAAACAGACCCTCCAAATTGCGCCTCGACTCGAACCTTTATCTCATTCATGTTTGCAGCCTCCAGATTTCAAAACCTCGGATTATCGAATTCTTCACAAGTATAATGTAATGCCGCGTTTCGTCAAAGCAAGTCATTTTTCCCCCAATCGAACCGGCGATTTGATTTCCACGAGCAATAGTTAATATTTGCCGCAACTTCTGCCGATAAAGCAGTATGATGTACATAATACCGGCAATCGACCTGCGCGACGAAAAATGTGTTAGGCTCATCCAGGGTGACTATTACCGCCAGATAAACTACCAGGATGACCCGGTAAAGCAGGCCCGGAAATTCAGCGAAGCCGGCGCTCAATGGCTCCACATAATAGACCTGGATGGCGCCAAGCTCGGCAAGCCGGTCAACACCGATGCCATCTCGGCGATAGCCGCTCTCGGATTGTTCAAAATCGAAGTCGGCGGCGGACTGCGCGACGAAGCCTCCATAAAACAGTTGCTCGATATAGGTGTCGAAAGGGTGATAATCGGCACCAAAGCCGTAAGCGACTTCGAATGGTTCGGACAAATGGCTGAAAAGTTCAGCGGTAAGGTTGTACTTGGCCTCGATGCCCGCGGCTCGACGGTCGCGACTCACGGCTGGACACAGGACAGCCACCAGGGACTCCTCGAATTCGCCGCCGAAGCGGCAAAATTGCCCCTCGCAGCGATAATATATACCGACATCACAAAGGACGGTATGATGGCAGGACCCAACTTCGAGAGAACAAAAGCGCTCATCGACGCGGTCGATACCCCCGTTGTCGCTTCCGGAGGCGTCAGGGAGGTGGCCGACGTCAAGAAGCTCGCCGAGTTAGGCGCTGAGGCCGCAATAATAGGCAGAAGCCTATACGAAGGCACGCTAAGTCTTTCCGACGCCATAAACGCCGCTAACTGAAAAATCATTATCTGCTCAAGTGGCATCCGGCGCAATTGCCCATCACAAGGTCGCCCTGTAAGGCGCCACGCTGTTTCCGCTGATTCTTTTCGCGTACTGGTGTTTTCATAACAGGATTTTTGCAAAACTCGACTTCATAGCATCCACAAAAACGTCTCATTTCAACAACAGGTCCTTGTAGTCGGCGCAGAATTCTTTCCTCTTGCAGTTCGTGCAGTATTCTCCTCTCCAGATTTTGTCGAACTGATCCGCTATTCGGCCGACAATTCGCTTCCGGTCGGTAATAATGCCTGCTTCAAAATTCCTTTTCTCGGTGCTCTTGGCCCCCATTCCGGCGCCGGTAAGATTCGCACTGCCGCTGTAGGCAAATTCGCCGTCGATAATGACGGACTTGAAATGCGTACGTGGACAAAGGATCCTTTCCACGCCCTTTATCAAGTTCGGATACCGGTCAAAGTCTCTCCTAAAAGCAGGGCCGGGCTCTCTTGCGTGCAGCAGCCTTATCTCGACCTGCCTGGCGGCCAAATCAGACAGTATTTCGAGAAACGGAACCATTCTCCCGGCCTTGTCCACGTGCAGATCCTTGAGATCGGCAGTCCCCAGCCAGAGGAACTTCCTGGCTCTGGGAATTCTATCGCACAGGACCTTTTCGTAAATCTGCATGTCTGTGATAAATTCGAGCATAAGCGCGCGACCTCAGTCTTCCTGGGAAACTGCTCACAGTCAAGATATGATAATGTACAACATAGTTTTTCAGACCTTGCCACTTCAAACCAATTATACAGAATTTTCACAATGATCACAGTTCTGTTTACAATCCCCGGCTATCCGCAAATCGCCAAAACAGTTGAGACCAGCCGGCCGATAAGGTATTATCCAGGCTCAGTTGCACCGATCAAACGGGCCCCCGCCAATGTAAAGGAAGCCTGTATGGAACATCGTGACCCCCACAACGGAGAGACAACGCTCAAGTCCACGCGTCCCTGGGGAGATGTTTATGTGGTGGTCCGCAAACCTCTTAACAACGACTGGCCAAGTGGTTCAAGAAGGGGTTCTGCGCCGGAAAAGACCCTATGCGTAAATCGGTTGGATATCTCATGATGGGTGCGCTTGTCAGCCTGGCAACGGGCTATGCCAAAACCGACCGACTCCGCGAAGCTCTCTCATCTCTGGAGAAGGCACTCGATATCGGTCGCTCTGCCGGGAACCAACACCTTGTCAGGCAAATCACCGAGCAGATCGAGCTCTGCAAACGAAACAAGCCTCCGAACAGTCCCCCGCATAAAAGCGACGGCAAATAATATCGACTTGTGCGCTGAGCATTTCTTGAAGAACCTCCCGTCGGGAAATCCATCCACACCCCACCAAAATTAAGCTTGATTTTTCTCTCGGTGTTCGGTAGGATACTATCTGTGTATGTGGCCTTTCGTGAGTGATTATGCGTATTTGGCCGGGGAGTGGATGGACCACAAACCCCATTATAAGCCCCAACGGGGGCAGAATACCGGCCAAGAAACGAAGTATTAAGGGACTTTGAACCAGAGAGGGCAAATGACGGTTAACATAGACACGCGGACTGTCGAATCACCGGCGGTCAGTGAAATCTATATATCTGCCACGCCTGAGAAAAATGCACCGCCGGCCGAGATGGCAGAGCAAATCTTCTCCGCCATCAGCGACACACTGCGTTCAAAAAAGGCACGCATTCTGCAGGAGCGGGTTTTTGCCACTGAAGCGGTGATGGAAATCCTCTCGCACGCCCGCTCGCAGGCCTACCACGGCCACGACCTCGACGACGGAGTTGCCCCGAGTTTACTCGTCGGCGATGAAGGTGCCATCGGGCCGATTGCAGGGGTGCAGGTCTATGCCCTTAGTGGCCGTGCGGAGACGCAAGTCATTAATCTCGACGGCACCCCTTGTGGACGAATTCTTCGCAGCCCCGGCCATACGTTCGTTACCCTTTCCAGCGTATCTGCTCCCGGCCCTGCCCAGGCCACCGAACAGGCCAGGGCCTGTTTGGAAAAGGCCGAATCCGCCCTGCGAAAGTTCGGAACCGGTTTCCTTTCCGTCGCGCGGACCTGGGTCTGGCTCAAGGACATACTTTCCTGGTACGATGATTTCAACGGCGTCAGAACCAAGTTCTTCACCGAGCACGGCCTGATCGGGGAGGGTACCCGCCAGTCAATGCCCGCCAGCACCGGTATCGGAGTAAGCACCGCTGACGGTAGTCACTGCGCGATCGATTTGATTGCGGTTCTGGAACCGGCCAACGCAACTGAGTATTTTCAGGCCGGCGGCAAACAGCAGTGTGCATTAGAGTACGGCTCGGCCTTCTCGCGCGCCTCTCGAACTATTACTCCCGCCGGACAAACCGTATTTGTCTCCGGAACCGCCGCCATCGACGCCGCCGGAGTCACGACCAATATCAACGATGCACTCGGCCAGATAAATACAACCATCGAAAATGTCCGAGCAGTCCTCCGTGATATGAACGTCTCCGACGATGACGTTGTGCACGTCGTCGCTTACTGCAAAACCCCCCAGATCGAGCAAGTATTTAACACCGTAAAGGGCAACTACCCTTGGCCGTGGATCACCACAATCTGCGATATATGCCGCCCCGAACTATTGTTCGAAATCGAAGCCACCGCCGTAACCAAACATTAGAATTGAGAATTCATAATCCCAATTCTGTATTCTCAATTCGACATTCTTAATTCTACTCTTTCGCCCCGTGCTTGCGCAGCAGTTCGACGACGTCTTTGTGGTTTTCCTGTCTCGCAAGATCAAGGGGACTATGGCCTTCCTTGCTCCTGAGATTTGCATCAGCCCCCTTGGCAAGCAGCACCTTGACGACATTCACATGACCCTTCCGAGCGGCAAAGTGAAGGGGCGTCAAATCTCCATCCCCCCGTGTGCATTTTGCATCGATGTCCGCCCCTTTAGCCAGGAGATACTCAACAACATCGACGTGCCCCATATGGGCAACCTCGTGTAGATTGCTCCAGTTATCCATGAGCATTGGGCCCCACATCAGTCCACCAAATGCTCGACCTTTTACTTTGGCTCCGTTGTCAACCAGCAGCTTGATAATATCCAGATCACCTGTCTCGCAAGCCCAGCATAGGAGTGTCGAATGACACGCACTGTCGGCTGTGACATCGGCCCCGCTATCTATCAACAATTTTGCTGTCTCCTTGTTCTTTGCGAACACCGCGCAGTGCAAAGCTGTGAATTTCGCGATATCCTCTTGATTGATATCAGCTCCTCCGTTTAGAAGAGAGCGGATCTTTTCAGTCTCACCGAAATAGGCCGCCTGATGGAGAGACGGAAGACTTGCGCCTTTTGACAGACACCAGCGGACCATGTCTCTATGCCCCCCTCTCATGGCTTGGTCAACCGTCGTGCCGAAGAATTTGCTGGCAGCGGCGTTTATGTTGGCGCCGTGGGCCAGAAGCAATTCAGCCGCCTCTTTGCGCCCAGCTTCCGCAACCGTCTGAATGGGCGTGCAGTCACCATACCCGCGCGTCTCTATGTCAGCTCCCTTCTCCAGAAGTAGTTTGACAACATCCAGATAGTCCTTCTGATTAGAGTAAGCTGCCATTAGTTGCAGCAGGGTCAAGCCATTGCCACCCTTCGCTTCGATGTTGGCGCCTTTTGAGAGAAGGAACTCCACCCTTTCCTTTCGTCCTCCCACCGAGAGCAACAACGCCTTGCCCGTTTGATCATCTGTAGCCTCAACATCTGCTCCATTGACAACAAGCAGTTCGGCCACCTCCATCCGATTGCTGTTCAACGCCAGAAGGAGTGGGGTTTGCCCCCTCTCGTTGTTGGCATTTATATCAGCCCCTTTGGAAATCAGCGATTTGACCTGCTCTATATTGCCGGAAGTAACAGCCTGGACTAAAGTGGGAGAACCCTTTTTCGCCCCATGCTTTTGCAGTATTTCGACGATTCGAGTATCGCCTTTTTCCTCAGCCATGTCCAAAACAGTGCGACCTGCCTTGTTCTCTGCATTTACATCCGCTCCTTTGGCAATAAGCAGCTCTACTATATCCTTGTGGCCGAACTGTACAGCATAATTAAGCGGCGTCCTACCGGAATTGGTCTTTGCATTGATATCAGCGCCTTTGTCAATAAGCAACTCTGCAACCTCCTTGTTGCCTGTTCGACATGCCAAATGCAAAAGCGTCTGACCTGAATTGTTTTTCGCATTTATGTCAGCTCCTTGTGAAAGTAGTGCTTGTATTTGCTCAATGTCGCCGTAAGCAAAAGCTCCGAATAAAGAAGGGGAAATCTCTTTCGCCCCATGCTTGAGCAAAAGTCCTACAATTTCTGTGTAACCATTTTGTTCAGCAATATATAGAGGTGTAATACCTAAGTCAGTCCTGGCGTTAACATCGGATCCTCCTGCAACGAGTAGCTCAACTATATCCTTGCGTGCAACATCTACAGCATCATGGAGAGCCGTCGATCCACGACGACCTCTTGTGGTTCTTGTTGTTGTTAAATCTGCGCCTTTAGATATAAGCAACTCTACTATATCTTTGTTACCATTCTCTATGCTCACATGCATCGGTGTCACATTGATACGATTCTTCGCATTTACATCAGCACCATTATTTATAAGCAACTCAGCAATATCTTTGTTACCTGTTTGGGCAACAATATGCAGAAGAGTACCACCGTTAGCACTTGTTTCATTCATATCAGCCCCCTGAGAGATAAGGCGATTTAATTCCTCGATGTTGTTGGACCTAACAATCTCAGTCAGTGAAAGGGGACTTTCTTTCGCTCCATTTTGCTTAAGTAATTCAACAATTTCTGGCTGTCTATTTTGCTTGGCAATATCTAAAGGAGTAAGACCTGAACTGTTTTTCACATTTACATCAGCTCCTTTTTCAATGAGCAATTTGACCACATCTATGTGACCACCATGTACTGCTTGGTGCAAAGCGTTTGGACCCATGCCAGAAACAGGTAGACCTCCTTCAATAAGAATTCGAACTATATCTATTAAACCGGCTCTTGCCGTTTCCGGTAAGAGAGTACGATTCCACCGTTTCCACCGTCTTGAAGTTATATTAATATCTGCTCCCTGATTAAGTAAGAACCTTGCAGTATCACTTTGTCCTCCAGCCAGTGCATACTCTATAGGTGTTCGACTGAATTTATCCTTATCGTTAATATTAGCTCCTTCTTTGAGCAGTTCCTGCAATTTTGAAATATCCCCTTTCAACGCAGCTTTATGAAGATCCGGCACGTTATCATCTGTATTAATTAACAACTTCACCATATCTGGAATTCCCATATCAATTGCATTCTGCAATGGGGACATGCCTGATGTCTCTTCCTGTTCTGTATTTGCTCCGGCATCAAGAAGTGATCTCACTATATCTGTCTGCCATTGCCAGATTGCATAGGTCAAAGGTGTATCATCATGTTCTGGTGTCAGATTTACATCTGCTCCCCCAGCAATCAGGGCTTTTATGGTATCGTTATCATTGTTCCAGATGGCATAGTAGAGTGGTGAATAATATGAATCCGCAATATTTACATTTGCTCCGCTATCTAACAATAATTTCACTATCTCTGTATGTCTTTGATTAGTCGCAGTGCCTAAAGGAGTCATCTTATCTTCTTTATCAAATGCGTTTAGATCAGCTCCTTCGGCAATAAGTCTCTTGACTTCAGCCAAGTCCCCGGCCTTTGCAGCTTCATACAATGAGGCATAACGCTTTTCGGCGCGCTCAGTTGCCGTTTCCGTTCTCGCCCTTCTGATCAGAGCACAGCCAATTGGCACGGTCAAAAGTGCTACCAGCAGCAAAACAATAACGGCCCTCAAGCTTGGGCGTTTGTAGAATTTTTTTCCTGGTCTCATAATCGTCTTTATCCTTTCCTCAATATTCTTAACTGGCCCGGCTACAGCCAGCGATGGAACCGGCCGGGTTGATTCGTACTCGCAAACCAGTATGTTCACTATTGCCGTGCTGTAATCTTTGGCTTTAGCGCCTAAGCGGGCGATGGCCATCTCATCGCAGCATTTCTCCCGCTCGGCTCGGATTTTCTTATTCGCCCACCAAACAAAGGGATGGAACCAAAATATCGCCTGGACAATGATCTGCAGCAAATTCACCGCAGCATCAAAACGCAAAATATGACTCAACTCGTGACCTAATACACCTCTGCGATGCTCGGCGTTATCCACTTTAGCAAAATCAGCCGGCAGATAGATACTGCCCCGCAATAGGCCCCATACGAACGGCTGACCCGTCCCGTCAATCAACCACAACTTCGGAAACCGCTTAAGAGTCAGATCTGAAAACACGTTCTCAACCTGCCTTTGCAGTTCGGCCGGCAGCGGCCTTCTCTGCCGGCGCAGCCAGAAAACGGTCCGCAGCGCTTTTGCGACGGCAACCAGAACAAACACGCCCACTCCGGCGAGCCAGCCTAAGCCGAGCCACTGCCGGGGCGTCAGCTTCCTCGTTTCTCTTACAGCAATCACCTCCGGTGCCACAGCCACCGGTGCCGCAGGGACTACAGCAGGCTCAACTGGGTGTGCGGCTACCGGTTCAAACACCGCCGTAGGTCCCCGCTCCGGCAGAACGGCCACCGGCACAGTAAGCAAAGGCGGAACGAGACATTTGGCAAGGACAATCAGCCAGAGCAGGTAGCGAACGTGTGCGCTCTTATTTTTCAGCGTTAAATTTATTGTTGCTATTACCGC
>CAYWOD010000069.1:0-15715 GCA_964459805.1 uncultured Pirellulales bacterium
AAGGAGTTATCGGATATATGAGTTCATTTTCTTGAGCTTATATCGCGCTGTAGTAGTAAGCAGCATGTTAAATATACGGCTGACAGATATGCAGAGTCATTTTTCGTCACTTCTTTGAAAATTGCAACAATGAATAATTGAGGCGTCTGAGAAAATTATATTATTACTCGTGGCCTAAATATTGCTTATTTGTAGAAAGTAAACAAACACCAGTTAAAACTGGTGCTTGTTTACGTGGCAATAAACGAACTTCGGACAGTTAATCCGTCTGTGCTTGGAAAAGACATACGGCCCAGCAATCCGATGCTCAACTCGCTGGTTGTTTTTCTAAACCAAAGAACAAACCTACATGACTTCTGACATATTTTTTATGAGTTTGTAGGTTGCTGGTTATACGATTCAAGGGCAGGGTAATACTGAGCCAATAATATCACCAGCTATAGCTCCGATCAGTTAAAACTCTTTGTCAAATTGCTTTATTGGCCAGCCGCTCTGGATGGTGAATTAAAAACAAAACCGGATTGACCTGTTATCGGTGAGTAAGTATCATTGTTTTGGTCAATGGTAATGTAAGGTGATGTAAGAATGGACGAGTTAAAAAAAGCCATCGAAAAATTCCGAAAAAAGCGGCTCGCCGTTTATCGTGCGGATAACAATCAACTAATGCGAGACACAAAAGCTGCAAGCCGAGCAACGAAAGATCATATTGGACGTTGGCTCCTCGAACTTCTTCAAAATAGCGATGATGCAAAGGCAAGTATAATCAGTATAAATGTAAGTTGTAGTGCGATCTACGTCGCAGATAAAGGAAAAGGCCTCATTCCAAGCGCTGTCGAGGCTATCAGCGGGACGGATTTTTCTGATAAGCTGACGGGTACGATAGGGCGCAAAGGCATCGGGTTTAAGGCTGTCTATACGGTTTCGCAGAATCCCCAAGTTTTTTCGAGGAATGGAGAAGGATTGGAATTCCACAAAAAGAAGGCAGAGGACTGGCTTCAAGAGAATAAGCTAACTATCGAGAAAGGAGTTCCTTACCAGTGGTTGCCATTCTTTATCTCCAGAAACGAAGAGGAAAAGGGAGATGATATTCTAAGAAAGCTGCATCACTTCTCAACCATTGTGAAACTTCCGTCTGTAAGTACGACGGATTCACTGAATGAGTTTCCGCCGCACGGACTTTTACCTTTTAGACATGTGCGTAAACTTGAGGTATGGCGCGACGAGAAACCACACTTTACGCTTGAGGTTACCATGGCTGACAATGGTTCCCTCGTGGTGCATGATAGCCGGAAAGATAGATGCGTTACCTGGTATGTTCATAAGAAATCTGAAGTCCCACCCGATGAGATTCTCAACACCCTTGATGAAGACGAAAGTAGGCGTGTGGCAGACGAAGGCGTCAGCTTTCTTGTCGGGGTCCCACTTGATCAACAGGGAAGTGTTAGTTCTCTTGAGGAGTATCCACCCGTCCATGTCTTCTATCCCGCCGAGAAAGACTTGGCTCCTGTTCGGGTGTTGCTGCATGCGGAGTTTATGGTAAAGAGCGATCGTACGGCACTTATCCCGATAGAGGAAGGCGGTTTCAACGACTGGGTAGCGGATCAACTCGCTTCATTCTTTGTCGAGTCTGTAGATGGCGCATATTCGCCGGATGATCCGGCCGCGTATCTCCGGCTGCTCGTCCCTCTGGCGGAGCGTGAGAATCACCCCGTTGCGGACAACCTCTGGAAGCGAATAGACGAACATGCCAAAGAGCATCTTCGTTTGCCTGATGTGAACGGCAACTTGAGACTCTCCTTCGCTGATGCCCGTCTACTTCGCGTATCAGTGGAAATCGACACGGCAAGACTGATCATTGAAGCGACAACCAACGGAGCAGATCTCCTTCATGCGGCATTGGATGATGACAGCGAAGCGAAGAAAGCGCTGACAGCCTTGGAATGCCACAGTATCGGGGATGACGATTTGCTCAACATCATGAAAGACACCGCGCAACAAAAGGTTGATGACCATGACTGGATTTGGGCCTGCTGGGAATGGGTGGCAGCATGGGTAGCTGCGAAGCCTTATGGTGATGAACACAAACAACGCCTGGAACGGGCGAAGGGCTTGCCACTGGTCTCGACAGGTGGCACATTACATCCCATGAATTTGTTGGACAAGAAGATCATTACCTGGCGCACCAAGGAGGCCACCAGCGACATACCAGACTGGCTGCCCATCTGTTTCGTGGACGATTGGTTCCGGAACAAACTGAGGGACTGTTCCGAAGATGATGATCCGGTCGGCAAACTGGTCGGAGAACTTGGCATCCAGAAACCAACCGGTGATGTGTTGCTTAAGGCTCTCGAAAAGGCAATCAGGCAATACTGGAACAATCCTGACGACAGCTACGGTCGATTCATCGAATTGCTGCTTGCTAATGATTGGCATGAAGAATTCGATCCACCGAAAGGCCTTCAACGCTGTCCAATTTCCGCCGAGATTGAAGGCGAACCGACGAACCGGTGGGTTGAAGCCGGACATGCATACTTCGGTGCAGAATGGAGTGAGACAGACATTGCCGAATTGTACGAAGGAGTTCAAGGGGTGGCATGGGCGCTTGTAACTGAAGGCAACGAAGAAAAGTACCGAGCAATCCTGCTATGGATAGGTGTGGTACCGTATCCCAGGCTTGTTCAGGATGGACGAAATCACTTGGATGAATACCAAAGGCTACAAAAACTTCTGAAAGCCGATTCATATCCACCATATTCTCCACCGAAGCCGCTTTTCTTGGACAGGTTGCATACAGATAGTCTGTCCACCCCTCAAACGACGATATTGCTCCAAATCCTAGCCAATAACTGGTCAAATTACTTCTGCAAGCATTTCGAAATAGATGTCAAATGTCAAGGTCCACGGGGAGGTTGGAGGCATCCACAGTCTGTGCCTGCCCTATGGTGGGAAGAGATAAAGACCAAGTTGAATCCATCTCTTGTTAGCAACCACGCGAAGGTGGAATGTCTGGAGAATTGCTGGTTGCCTGAGAAAGAAACCCGCAAGGCCATCAGCGATCTGCTACCAATCATTGATGTTGATAAGTTTGGTGAACGAAAACAAGAAGTTGGTCGCTGGTTGCGGAACGTCGTACACGTCAGGACAAGGCTTGAACAGATCAAGCCCGACGAATGGCGGACAATTCTCTCCGAGCGAATTCCATCCATCGTTACCGAAGAAAAAGCTAACGCAGATGAAAAAATGAGGGATCGGGTCAAGCGGTGGTATGAAGCCTGCCTCGATTCGCTCGAAGATCAGGAAGGTGTATCGGACGGCATCCTGGCCAACGTGCCACTGCTTTGCCGCAAGAGCAGCGATTGGAAGTACATCAAGGATGAAACGCGATGGCTGGCGGACAACAACGAGGCGGCGGATGCATTCCGGGAGGACATATGGCAGATAACTCTACCGGAACGATTTAGGAATCTAGCTAAGAAGTATCTCGGGATTAAGTTGATCTCTGCATTCGTGAGGACAGAGGCTCAGGCCGGTGAGGTATGTAGTGATGACGACGGGCTCCAAACCACATTGGAACAGACGCTTCCATACGTTTTTGTCTGGAGGCTGTCCAAGAGCAAACAAGATAAAGACAAACTTCGAGATGACCTTCGTAATCTGAGCGTGTGTGTGGTAAGCGAACTAAGGGCCATACTCACGATTGAAGGGGTGGGAAGCAAGGAGGTCGAAAGACAACATACCGTCGAGGACCGTCGCTTGTTAGTGTCCGCTGGCGAGGGGAGCCGCCAATCATATATGGCCGAGGTACTGACCACATTCCTGAAGGTCAAGTCTGACGCCGAGTTTTTCGAGAACCTTTTTAGATGTAAGAATGATGATGAGCGGAAGCGGAAGCTCCTCAGTAAGGACGTCCCACCTGAGGAAATCGATCGATTCTTGAGGGAGTTTCGAGAAGAAATCGCGGAGATCCAACCAAGCTATGAACAAGTCAAGCAAGAGATTGATACTGAAGCGACCGAACAAAGCACCATGCCCGTCTCCGGAGGCTCATCAGAACAAACGCAAGAGCTTAACGGAACGCTGACGGGCGTAGCTGAACCCCCTTCGTCCACACCGCTATCCACCGTGCTGTCGAGCAGGAAGGATGAATCCGGTCTATCTCCCGCCACAACCAAGAACTTAATCCTTCGCCTCAAGGACCCTCAGTCAGCGGATATTGAGTTTGCCAGTTCGACACCCGCACCCACAAGTGGCGGTGGCTCCGGTGGCGGTGGCAGGAGAGAACCGAACATCGATACGGTTCAATTATCGCAAGAGCAGAAGTGGGAGATCGAACGATATGGAAGGGATTGCGCCAAGCGAATACTGGAGGACAGGTGCGGTTGGAAGGTGGAGGTAATGCCGCCCAACCACCCTGGCTTTGATTTGAAGGCTACCAAAGGTACCGCTGTACTGCTCATCGAAGTGAAGGGCCATCGCGCCACAAGCAGTGTTGCGGATCTGACAGTTAGGCAGCTCAATGAGTATTACAAGTACCGAGAATCAAAAAAGTGGCAACTCTGGAATGTCGAAAACCTTGCCGAAGACACCGGTCCGGTAAGAATAAGTCCCTACGTTTTCATTCCAGATGAAGCATTACGCGATAAACAGTTTTCTGTAGATTTACACAAGTGCGAGACGATACCCCCGGAAGAGCTTTGATAGCCCTGCTTACCATCACTCTGACAGCTTCGCGATCGACTTTGCAAAACAACCAATTTTTAAATATTCCGTGGCTATATAATATACTACTACGTGCCTCCTTAATCACAACTTCTTTTTTTGGTCGACAATCCAGATGAAAACGAGCATCGAACAAGTGTGTGCCAAGGTAAGCTGGTGCAAGCAAGCTGGACAATCCAGCCTGGCCAAAGCCTAACCAGCAGGCCAGAACAGAACTTTGCACATATGGAGGTAACGAAATATGTGGAGCCAAAGGGTTTGACAATATTGACAACAGACTCCATGAGCTTCCTGCCCATGGCAAGAGCGGCATCTACCAACGATCTTCGCTCATCATCAGTGAATTGAATTCTACCCTTAATCTTGGATCTGAGGACTTTATTCTCCAGGCGAAGATACTCATTCTGGAGAGTGAGCTCTTGGCATAATAGTCGTGATATCGTGGCAATAATTGGTAGGCTGAGCCATTTGGCTGACTGATCAGAAGGTATTTCCATAGGAATCACTATCCTTCAGATAGAGCTTGCATGCTTTAAATCCAAAGGATAACATATCGGCATATACAAGCATATGCAGAATTACTGATATTGGCAGTCTGCTACTATGGAAGGGAAAGAAAGAAAGTTTTGAAGCGCTTTCATGTGAGCCGGTTTACGGTTATCAGAAGATGGGAAGACCGGAGCATATTGTGCTTGATGGGCAACAGGGCATTTTGAGATCACACAGTAGTGTGGGCGATTGTTCTTCCAGTGTCTACGCCAGTGTCTAAGCGTACTTACATTTACTCTGGAACCAGTCTTCGCTCAATAGGCTGTCAGTCCACAATCGCTTTCTTACATAAAAAAGGCCTTGTAACCTTATTGGTTACAAGGCCTTATGGCACGATTTACTGCTTTACACGCAGGAGGTCACAGGTTCAAGTCCTGTATCGCCCATTTTCGTACGGTATGAAATTATAAGTACTTGCCCTTCGATTAGCATCCAACTTCTTGCCCCAATTTGGCGTGAAATGTCCTCCGATGTCGGTCTTCTTCGACCTCACCTTGTTATTGGCGTTCTCGATAAGCCCCTGAATGACCTCTGCTGCCTTAGCTTCGTGGTCCGCATCAACCTGGTTGTAGAATTCAGCAGTAGTAGCTGTGTTGCTGTGTCCCATCCTATGCAGATTTACGTCAGTTAGTCCCACATTTCGCTGATCAGTCTGACCGTCTCGTTGACCAGGATTTGCCCTCCCTCAGGGCCAACAATGAATTTGTCCGCACTGTATCCTCCGCCTTTGACGGCCTTATCTGTGGGCAAATACCCGCACTGCTGGCATGCCGTCTGTACCAGGAATGTCAGTGTGGCGGGGCTTCTTGCCTTCATTCTGATTCCGTAGTCAAGATACAACTCAAAGGGATTGGTCGCTATGGCAACATCTCCAAGTCGCAGCACGTGGAATTCTATGGGCGTTACGGGGTCTGTGTTATAGAACGGCAATACCCTGCCTTCGTGTGCAGGCATGTTCAGTCCGGCAACAGTGTGTTCAAAATGCACAGTGCTGTTAACGGTCTTCTTCGCAAGGGGTAGAACATCCTCAACTGCCTCGGTAATCCGACGGGCTATTTCCTGACGTCTCGACAGGCCTCTTAGTTTGCGCATCTCTTGCTCGGCACGCGTGCGGAACAGCAAATGAGGCGAGATATCTCCCGCCGCTGCACATTGTGGGAAAACGAAAAGGTCTTTAGAGAGTCTTTTGCGGAGTTCTATCCTCACCTCATGCCAGAAGTCAGCAGAGATTTCGCTTAATCCCTCGGTTTCCTGGGCTGTGCAGGCGATATTGACTACAAGTCCGGTTAGTTTGCGGTCCTGGCTCCAGAGAAAGAGCAGCTCCACTGCGTGGTCTTCGTATCCTTCGATGGCGGAAAAGCTCTCGATGTTTGTGGCACCGTACATTGCAGCCGAGCCGTCGAAATAGGTTGATCTGCGGTTCATTCCGACAACGGCATGGCCCAGCCCCCAACTCATCGCCCCGGGTTTGCGGCTCTTCCAAGCCTTTACTATGGCCTCGGCAACACGCTCGATAAAATAATCGGCATACTCAGAAGCCTTCATAACGCCTTGGTCCTTGCTGACATCGTACAAGCCCTTGAAGGCGCCGTCTATGAAGCCGGGAGCCGTATGCGTGTGCGTTGCATTCAGGAACAGCTTTTCGGAATCGAAATCTGCCATTCGGGATTTGATGACTTTTTTTAGTCTGTCCTGAACGGCCTTTCTGATGTATATCACATCGCAAGATACCATTATGGCTTGTTCGATTGAGTCGTCCTCTTGACGCGTCTCCAGCGCCAGCGCTGTGGCGGTCAGCGGGTCTTTGACACGCTGCGAGATTCGCTTGTGTAATTGCCCGACCAAGGCGACCGGCTTTTGCGGCGTGATGTCAACCTGGGCCCAGCCCACATGAAGAAGTCCATCGCCGGATTGTGGTTGTTGATTCGCCTGAGTCTGGACCGCGGTAACATCCGCAGAAGCTGATATGACACAAATAATGAAGACCAAGTTTAATAATCGCATTCCATTACCCCTACTTCAATATTCCTGCGTTGTGTTCATAGATGCCATGGGCTTCGCATCGGCTTAGTCAGCATGCGATTTGCCTGGGGGTCATTCACGAATGTTTCCGCATCGGGATCCCACCGATGCTTGCCTCCCAACCTGACCGCAATGTCGTCAATCCGGCATATAGTATTCGACCGCACGGCAACATCAATCGGACAGGCCGTCTGTCGGCCCGTCTTAATAGCGTCGAGGAAGTCCCTGTGGTGGCTGCTGCTCTTGTACAGGTGAACCTCATTCGGGCCGATTGTCGAGGTCAAGAGCGTTTGGGGATGGGCCTCCAGCTTGCTGCGATTTACGAAGACCCAGCCCTCGCTGCCACGAAAGAGGATACCCTGACTGAAACCTGGAACCTGGTCAGGATGCTTACTGCTTGATACGTTATCCATGTGGACCATCGTAAGACCATTGGCGAATCTATTCTCGATCCGCCAGCTCACGGCACAATCGGCGATTCCCTCTCCGGGAAAGCTGCTCTTGCCTTCAACCTCAACCGGCCCGGTGTCTTCGGTTCCACCTCCCCACTGGGCAATATCAACATGGTGAATGCCCCAGTTTCCGATGAAGCCAATGCAGTAATCGGATATGTGATACCAGAGGCTGTAATTGCCAGTCCAGTCGGCATTGGGCCGAGATGTGTACGCCCTGCATCGCTCGAAGCTGTGTGGAGCCCATAAAGCAGGTCCAAGCCACATATCGTAGTTGAAGCCGTCCGGAATCGGCTCGGCCGGCTGAGCTGGAAAAGCGATGCTGCCGGGAACACCGACCAGTATGGTGTGCAGTTTGCCGATCCTGCCGTTACGCGCGAGTTCACATGCATACCGAAAATCTCTGCTGGAACGCTGCTGCGTACCAAACTGGAAGACAACTCCATAACGCTTGACGGTATCGCGAAGCATTTGCCCGGCGGCCAAGCTCCAGCCTATTGGCTTCTCATAATACATGTGTTTGCCGTTTCGGGCCGCGTCCAGACCAATCAATACATGCCAGTGATCCGGCGTGGCAATCAGGACAGCGTCAATGTGGTCGGAGCCGCTAATTCCACGGAAGTCGTCGCACATTCTGCAGTCTTCGTTGCCGTAGTGCTGGTCCACGATCTGCCTGGCCTTAAGAGACTGACTTCGGCGAACATCACAGACGGCGGCAACATGGACATCCGGCTGCCTTAGAAACTGACGCATATTGCCGGTTCCTTGAATCCCCAGCCCTATGCAACCCATCACGATTCGATTGCTTGGAGCGACTGAGCCCGATCTACCCAGAACCGCCGAAGGAACTATGTATGGGAAAGATATCGAAGCGGCGGCAGACTTCGCAGCGTGCGACAAGAATTGCCGTCTGTTGGATAATCGTCGTTCTTGCATCGAACACTTGCCTTCCTATTACTACTTCTACGATGACCGGCAACCGAGAAGATTGTACCTCGTTTCGATTTGATATGCAAAGCTATACAGGGTGTGGCTAATTTTTCTGGCACTATATAACCATAGGCTTGACAAGAAGTTACTTGCTCGTGTCATTGCGAGCGAAGCGAAGCAATCTCTGTCATTCGCAAACGGGAGATTGCCACGGCCACATTCTGCGGCCTCGCAATGACAATAGTGACCTTGTTACGCTTGTGAATGGCATTTTGATAAGGCTGAAATCCTTTGCCAGAAAACCCGGTCATACCCCGGCTTGAATTTGTGGACAAAAAAACTTGACTTGGCTGTGAGTGTCCACTATTATACCAACGATTAGCAATGTCGATGCCCGAAGGAATTGGAGCTCTGTGAGGTATCGCAATGGGGCCATCGGGAATAAGGAGTTGTAATGGCTTCTATTATTATAGCAAGCGGAAAGCAGAAAGGTGACTATTATCCGCTCGGCCAGCGAACCAACGTAATCGGCAGGGCCGAGATGCTCCCAATTCAGGTACTGGACGACCTGGTTTCGCGCAAGCACCTGCAGATCCGCTATATCAAGGAGGAAGGTAAGTATTATGCAGTCGATATGAAGAGTAAGCATGGGGTGTTTATCAACGGCGGGAAGATCGCCGAGGAGGCCACTCTGGTGGATGGTGACGAGATTCTTATCGGTCAGACAGCTTTACTGTTCACGGACAAAGATTTCGATGACCGCGAAAGCGCGTTGTCGCACTTCAAGAAAGCCGGCGAGAGGTCACGTCCCACACATATACAATGAGGTTCCGGCGGCAGGCCGGGACAGATTCCGAGTCCGACTGAATTCGACAGGTCGGGCCTGAGTTGTTGAGCAAATTTTACAATTGTGAGGAGGTTATTGCACTGAAGTAAGTCAGAGGTTAGGCCGCCCCGGCCCAGCCCTGGAATGGAGCCGACAGTTTAGGAAAAAGGGTTAAGAAGGACCTGCTACTAAGCGCAGAAATGCAATTTGAACAGGAGGTGATTCGTATGGAGATGAAAGCATTGAGCAGACTGATTGTGCCGGTGCTGTGTTGCCTGGCTGTAATGACCGCCCAGGCGCAGGCGGGCAAGATAAAGCCGCTGCGAGTCAGTGAGAACGGGCGTTTTCTTGTCGAGGACGGGGGCAAACCATTCTTTATCTTGGCGGACACCGCCTGGGCGCTGTTCAGCGGGATTAGTCGGGAGGACGTGGAGTTTTACCTGGATGACAGAAAGGCCAAAGGATTCAATACGATTCTGTGCAGCCTGCTGCATTTCTGGCCGAGCTGGCAAACCGAGTGGGTTCCCAAACACCGCGTTTATGGTTTCTGGGCGTTCGACGGTGACCACTACAACTTGAGCCGTCCGAACAGACAGTACTGGGAGCACGTGGATTGGGTAATGCAACAGGCGCGGAAGCGATCACTGCGGCTGGCCATTGTACCGTGCTGGTTTCGGCGAGGCGGCAAAGCATGGAAGGTGCAACTGACCTCCAGCAGTGCAACGCGGTTCGGGGAGTACCTCGGGCTGCGCTGCTGCCAATACAATAATGTCATCTGGCTGTTTGGCAGCGATTACCCACCTATGGAAAAAAGACGCGAGTTGCGTCTGCTTGCCGAGGCGATTCGCTACTATGCACCGCACCACCTGATCAGCTACCAGGCAAACGCCGCTTCTTCAAGCGGGGCGTTCTCACACGCCGAGCGCTGGCTTGCTTTCAACTCGATCCAGACCAACAGCAAGGAGCATCCGGGAGAATATGCGTTAGTGCGAGAGGACTGGCACCGTGTACCGGCCAAGCCGACTTGGCTTGCCGAGGCATACTATGAGCGTCCAGGCAGCCGGTTCGCAGTGCGTCAGGCGGCGTGGCGGTCGGCGCTGACCGGTGGAGCCGGCTTTGGATACGGAGTGCAGAATGTGCTTGATCTCGGCTACAGCAGCAAATGGAAAGAGCATCTTGATATGCCGGGCAGTGGTGACGTCGTGTTTATGCTCGGTCTCCTGGAATCTCAGCCGTGGCACAGACTGGTGCCGGACCACGCCGCCAAAAAGAAGCTGCTGGTTGCTGTTGAAACACAGAAGGATGTATATTTTCCATCGGCGTGTTCGGCTGACGGCGACGTTGGCGTGATTTACCTGCCTTCGAGAACGACTATCGCGGTGGACATGGGGCTATTCAAGGGTCCCGTTACGGGTCGATGGTTCAATCCGAGCAAAGCGGACTCCATCGGCGCTGAAGGGTCTCCATTTATCAACGCCGGTATCCGTGCGCTGAGGCCGCCGAAACCGGACGGCACGGCTGAAACGGACCTCGTCCTTGTGTTGACAGCGGAGAGTTCCACAGAGACAGGCACCGCACAAACGACCAAGCTCGACATCGCAGGGGATCAGTGATCTTTGCAGAACTAATGAAAACACTGTGAAAACAGGAAGTCCAAATACGTCGTTTGGCACCATACCCAGGCCTGCGGCAAGCGAAGATTTCGTTTCGGCATCGGTGACTATTGAGGTTCGAGGCGTCGCGGCAATTCCTCAATCGCGATTGTGCGCAACAGCCAGGGCACGGCTGCTGCGCTAATCGGCGCGTGCATATCGGTTAAGTCGGGCACACTGTGCTCGCAGCTCGTCCAGGACGTCGGCATATTTCGGGTCGCCTGCGAGGTTCTGCTGCTCGAGGTGGTCGTTCTTTAGGTCAAAGAGCTGCTCGAATACGGGGTCCACCTCGAAAAAGCGGATGTACTTCCAGCGGTCCGTGCGGATGCCGTGACATCGCAGACTGTCGCGTTTAGTACTGGCCAGAGCGTCGGGATCGTTTTTGGCCTCGCCGAGCGGGACAATCTTGTAGTTTGTGAAGTTGTTCTCCATAAAGACGGCGTCTCGCCAGCTTACATCACGTCCCTCCATAAGGGGCTTGAAGCTCATACCTTGCATGCTGTCGGGGATTCGTAAGCCGGCAAGGTCCACTATCGTCGGCGCAAAGTCAACGGTCGAGACCAGTTGCGTAAAGCGCCGGTCCCGCTTGCCGGCGGGCAACCGGCCGTCGTAAACGATTAAGGGGGCGCGCATTGACTCCTCATATAGCAGGGTTTTGCCGTCCAGTCCGTGCGAGCCGTTGAAGAAACCGTTGTCGCTGGTGAAGATGATAACGGTGTTCTCGAGCAGTCGCTTCTCGGCAAGCTCCTTTACGAGCCGCCCTACCACGATGTCTATGCCGTAGGTCAACGCGGCCTGGCGCCGAACAAACTCCTGATAAAGCTCCGGCGTCCACGTGTATCTCCGGTGGTAGCCCAGGCCGCGCCAATTGCGCTTTATCAGGTCGGGGAGCTTTTCGTTCGGCCCGGCCACGTAGTTCTCAGGCAGCTTAAACTTGACGTCTTTGAAGGGCTCGCTATATGCCGGCTTGACATCGGCCGGCACAAGGGCGCCTTTGGGAGCGTGGAAACTCACCGAGAGGCAGAACGGCTTGTCAGCCGGATTTGTGCGGATGAAGTCTATGATTAAATCCTCCATTATATCGGTCAAATGGGGACGGTTTGAGGTTTCGTAAGATTTCTTCAAACCAAAGTCTTTCGGCCAATATCCGCCCGCGGGCGCCTGGCCCGTCCAGCCTTCCCAGTAATCGAACTGGTCGGTCGGCATGTGCTCGGCATTCTTCCACAAGTTGCGACAAGGCCGTTCTTTTTTCTCGGTGACGGCGAAGCCGAGCTTGCCTATAAAGCCAATCCTGTACCCGGACCGCCGAAGCAGCACTGGATACGTGTGCGCAAAGTCGGCCCGGCTGATTGTATAGTCGGTCGGCCTGTCGAATCCGCAGCGATGCCGTGACATAAACTGACCGGTCAGCACGGTCGCCCGGCTCGGCATGCAGATAGAGACGGCGTAGTAGCAATTCGCAAACAAGACGCCCTGCTCAGCCAGCTTGTCGAGGTTGTGCGTTTTGAACTCCGGATTCCCGTAGCAGCCCAAGGTATCCCAGCGCTGGTCGTCGCTCATCAAGTAGATGATGTTGGGCCTGCTCTTGCGCTGACGTTCGGCGCGGGTGATGCAGCCAAAGGCACACGCCACCGCGCCCAAGCCGGTGATTTTTAGAAACTTGCGTCGATTCATTCAAACATCTCGTGTTACTTACTAATTGGACTTTTGCAAAATTGCAGGTTAGGCCTATATTGTTGAAGAAAATCTTCTTTATGATTTTCTTCAATAATTACCTAAGTGCTTATGCCATAATACATTGGCGTTGAAAAGAAAAAATCAAGAAGGGATTTTTTCTTTTCTAAGTAGGCCTAACCTGCAATTTTGCAAAACTCTTGTTACTAACGTTTAAGACTGAGCTTCAGTGCAAAGGCGTGCTCGCAGGGCCTGGTCTTGGGGAACCGGACCGTCAGGGCCTCGCCGTCGCGTGACCACTTGAGCGGCCCGTCGTGGCCAAGCAGCGTCACTCGCCTGATTTTGGCCGGCTCGTCCTTTTCGGAGAGCGCCTTAATGGTGACGCTCGCGCCGTCGCCGGGCCAGGCCATACATATTGCGAAGACCACATTGCCTTTGGCCGTAAAGCGAATATCCTGCGGGGTGAACGGCTTTTTCATTTCCTTGAAATGCCCTTCCTCCACGGAAGTAGGCCCCTCGCCGAAGACCTTCCACGGGCGCGTGCCGTAAATCGCTTCGCCGTTGACCTGCATCCACTTGCCGAGCTCGACGAGAATGATCTCGGCCTGCTCATCGAGCGTACCATCCGGCCGAGGCGGAACATTAAGCAAAAGATTGCCGTTCTTACTGACGATATCGACCAGGCTATCGACGATTGAATCGACCGATTTGTACCGACTATTCTTCATCCAGTACCACGGCCCGATGGAAGTGTCGGTCTGCCAGGGGTTTTTTGTGATACCGCTCAAGACGCCTCGCTCGACGTCGCGCACGCACATGCCCTCGCGGTAATCGCCGTGCGTGCCGTCGTCCCATCTCTTTATATTGAATACGGCCTCCAGCTTGCCGTTGTGCCACTTTGTGTTGGCGTTGTAGTAATAGGCAACCATCTCGCGTCCGACTTCGCCGAAGGGGACGCCGCCATCGAAGTAGAGCAGGTCCGGCTCGTATTTATCCACGAGGTCCTTGACGCGGTTGAACCACTGGCGCTTCCAGGTTTCGGAGGGGTTCTTCGGATATCGAAAGTTTGTATCATCGTGCTTTTCGTGGTAGAGGTCGGCGTATTTCGGGTCGGCCCCATCGTAGGGGACGCCGGCGAGCGGACCCTTCTTATCGCTGCCTTTGCTGACGTTGAACCAGCTATAGCTCCGCGCCAGATGGGCCGAGGCACCGAAGCGCAGCCCGTGTTTGAGCGTGGCCTTTCTCCACATACCGATGATGTCCTTTTTCGGCCCGACGTTGACGGAATTCCACTTTTGATGGGTCGAGTCCCAGAGGTCGTAATTATCGTGGTGGACGGCCACGGGCACGATATACTTCGCCCCGGCCTGCTTGTAAAGCCGAACCAGTCTATCGACGTCGAACCGCTCGGCCTTCCACAACGCACAGATGTCCTTGTAGCCAAACTTCGACGGATGACCGTACGTCTCAACGTGGTGCTTGTAAGTCCGATGGCCCTCGATGTACATATTTCGCCCGTACCAGCTATCGACCCCCGGCACCGAGCATGGCCCCCAGTGCATAAAAATCCCTAACTTGGCATCCCGAAACCACGCCGGACACTCGTACCGCTCCAGCGATTCCCAAGTGGCCTCGAATTCCCCACCCAACACCTGCTCGCCTCCCAGAGCAGCCAGGAACGCAAACAACAAGAAATATCGTGTCCTAATCATGGCAAATCCTTTCCCTAATCGAAATCACTTAGCCCGGATGAGCCGGGACGTTGGACATTGCTGATATTATTGCCATTTTGCGCACCATTCTATTTGTAAGCACGGTAGTGAGCAAGCGCCGAAGTTTGAGGCCGGGGAAATTGGGTTTGAATTGGGTTCGTTTTGGGTTCGTTTGCCGGAGCCCGGAGGCGCGGTTTATTGTCGTAATCCTTTGTCGAATAGAAGTTTAAGTTCATTTTTGGCTTTTCGGAAATTGGGTTCGTTTTGGGTTTGTTTTTTCGAGTCCGGAGGGGTGGTTTATTTTCATAATCCTTTGCGGCAAAGGAGGTTGCATTGATTTTGTCCTTTTGAGATTTGGGTTTGTTTTGCATAAAAAGGGGCGATTTGTAGAGTTCTCGCGACAAATGTAGAGAGCCCTCGACAGATGTAGAGCTGCCTTATAGGCAGATAAGATGATTGGGACGGGAGGTTTGATTGTGGCTTGGGTAGCTATTATAAGTCCTTCGAATTGATTAGTGGTCTTTCGACTCCGCTCAGGATATATAGGCGATTGGGGGATCTTGGGCGGTTGATGGTGATGATTTTAGCTCTCCGAACTAACGATTGAGTGTGACTATCAACTTGTTAGATATATATTATACCATACACAGAGTTAGGTGTCAAGTGAATTTTTTGGCATGAAGAAAGGATTAACCACGAATTGGCACGAAAAGTTATTAGACACGGATCCGTTCGACCCTTCGACGATGCTCAGGACAGGTTAACGCTGATGAACAGGGATGGTAGATTCTCGATGGTCGAATTGATGCCCCCAGCCCAGAGAAGGAGCGGAGACCTTCAAATCTCCGGGGCCGAATGGGAAACCGCGACTTTACGCAGTTTTCTGAGCGTCTTTTGGAACAGATCGCGTTTTTCTTGAAGATTCCTATTATATCTAAGCCTCTGTAGAACAAGGCTTTACAAGGACAGAGTGAAAAAATTCATGAAAAACCAATGGAATCTGTTGAAAAGATACGCAATTCAGTATATACTGGCTCGTAGCTGGTGCAGGCCAGTATATATTAAGATCAGCCTTGTTGTTCATCATTGAAACAGAAGGAGAAAGAAAATGAAAGAGTTACTTCTGAATCCACTCTAAAAACCCGTCTTTAGGCGGCTTGTCTGAAATATCGTTCGGGC
>CAYWOD010000070.1:0-15627 GCA_964459805.1 uncultured Pirellulales bacterium
TCGTCACAGCAGGCGCCTGAAAGCACAGCGATTTACCACCTCCGGTCGGCAGAACAACAATCGAATCCTGCCCCCGACTGATACACTCCATAGCCTGTTTCTGCAACGGCAGAAAATCGTCGTAACCCCAATACCTCGCCAGTGCTTCTCGAATATCCTCAGTCATAGCAAGACTTTTGCAAAATTGCAGGTTAGCTCTAACCGTACGTGTTTAGGCAGACGAGAGACTCAGTGGCTTGCTGCGAGGGCACGGGCTTGAAGGGCGTGAAACCACGGCCAAGATGGCCGTGCCACGACCAAATTGGCCCCGGCTAAACACGTACCCTGCTTTCGCAGGGGTGATATTGCCGGTTTCGCCTTCCCGCAACAGTAAGTATTTAACCAACTAACTCAATCTTTGCCCAGTAGCCGGCCTCAAACTTCCATTCGCTCGGCTGGTTGATTAGTTCGAGCTTGACCTTTTTGCCGGCGTAACGCGACAGGTCTACGTCGATGTCGGTCCAGAGGTCTTTGGCGGTCTCTTTGCCGATGGTCTTTCTTAGCAACTCCTTGCCGTCGGCCTTGACTATCAATATCCAGTCGCCCTCGGGGTGATGGCCCACGGTCAGCGCAAGGATTGTCTTTTTGCCGGCGGGAATCTCAACTTCTTTCGACAGCACACACCCGGTCGTACGGTTCAAGGGATGCGTCATAAGGACGTTCTTCTTGCCGTGCAGCTCGTCGTAGAAGCCTGGATTCATATCATCTCCGCACCTGGCCACCTTCCAGCCGCCGCCAAACTTTTTCGCCGCCGTGGACATATTCTTCCCGGCCGTGGCGGTGATTTGGGCCATCTCCTTCTCTGTAAAGCGGCTGTTGGCAACGGGGCCCGCCTCCCAGCACTGCTCGAGCTTAGTCGGCTTGGCCTTGGCAACCGGAATGACGAACACCTCGGCGCCGTCGGCGTTCTTTTCGATGCGCCCTCCGGCGCGCTCGACCGCCTGGCGAACGAGCTTTTTGCTGACCTCAACGAGCGTCGGGAAGTTATAGGGCGTATGGCTGAACTTGCCTTCGGGGTTCAAAGCTGATTTGAACTTATCGGGCAGTTTGTCAAAGCCGATGGTCGTAAACAGCACGCCGCCGGAGTTCGACGGGTTGCAATCGGAATCCTGGCCGCAGCGAGTCGAGATGATTATGGTCTCATCCGGATCGCCCTTGCCGTAAAGCAAGCCCATTACGATATAGGCACCGTTGATCTTAGCGTCGATATTGAAGTCACTCTTCGACCCGCCGCACGAGAACCGTCTATACTCCAGATTATCCTGGTATTTGTCCTCAATGAGCTGCCAGGTCTTTTGCCAGTCGTCGGGATTGGCGGCGTGCCACTTGAGCACATCGGCAATGCACTGATAATACTGGCTGGGCTTTGGGATGCACTTTAGGCCGGCCTGTACAATCTTGACCATGTCATCTTCAAAGAACGCCTCGGCGTACATACCGCCGACGAACTGTCCGCCGTAGAGGCCGTCGCCGTAGTTCATCAGTCGCCCGAATTTTTCGCCCAGCTCGATAGCCACGTTAGGCAGCCCCGGCGCGATAAGGCCGGAGTAATCCGCCTCGATTTGGTAGTCGATGTCGTCGGCGTGTTTGTTGAATTGCGGATGGCCCGAATCAGGCGGGGCGACGCCGCTTCGCAAAAGGGTCCGCCCGGCGTTGTTGGCGTGCCAGAGCGGGTAGCGGCTGTTCGCAAAATCGACGCCCGCCTGCCGAATGGGAACGTCCATTCCGTACAGCTCCAGTGTCCGCAGGAACGTCATCTCCACATAGATGTCGTCCTGGTGAAATTGGTTGATCAACTCCGGACGCCATTTTGGCATTTTGTCTTCGGGTATTATTTCGCCCTTGAAGTGAAACTCCGTGGGTGCGCCCCAGCCGACGCCGGCCATCTGCCCGATCCACCCGCCCTTCATTTTATCGACATAATCCTCGACGCTGATACGCCGGAATTTCGCAGCAAATGCGGTCTGCATCGAAAACCAACAAACAATCACCAAGCCCAGACAAATGAGCCTAACCGGGTTATTCAGCTTCGAGACGCGCATAATAGCACTCCTCACCGACAATTCGCAATTAGTTGTCTATAGGAAGACGGCTTAGCCGTTCCATTCCTCGATCAGCTTTTTGATTCTCTCGGGATTCCAATTCCTTGGCTTCGGGTAATCCTGATTGGCCTCAAGCTCCTCGATAGAGGGAGTTTTCGACGGCACGCCGTTCGCCGGCACCTCGACGCCGGTTACCCATACGAGGGCGTTTAGCACAATTTTGCGGAAGTCGTTGTGGGCCCAGCTATGGTGCCAATGTCCGCCGGTGAACCCGAATCCTCGCCCGCCGTCCGGGCGCTCGTACGCCCAGCCTACGTGCTCGGCCATACCCGTTCGCGCGCGAACAGTCGGATTGCCGCTGTGGGCCCCATCCGGTCTCTTGCGGGTGCTCTCCGGCGGGACGGCCGAGAGGAACGGCGTTACTCCCTGCATATTATCGGGGAAACGCATGTGGTAGTACCACTCGTCGTCTATCTCGAACGGCCTGACGCCGCGGGTGATTGGGTGCTTGGGGAATTTCTTGAATTCGGCTTTCCAGTGCGGATTGACCGACCAGTGTGTCTCGTAGTATCCTCCCGTCCAGTTGAGCATGGAATTACCGGGCCTGCCCTTGGGTATCGCCACCCCGTAGTGCAGACAGGCAATCCCCATGCCCTTCTTGGCCATCGCGTCCATGTCGTCGAGGTGCTGCATGGCTACGTGCCCGCCGCCGCCGTCACAGTACATGGTGATCGCGTCGGCATTGTCAAAGGCCGTAGGGTCCTGGGGCCAGCCACTCTGATAGACCGTCGCATATATATCGGGTACGTTTTCGTTGAGCCATTTGGCCAGCAGCAAACATCCGGCGTTGTGCTCGTGGGCATTGTAACCGTGACTCTTACGCCCCGCGACCAGGACGATTTTCTTCTTATCAGCCATCTTGGTCCTCTTGAGCTGGATGTCCTTGAACTGAATCCCCATTGGCGGCCCTGCGTGCAACTGAAGCGCAAGGGCGCCCCCCAACTCCATGTTCTTCTTGTCGTTGTCAATCACCTCCGAAGTGACTTTGCCGTTAATCTTCAGGGTAATGTGATTGCCTTTGGCAATGATATGGTACTCATTCCAGCCGTCCTTGTTGACGATGGCCATCAGGGCCTTTGCATCACCAAAGGAGACGGCATTCTTCTTTCCATCGGAGCCGATGGTAGTCTTTTGTCCGCGCGCGGCGAGCATTCCCCGGCCGCGCTCGTCGAAGAGCGCACCGACCCACGTGCCGCCACGGTCGATGTCCGCCTGATAACCGCCGACGTGACCATCGTTGTGGACCTGGCTTCGGATCTGGATGCCGGAGTTGGCGGCCGGGGTCCCGCTGATGCGGTACTTTAGCTTCAGCTCGAAGTCGTCCAGTTGGCCTAATTGCCACACAAGGAACTGATTGCCCTTGGCGGGGTTTTGCGCCGTGGTCTGCCCCACAATCGCGCCGCCGGCCACTGACCAATGGCTCATCTCGGACGACTTCCAGCCGGTGAGTGTCTTGCCGTCGAATATCGGCTTGAAACCCGCATCCGCAGCAACGGCCGAACCCGCAGCAACACCGAAAACAGCCAACGCAATCAAAACAAGTTGTAAATGGATCGTTCGCATAATAATTCCTCCTTTGTAAAGAGACCCTGTTTTGCAGTGCCCTGCAAAACAGGAGACCATCAACAATATTGTTACGCCCGGGCGATTAGCCCGCGGCTTCCCATTGTTCTTTGACAAACTTCAAACCGTCGGTATAGACCGATTCGCGGCTGGGGAAGAAATCGCGCCAGACGCGAGTGGCGGCAGCCAAATCCGGCAGCGCCCGACCGAACGCTTCGATGACCAGCCACGCATCGTAGCCGCCCGAGCGAAGGGCCTTGAACGTGCCGGGCCAGTCGATGTGCCCGGCGCCCGGCGTGCCGCGGTCGTTCTCACTGATGTGGACATGGTTGATAACGTCGATGTGCCCAGTGATACAGCCGACCGGGTCCTGCTCTTCGATGTTGGCGTGAAACGTATCGAACAGAACGCCTACGTTGGGATGGTTGACGCGCTTGACGTAATCTGCGGCATCGGCCATCGTGTTGAGAAAATAACATTCGAATCGATTGAGGAACTCGAGTGCCAGTGAAACGTTGGCGGCCGCAGCAGCCTCGGCGGCCTGGCCGTGCACCTCGGCGGCACGTTGCTTTTCCTCCTCGGTTGGGGCTTCACCGGAAAAGACGCCGAGCGGCTGGTAAAACGGCCCGCACAGGACACCCGATCCCAGCGCCGCAGAGCAATCGATTGCCCACTTGAGATGCTCTACCCATCCCCGGCGGTTCTTCGCATCGACACTGATGGGATTGTGCTCCTCGTCCGGAATGACGGTCACGGACGTGCAGGCCAGGCCATTATCCTTGATTGCCTTGCCCACCTTTTCGAAGTGGGCGACATCCCCCTCGAAGAGCGGTATCTCGACGCCGTCGTACCCGACCTTCTTGAGTGTCTCAAGCAGCGGCAGGTCCTCTTGGGTTACGTGCGTCGTCCACAACAACATATTGAATCCGACTTTCATTACAGTTTCTCCTTATTCATAAGCACTTATTTCTTAGCCGGCGCTTGCTGCGGGGCCTTAGGCACAACGGGCAGGCCCCCGGCCCAGGCACAAGCACGGCGGAAGAGCCGGCCGACATCCGGATTGGTCAGGGCCTGAACATCGTGGCCCAGGACACTATGTAATACTCGCCCCTTGCCATAATCTAATACAAAGACCATAGGATAATCCTTTCCGTCAACTTTGGAACGCGCCGTTGCCAGGACCTTGATTGGAGTCTCACCGGCTAAGCACGTGTACAGCTCATCGACCGTCTCAAATTCTTTCATCCCCTTGGTTACAGGGTGTTGGCCGTCAATGATCTTGACAGTGAACTTGCCGTGCGGGTCGTGTCCTCGCAGCTTGGGGTCCCAGACGCGCCCTGCTAATTCGACAAATTCCGGCCACTCCTGAAACGCCCCGCAGGCGAAGTGAACCAAAACCAAACCCTTGCCGCTGCGGACAAAGCGTTTGAGATTGGCCCGGGCTGCCGGCCCCGGGGCCGGCACTTCCCAATCCATAAAGTGCAGCACAATTACGTCATAGTCGCCAAGCTCATCGCTCGCCAGGTCACTCGGCTTCTCGGTAAGCGTAACGGCCAATCGATTGTCGGCCGCTATCGCTTCAGCCAAAACCGGCGCCGTCAGTTTCCACTTGTGCCCCGGATAGTCGATACCGGTAACGATAAGCACTTTTTTGCTTTGGTCGTTTTTTGCGGCATCCTCGGGAGAGTCGCCCTTCTGTGTCGGGCTGCAACCGGCCAGCAAAACACACAACATACCAAAACGGACTATATGACTCATAATCTGTTCCCTCGATACCAACTGTTCGTCGTTTCTTGCAATATAACAGCGCTCGCTGAGCCTTGTCAAATCCTATTTTGCGGGTCATTGGGCCGTTTGAATAGAGGAACGGACGCACCATTTGGGTGCGGTGCATCGCTCTTGTTGCCCAGGGTCCAAAAACGACCACAAGGAAATCCCCATACTCGAATCAGGATTATGTTGACATTCGACAAGTATTACTGTATCATTGGTTGGGTATAATATTGTAGATAGCAAACGTTTTCAAACAGAGAAAACATGGTGAGCCGCGTGGCCGGCTTGTAGGAGGAAGTGATCATGGCGGGTATGTTTTATTCACTGAAGGAAGCTGCCGAGAGACTTGGCAAGGCGGAGAATGAACTAATAGAGCTGGTCAAGCAGGGCAAGCTGCGCGAGTTCCGCGACGGGGCAAACCAGCTCCTGAAGATCGACGAAATCGAAGCTTTGGCCTTGGAAGAAGGCATCGAGCTGGGACCGGAGGTGCCGCGGGCCGAAGCACCGCCGCTGCCGATCCCCACATCGCACGAGCCCCTGGCTGAGGCTGCGGAACTCGAAGTACCGGCGGCAGATGAAAGCCCGGAAGCAGAGGTCCCGGAATTGGAGCCCCTCGATCTGGAGCTCTCGGAACCGGAGATGCCGGAGCTCGAACCGTCCGGCGTGGATGACGTGGATCTGGAAATCCCCGAGCTCGAAGTCCCCGAGCCGGCCGAAGGCGAATCGCCCGATTTGGACGTGGCGGAATTGGGAATACTCGAACCCGATGAGGAGGCGCCGGTGGCAGAAGCCGGCGAACCGGAGATCCCGGCGGTCGCTGCGCCGCGGACCAAATCAAAACCTCGCCGCAAGGCCAAGCCAAGAATAGAAGAAACAGCCGCCCGGCAAACTCTGCCTATTAGGGAATGGCTCGTGGGCGGTCTGAAAAAAGACAATCCCATCGCGGTCATTGTGCTCATTCTGCTGTTAGCTGTTATCCTTGCGGCCTTAGTCGGGGTTGGCTACCTTATATATACACTGGTATATGCACTGCTTTGATTTGAGAGGAGTTTTGCAAAAGTCTTAATTTAACAGAAATCAATAACACTGCCCCGTCCGGCCCGGGCCGGGCAAAGGCGATAGTGAGACGCCGGTCCTTTGCCGGATAAGCTGTCAGAGGAAGATTTCAAGAATTTTACCCCCGCAGATTGTGCGCGGAATCAACGCACGGCGTTTGTAAATGTTCCGTAAACAATCCCGCCTATAATTTTACATCCATTTTACTTTGTTTTGCACCGGTTCGGTCGTACTATACTGAGTAGGCAAATGACCAATTGACGGTACAAGAAAAACAAGTGGAACTTTCGGACGGCTCATTGGTCCGGGAACATAGTGGGACGGCCGGCCTTGGTGATGTGCGTGTGAGAATCGAAGCTGCCGGCTCCGCTATTGTGGACAAGTGTCTTTATTTGAGGAATGACTTGATTTAGGGAGGTCCAAGATGCAGAGGTTAGCGACTATTATTTTATTAACGGCTGTAATTGGAGCGTCTTCACCCGGCGTCCTGGCCCAGGCCGATGCCGAGGCCGCCTTCGGGCAGGCCAAGGCCGCATACGCCGACGCCAAGTTTGCCGAGGCAAGGGATTTGCTTCTAAAGGCCTCACAGACCGACACGGGCAATCCGGAAGTCTTTCTCTGGCTGGGAAGGGCCGAGTACCAGCTCGGCGCGGTCGAAAAGGCAATCGCCGCCTGGACGAAAACACTGAAACTGGCCCCGGATGAACCATACGCCAACAAGATGCTCAAGACCCTGCGCGGTCAGCTTGTCGATGTCGATACCAGTATAAGCCTGATAGAAACGATGTTGAGAGACAAGCTGCATAGTTCGGTCAAAGTAGCCTGTAGCGAGCTTCTTGCAGATAAGGCATTGACAGACGCCCAGCGAGTCAAGGTTATGACGCTGCAGGCCGAGATGCTGCTGGCAACGCGCAATTACGAGGGCGCCCAGAGAGTTGTCCAGGAGCTTTTGATTAGACACCCGAAACTGGTAAATGCAGCGAAAACAACGCTGATTCTCGGCCGGGCGAAGATTCGGGCAACCAGCACCTTCAAGGAAGGACTGGAGCTGCTTGAGAAAGTCGCGACCGATTTCAAAGGCACACGGGCAGCGGCGAGCGCCCGGTACGAAATGATTAAGTTCAATCTGGCGCAGGACCCCGGCCCGGCCGGCGCCAAGGAGCTTTCAGCGTGGATCGACGCCAACGGCGAGCACCCGCTGGTCGAAGAGGCACTGGGGGAACTGGTCAAGGCGTACCTGGACACTTCCCGGCAGCAAGGTAAACCGACGACCGATGCCGAACTGAGCACAACGGACGAGGCTGCTTTGGGGGCTGCAAGCGAGCTGTTCAAGAGGACCTTCAAGGCAGCAGATGCACTCAAGCTGACAAAGCAGATGACGGGGCACTTGAGCAGCCATTACGCCAACAACGGGGCCGATGCCGCCGCAATAACGGGCTGCCAGAGACTGCTCAAGGCCCAGTTGCCCTCGTCCAGCCGCTCGCTTGCGCTTCGAGTGCTTGGGATGTACAAAAAGGGATTGGCACTGAAACAACTCGCCACTAAGGCCAAAGCCGGGCAGCTCGTCCCCGGACCGCTGCCGAGTACCCTTGCAGCGGCCGTGGCCACCTACGGGACGATCAATAAGGAATTCCCGGCCGAACCCGCCTGGCGTGACCAGGCCGACCTGGCTGAGCGAGTGCGCAGGCTCGCGGCAACCTCCGACTGGCCTTCCGAGGCGACCGAACCAAAGGCGTGTTACAGTTGGGCGGTGGAGATTGCACTGCCGGTCATCCAGGCCGATGCGGACTCATCCGCTGTCTCTGCGGCAGTTAAGGTTGTGACAGCCATTGTCGATAACTGCGCGAAGCGTCAGGCCGAGAAACCCGCAGCCAGGGGTATGGCATTGGTAATCAACTCTGCCCTTCTGAACGCCCTCGAGCCGACCAATTCAAACTGGACAGCTGTTGTGCTGCGGCAGGTTGACCTGCTGAATACCGACGCAGTCGCAGCGTTCAACGACAATCTGTCCGCCGGGCGCGCTGAAGAAAACGCAAGTCTCAGCGACCGCCAGAAGCAACTGCTGGCGGCTCTGGCAAAGATAGTGGCACATCAGGCAAGCTACGGCCCAAAGGCACTGGAGAAACTCAATACACACCTCGAACTCTGGGTCCAACACGGACACTATAAAGTCGCCGAGCAGGCATACACGCAGTTGGCCGAGTCTTTACCGAAGGCCCAGCAGGTCCAGGCGAAGCTGGCCGTGGCGAAACTGTGGAGGCAGCAGGTATTCACCGAGCACAGTCGCCTGGCCGGCGCCGGGCTGACTGTGCCGCGCGAGCTTGATCCGGTGCTGACCAAGGCGTTGGAGCTCTGCTATGAGCTTCAAGAGGGATTGGATGAGAAGGACGCTTTGCTGGCGGAGGTCCGCGGACTTTGGAGCAACATCGTCGCTCACTACATACAGCTCGACTATTTCGACACCGCCGAGCAGGCCATAAAGGTCAAACCGGCCGAAAGTGTTGCCGTCGCCAATGCCTTTGCGAACCTGCAGCTTGCGAACCTGAAATTCGAGTTGGCGGGCCGAGAGCTTGATATGCTTTTGAAGCAGTATAACGCCACGGAGAAGATTACGCTGACGCCCGCGTTCCAGGGGGCAATTGAAGCATATCTGAAGTTTATCTCCGAGAATCCGACAGGCCCGCTGCGTGACCACGCGGTCGCGAGTGTGTTCCAGATCGCGATGGTCTTTGAGAGACATAAAGCCTATGATGTCGCTGTGGGCGTTTACCGGGATTTCGCGGCATTTGCGGCGAAGGTCAAGGTGCTCTTGCAGGCCCAGCCGGGGTCCAGCAGCCCTCTCGAACAAGCTACGATGGCCGCCGCCGCTGCGCTCGATGCCAAAGCCCGCCTCGCTCTTGCCAAGGAAATCAAGGACCTCAAAGACCAGGCGGCGCCCACCAATATCAGCAATGAGTTTGTCGCGGCCATCGACGCATACAAGAATTTCATCGAGACATATCCGAAAAGCATTATGGTCGGTCACGTGATACAGAAAATAATGGCTATCGCACTGGAGTACGCCAAGACGAACGCCTGGGACGTGGCGGACGGCATCTACGCCGGGTTGATTGGTCAAGGTCCGGCTATTCGGCGAGTTGAGCGGATAGAGTTTTGCCGAGGCCTGTGTCAATTAGGCAAGGCGATGCCCGACCACGCCAAGAAGGTGCTGACCACGCTGACGCTGCGAGAGGCGCCTGGCGCCGAAGGTGCAGACGAACAGCGCGCC
This sequence comes from uncultured Pirellulales bacterium, assembly GCA_964459805.1. Lineage (GTDB taxonomy): Bacteria > Planctomycetota > Phycisphaerae > Sedimentisphaerales > Anaerobacaceae > DAOVRL01. The sequence continues at coordinate 9,802 of CAYWOD010000070.1, forward strand.
GTAGCAAGAGTATTCGGAACCACAGGCCTCATAACCAGTTATGGTTATGGCGGTTATGGTGGAGGTGGTTATGGCGGTTATGGCGGAGGTGGTTATGGCGGTTATGGCGGAGGAGGTTATGGCGGAGGAGGTTATGGCGGAGGAGGTTATGGTGGAGGAGGTTATGGTGGAGGAGGTTATGGCGGTCATGCGGGAGCTTACCCAAGAGGCGCGCCCGGCGGGAGCAAGCCGGATATCGACAGAGAAACCGCATCCGAATCCACAACAAGGCCGGCACTGCCGGTCCTCGAACCGTCTCGGAAACCGCTCGACGATATCCAAGTCAGTAACACCCGCGTTCTGGCGGCTATTCGCCAGCACGAAGCGAGCCAGGCGGCCCGAATCGCCCAGCTTCGCGATCAGCTTAGGTACCGGCCGGCCCGGCAGGGCGCCAAGGACAAGGCCCAACTGGTCTTGGCGGTCAAAGCAGTTCTCTCTGAAGCGGAAATCGCCCGCCAGGAAAAGGCGCTCAACGGAGCATACGAGTTCTTCCAGGGCATCCGCAAGAAGTACCCGCGCACGAGCATAGCCGAGCAGAGCCGAGGCGAGATCAAGGTTATGATCGACCACTGGAGAACGCTGGACCAGTGGAAGCGGGCGGCCCTGATGGCAAAGCGATTCCTCGAGGACAATCCGAGTGACGCCGAGCTCCCCGGCCTTCGTCTGGGTATCGCCCGTGACTATCTGGCCTGGGCGGCCAAGCCCGTCGAGAAGAAGACTTCAAAGCAATTGATGCTCTCTGAGGTGGCTCAGCGGTTCTCCAGGGCCCGTGATGAGCTGAGCGGAATCGTGACAGATTTTCCGGCCGAGCAAACACTGCTGCATGACGCGCAGTGGGACATCGCCAATAGTTACCTGACACAGGCCAGGGTGGTCGATGCTTTCAGCCGGACATTGGCCCGCGGCCAGTATGTCCGCGCTACCACCGAGCTGCTGCAAGTCGCTGACAAGTATTATGACCATCCCAAGATTGGAACGATCCCGCAGATGCTCTGGGACGTCTCTGGCGAGCTGGCAAACAGGCAGTACTACGACGAGGCGATTACCGTCTGGAACGACCTGATGATCCGCTACCCCACGCATTCTCTGGCCCAGGAAGCCGCTCTTAGGATCGCCCAGACCTACCAGAACAATCTGCAGCAGCCGCTGCGTGCCGCCGAGGCCTACCAGGAGGTGAACATCGCCCGCGGCGGCAACGATACCGGGATCCAGAATACGATTTACCAGATCGGCGTACAGTTGAAAGATAAGAAGCGCTGGGTGGAGGCCCTGCACGTTCTGGGGATGTTTGTCGATAGTTTCCCGCGTCATCCGCAGGCCGGCCAAGCCCTGACAACGATAGGCAGGATCCACCAAACCAACGAGTCGTGGGACGAAGCTATCGCGGCCTATCGCAGGGTCATCGCGGAGTTCTCCAGCGGCGATTGGGTCAAAGAGGCCAAGTGGTCCATCGCCGAGTGCATTATCAACCTGAGCCAGTGGCGGCAGGCTTTGGAAGGCTATACTTTTTACCTTCGTGATTATCCGGGGGACTCGAGGAAGGCCGAGGCCGAGCGCCGGGTGACCGTGCTCAAAGACCTCGCCCGGTACCAGGGGCTGGTGGATGAGGAAGACCAGCGCAAGGCATTTGATGCACAGTATCAGATAGCTACGATTGTATTGGGTCAACTGTCCAACCGTGTCAAGGCGATAATCGAATACCGGAAGGTAGCGGCCAACTGGCCCCAAAGCCATCTGGCCGACGATGCACTCTACGCGGTCGGCACCGCTTACTTAGCGATGGGGGAAATGGATAAGGCCCGCGAGGCGGCAAAAGCCGTGGCAAAACAATATCCCAACAGCCCGCTGGCCGACGATGCCCTTTACTTAGTCGGCAAGAGCTACGAGGACGAAGCGAACAAGCTCGGGGCGGTAACGCGGGCCTCTACGCTCGCCCAGGCCGCCGAAGCCGCGCAGTCCGAGGCATATCAACAGGTGCGGGCCGCCCGCGGAAAGCAGCGGAGCGAGCAAGACAGGCTTGTACAGTCCCTGAAAAAGGGCGGCGCTCAGAAGGAGGCCGAGCTGCAGGAGGCGAGGTTTGCCGGGCAGAATGTGGCGTTCGACATAGCCAATATTGACCTGGCGGCCAACTGGGCCGGCAAAATGGTCGAAACGCTGACAGCCGTCCAATTGGCCAATCGTCAGGACAAGATCAACGCCGCCCTGCGCAAGGCCGTTACTGCATACGACCAGACATCCAAAGTCGCCGGCGGCGACAAGGCCGGGGATGCACTGCTGAGAATGGCAACGATCTACAACGAACGCCTCAAAGACTCAGACGCCGCTATGGCCGCCTGGCTCGAAATCGTAAGACAATTCAGCGGGACCGGCGTTGCAGAAGATGCAAGCTGGCGGATCGCACAGCACTACGAGAGCAAGGGCGAATATGACAAGGCGGTCGAGGCGTACAAGGCCTTCTTGCGGAACTATCGCCGCAGCCCCAAGGCCAGCAATGCCCAGTTCGCCATTGCCGAGAGCTACGAGCACTTAGGCCGCTGGGTTGACGCTATGGACGCCTATACTAATTACATCAATAACTTCCCGAAGGGCCCCATGGTCCAAAAGGCACGCGAACAGATTAACTGGATCAAAGCTTACAGACTATAAGGCACGGTCAGAGCGCAATTTTAAGGAGATACGATTATGCGGTTACAGACTTCAATCTTTTTGTGGATGCTCGGCTTAGTCGTGGCGAGCTGCCCGGCACTGTCAATGGCGGCGAATTCCGATGCAGGGACCTCGACTAATTCAAACGGCCTCGAGCAGTTCAAGGATGGACGCAAGGCCCTGTTCCAGGGCCGGTACAACCAGGCCATAAAGCTGCTCAAAAAGGCAATGGACGAAGACGAGACCAAGACTAGCTATCGCCTCCACCTTGCGCGGGCATACTACTACGCCAAGAACGAAAAGGAGGCCCAGACCCTGCTCGCCGATATCCTAAAGACAACGCCCGACCACGTAGAAGCCGGGCAACTGCTCGCCGAGGTCTATACGAAGCAGAAGAAGTTCAAAGAGGTGGTCGGTCTGCTCGAGCCGCTGCTTAAGTACCGCCACGACTATCCGACTTATCACCTGTTAGCTGAGGCGAAGTACAGCCTCAATGATTACGACAGTGCACGCAAGTACTTCGAAGAGGCCATCAAGCTCAATCCCAAGAGCGGCTCCGACCACTATCAATTAGGCAACATCTATCTGGCGGGAAATTTCTTTGCGCTGGCGGCCGAGTCTTACCAGTCGGCCCTTCGCCTGGGAGTGGAGATCCCGGTGCTGCACTACAAGCTCGGCTCGGCCTACTTCAACCTGCGCAACTACTTCGGTAAGATCTCGCAGATTACGGTCAAGGCGGGCAAGGCGGGCACGGTCTATGGCGACTGGTATCTGATCGAGCCTGTGCCCGGCAAGAAGGACGCCTTCCGCGCTGCGCCGGCGACCTCGGCCGTCTATCAAGTAGCAAAGGCGATAGCCGACGGGATAGGCGAGAGTCCCGACATTAAGTTCCTGCTCGCAAACATCTACCTCAACGCAAAGCGCTACGACGCCGCGCACGAGATGCTCAAGAAAATCGAAAAAGTGATCCCCAAGGAAGACAAGGGGCTGTTCTATTACTACTACGCGCAGTCGGCCTTCGGCATCCACCGCTACGATGAGTATCTAAAACTGCTGCAAGAGGCGATAAAGATAGACGAGGCCACTTACGGCTCGGCCCTGGTCGATGCTTACCTCAAGGTGGCCGACCGCTACAACCAGGCAGGCCGGCTCGATAAGTACATAGAATACCTCGCCAGGGCCGTGCAGGAAAACCCCGAAACCGCATCACTGCACCTAAAGCTCGGCTACGCATACGAGGAAGCCCAGCTATACGCCAAGGCGATTGTCCAATGGCAAATGGTCCTCGACTTAGAGCCCGATCACCCCAAGCGAATGGACCTCTTGAACCTAATAGGCAAATACCAAAAGCAACCACCCGAACCGGCCGCGCCAAGGCCCGGCTAAAAGGCACCCTCCCCGACAAAGCAGAAGCAAGAACCAGAACCGTCCGAGCCGTAAACCTAATCGGAAGGCATTGAGCAACGATGTCATCCCTTCGACCGGCTCGGGGCAGATTAAATTATGAGAGTCTTACACCTTACATTTCATCGCGGATGCCAATACGACATAGAATACGTCTGCGAAAAGTTGGACCTCGACCTTGAAACCCTCTATTTCCACGATTACGCAGCCGACATCTATCGGCCGAACCGCTACAAGGTAACCGAGCAAAGAGCCGACGCCTGGTGGCAGGACAAGAAAGATTTCTACCAGTCTTTTGATCTAATTATCACTTCCGACACCGCTGCCTTATCCCGCATATTCTTACAACATATTGATGAGCTAACACCTAAGCTCATTGTCTGGATCTGCAACAGATTTGATTATGCCATAGAAGGAGACACCAAATACTCCCGGCTGTTGAGCAGCCTGGCACAGCAGAAGAGAATCAAGCTTGTTCCGAATACTGAAATTGAAAGGATATACTGCAAACAAAGGGGCGTAGATGTCATCGAGCCGACGATAAAACCCATAGGGCACAGAACTCCAAACAGGCTGATGGTCACTCCACACACCGCCGCTTATATGGAAGAAGCGGATTACGAGACCGGCTTTTACATCCCGATGTATCATAATGAAACCAGGTTTATGAACCTCCACCGCCATTGTTCCTCGCTCGGCCTAAAAACCTTCCACGGCATCCATCGAGGGGCCGATTCCCTGAAACGCTTCAAAGCAATAATACACATCCCCTACGCCTGGTCCACCTGGTCGTTCTTCGAATCTCTGGCCCTGAACGTACCGTACCTGATTCCCACTGAAAAGTTCCTGACCGAGCTGCAGTCCAGACCTTCATTCTGGTTTCAAACCGACTTTGACCAGAATCTCTTGAAAATCTCAGAGTGGTATTGCGATGAGCATCGCGATTTTATCACCTGTTTTAATGATTGGAATGATTTGGTCGTCAAAGCACAAAACACCAACTGGACCAAGACAAAAGAAAAACTAAGCCTCTTCAGCAAAAAACACCACGACCAAACCATCAAAAAATGGAAAGCCGCCCTGACCGTCAAGTAATTTCAAAAATATTTTGTTATCGTCCCAAGATTTGTGGGGAAAATAGTATCGGGTAAAAAAGCGTTTATCGCATTAGGGCTAACAGCAGGTAAGAAAACGGCTCCGAGAGTCTCCCGAAGCCCTTCTGGTGTATAGCACCGGCACGGCGCTCGGGTCGCACGCCTGCGTTGCCCAATCCTGCGTGCCGGCAAGGAGATAGTAAAATTATTGTCGGGCAAAAGTAATAGTAATTTATTCTCCGGCACGGCAGAGCCTATGGGTTTGCGATTCTGCTGGAAGCTGATAAAGCGATAAACGCAATTGGTTGTTCGCCAAAGTCAACGACCGGATTGCCCCCAACCTTTGGGACGTTAATAATATTTTCAAACGCGGCGCAAACCCTGATCAATCGGCAATCAATCCAAATAGTCATCCAGATCTTCGCGGAATCCATATTTAGCCCCGCGTTTCACGCGGGGTCCTCCTTTCGACCACACCACAACCATCCCAACCCCTCGGAAACCAATTACCAATCCACTCCGGGTGGCAGCCTCAAGCGCAGCGCCCCACCTGAACTTGTCGCGGGCTTGCCGACGGCACAAACCCGAACCCTCCTATTCCAGATCAAACGCCGCGTTGTCTATAGGCTCGAACCATCCTAAC
>CAYWOD010000071.1:0-15506 GCA_964459805.1 uncultured Pirellulales bacterium
ACCAGGCTGGATTGTCCAGCTTGCTCACATCAGCTTCGCTTGGCGCACTCATTTCCAAGCCTTCGACTTGTTTGCCGGCAGGCTCTGCGAGTCCGGGTTCGCACAGTGGTGCCCTCGGGTGGCACCTTCAAACTTGTTTGGAGGTGTTCGCCAATACCAGAACGATCTCAAGCAACGAGGCTCAGGGCTTTGCAAACTGCATATTGTCGCATACATCCACATAGAGACACGCCCAAACAAAGTTTGAGCGTGCCACTCGGTCGTTTAATTGTGGCACCCTTTGATCAAGATACCAGGGAGAAATTGGTTTGCCAGAAAATCCGGCCACACCCCAACTGCGTTTGTCAGGGACGAAACTGTTGTATTTATCGCATAAACAGGTTATTCTAACGATTTGTCTTGTGGTTCAGTGAGTGTGTTCGCTATTTGGCCCGATGTCAGGATGTCAGAACATAAGATCAAAATCCCAGCCGGCAAGGCCGGAGGTTACAAGATAACCATCGGCACAGACATCCTTGCCTCCCTGTGGCCGCAGATAGAGACGGATTTCGGCCGGTACAACAAGTTCGTCGTCAGCGACGAGAACCTCGTCGCGGCGGGTCATCTGGAGAAACTCCTGGGTTCCAGAGAAGTCCCGGCTTTTGTGATCAGCCCGGCCGGCGAGACATCGAAACACATCAATACCGTCATCTCAATAATCGAAGCGATGGAAAAGGTTTATCTGGGCCGAGATACCCTCGTTGTGGCCATCGGGGGCGGAACTGTCGGCGATATCGCGGGATTTGCGGCCTCTGTTTTCAAGCGAGGTGTCCCCGTGGTTCATATACCCACCACGACGGTGGCTCAGGCGGATTCGGCCGTCGGTGGGAAGACCGGCGTCGATTCGAGCATGAGTAAGAATGCCTTCGGAGCATTCCGGCACCCCGCGGCTGTCTATATCGACGTCGCCACACTGGTAACGCTGGATGAAAGGCAGTACCGAGCGGGGCTCGTCGAGTCGGTAAAACATGCGTTAATCGCTGATAGTGATTACTTTGACTTCATCGAGAACAATCTCGATGGAATCCTCGAGCGCAAAACCGAAGTGCTTGAGAGAATAGCTCATCTCAACTGCAAGATTAAGGGCGCCGTCGTTGAGAGCGATCCTGGCGAGCGAAATCTGCGAAGAATCCTGAACTACGGCCATACTGTCGGACACGCGGTCGAAGCCGCCGGTAAGTATGAATTGCTCCACGGAGAAGCAGTGGCGATAGGGATAATTGCGGCCGGTTTGATCGAAATCGAGATGAAATTGGCCGAGCCCGCCAGACTCGATAGAATACGCACAATTCTCGAAAAACTTCGTCTGCCGGTGAAACTGCCGAAGAATTTGACCGAAAATAGCCTGATCGACATCATGAAGCACGACAAGAAAGCCGTTAACAAATGGCCCAGATTCGTGTTGCTAACCCGAATCGGCCAGGTGTACTCGCGGGGCGGTCAATGGGCCGTTGAGGTCGAACATCTGATAGTAGAAAAAGTGCTGCGCAGCCTCCAGGAGTAATTCACTCGAGGTAAGGCCAGGGTGTGACAACAAATGTAACCGCTCAGGGGGTATAAACTGAGTTTCCCCGTCATTGCGAGGCCTTTTTCCTTGACATCGCTGCCTGAGTTATTTAGAATCAATTAGGTGCTGCGAAGAGCCATGGAGCACACAGAAAGCCTCCTTTTGTCGTGTGACAGGCTTTCTTGCTTGAATTAGGCAACGAACCTGTGGCCATAAAATACCCGAGGAAGGAGATAGAAGATGCGCAAGTCTTTGAGGCGCTCCTTGTTCAGCATGGCGGCAGTTCTGTTTTTGGTCGGTTCAGTGGGGATCGGCTGTCCGGTGGGTGATCTGGACGGGAACTGCAGGGTTGATTTTGGTGATATCAGCATTTTTGCCCGGCAGTGGCTGGAAGATGGCACCTGCTCGGAGCCCAATTGCGCCAACTTGGACGGCCTCGGCGCGGTATCTATGGCCGATTTTGCACTGTTGGCCTCAACCTGGCTTGAGGACCAAACAGGCCTGGTCATCAGCGAGTTCATGGCGGTTAATAACGATACTCTGGCTGACGAAGAAGGCAGGTTCCGCGACTGGATTGAGATTTACAACCCGATGGACATAACCGTTGACCTCGAGGGCTGGTACCTGACCGATAACGATTCAAACCTGGCCAAGTGGCAATTTCCAGCCGACGTCGAGATTCGCTCAGGTGAGTTTCTGGTCGTTTTTGCCTCGGGCAACGACCCGCGCGATCCCAATAATCCGCTGCACACGAATTTCAAGCTCGATGGCGGCGGCGATGAGGGGGACGTGGTGCTGGTGGCGCCCGATGGCGCCACAATCGCTCACGAGTACCTGGACTACCCCAAACAGTTGGGCGACATCTCGTACGGCTTGATGCAGTACGCCAGGACGTTGGTGGCCGGCGGCGATACCGTTTCCTATCACGTACCGACAGGCAGCGACGCCGGCGCAGATTGGACAGCGGTTGATTTCAACGACTCGACGTGGGAAACGGGGCCGACCGGTCTTAATTTCGGCTTCGGAGGCCAACAGAGAGTATCCTACAACGACTGCGTCTTCGAGGGTGGCCAGCACAAAGCCGAGCACGTCACAGAATACGGTATCGGCAGCGGATTCGGCGGTGATACTTCCGGGCCGCTGGTGGACCAGGCCACCGGTGAGCCGACAGGCGCTACGGCAACGTTCGAGCAAAGCGGCGGCGTGAATTGGCAGCCGGATCCCCGTAACGGCGGCAGCGACTGCGCTGCGGGCACCGATGCCTACAACACATTCGGCAATTTCGCGGACATGACCGGCGTGATCTACTACGGCAGTACGGGATGGTGGATTGACCTGACGTTCACCGGCCTGGATCCCTCGATCGAGTACACGTTTGCAACATCCGCCGCCCGCAACAATTACACTGGTCGGCTGACGCGCTATACCATCACCGGAGCCGATACATACACCAACGCCAGCAGCACTACCCCTTCCCCCGGCGTCATCGAGATTCCCGGCAGCGCCGGAAGCTCGGTTCGGTTCAACACCGGCCACAACCACAACGAAGGCTACGTAGCACGCTGGACGGGCATCAGGGCCTCAGACGGCACGTTCAAGGTTCGCGCCGAGGCCGACCCCGACAACCCAAGCGGTTCCAGGGCGTACTCCTTCGACGTGTTCATGCTCAAGGGGGGCTTTGGCGGCACCAACGTGCAAGACCAGATGAAGGGTGTCAACGCCTCGCTGTGGTCGCGGGCCGAATTTTATCTCGAACAGGGAGAACGAGAGATCTTTGAGAAGCTTACACTCCGGATGAAATACGAGGACGGGTTTGTGGCGTATCTCAACGGCCAAAAAGTCGCTTGGCGCAACGACCCCAATTCTCTCCAGTGGAACTCAACAGCTCCGACCAACCGTCCGATCGAAGAGGCCGCCGCATTCGAGCCCATTAACCTTACGGCCTATATGGACCTGCTGCAAGACGGCAGAAACGTGCTGGCGATTCATGCGCTGAACGACGGCAAAAGCGATAACGAGTTCCTGGTCCTGCCGGAGCTTATCGCGGCCAGCGGCGCGGGCGTTCCCCAATACTTCACCACCCCAACACCCCGCACCTTCAACGTCGCCGGCACAAAAGGTCCTGTCTCAGAAGTTTGGTTCAGCCATAAACGCGGTTTCTACAACAGTCCATTCGATTTGACATTGTCCACCGAGATGTCCGGCGCGGAGATCCGTTACACGACCGACGGCTCGCGGCCTACAACCACCAATGGGAGCACTTATACGCCCGGCTCGCCGATTCGCATACACAAGACCACGCCGCTGCGCGCCGTTGCTCTCAGGCCCGGATACCTGGACTCCAAGGTCGAGACACACACGTATGTCTTCCTTAGTGACGTGATTACGCAGTCACTGAACGGCGAAAAACCCAGTCCGGACTGGCCGTCGGACGGCTTGAATGGTCAGAGGTTCGAATACGGGATGGATTCTTACATTGTAAACCATGGAACCTGGGGGCCTTTGCTCGATGATGCGCTGATCTCAATCCCCACGATGTCTATTGTGACCGATCTTGATAATCTGTTCAATCCCAGCAGGAGTTCAGCAACGGGCGGCATTTACGTCAACGCAGGTCAGCACGGCCGGGCGTGGGAACGGCCGACATCGCTGGAGCTGGTCTATCCTCCCAACCCCCAGGGCCCGGGATTTCCCGACCTGGTGCAGGTGCCGGACAGCCGCGGCGAACTGCGATGGGAGCTGCCCCGTAAAATGCAAGGTGGCTTCCAGACGAATGCCGGGCTGCGCATACGCGGGGGCTTTAGCCGAAGCGGCGGCAATCCCAAGCACGCCTTCCGCGTCTTTTTCCGCAGTGAATACAGGGACGGCGAGCTCGAATACCCGCTGTTCGGCAGCGAAGGCGCAGAATCCTTCGACAAAGTTGATCTTCGTACCTCTCAGAACTACTCCTGGAGCTTCCAGAACGACGGCGCCAATACGATGTGCCGCGACGTCTGGGCACGCGACACACAGGGGCTGATGGGCCATCCTTATACTCGAAGCCGATACTACCATCTTTACATCAACGGGCACTATTGGGGCATCTTCCAGACACAGGAACGCTCCGAGGCCTCGTACGGCGAGTCGTACTTCGGAGGCAGCCAGGACGAATATGACACCGTCAAGGCAACCGGTCCGAACGCAGGCTACACTATCGAGGCCACAGACGGCAACCTCGATGCCTGGCGAGAGCTGTGGGACCTGGCCAACCTGGGGTTCGGAAGCGACGCGACATACTACCGCGCCCAGGGCCTGAATCCTGACGGGACCCGAAACCTTAGCTATCCGGTCCTGCTGGACGTGGACAACCTCATCGACTACATGCTCCAAGTCTTTTACGATGGCGACCGGGATGCGCCGATTTCGAACTTCTTGAGCAATACGAGGACCAACAACTGGTTCAGCGTCCGCAGCCGCACCGGCGATGAGGGCTTCCGGTATTTCGTTCACGATGCCGAGCACATTATGTCGAGGGGCCTTACGAACCGGACCGGGCCTTATCCCTGCGGCGACCAATTCCAGTACAGCAACCCGCAGTGGATACACCAGGAATTGATGGCCCACCCCGATTACCGCATGCGGTTCGCGGATCATGCGCAGAAGCATCTGTTTAACAACGGGCTGCTGACGGCATCGAAGGCGATCGAGCGTTTCCGCAGCCGGGCCGACCAGATCGATATTGCGATCATTGCCGAATCTGCACGCTGGGGCAGCTCCTCGCTCAACAAGAGTACCTGGGAGGGCGCCCTACGCAACGAGATCGACTGGTTCTTCCCCAACCGGTCGGAGACCATCGTCAGCCAACTGAAGAACACGAGACTAAGGAGCGGTGCATCGGCCCCGCTGTATCCGAGCGTCAGCGCTCCATCTTTCAATCACCTCGGTGGGCCGGTTCCGAAAGACTACCCACTGACCATGTCCGGGGTGGGAACGGTCTATTATACGCTTGACGGGACGGACCCGCGTTTAGCCGGCGGAGCGGTTAATACGGACCACGCGAAGACGTATTCGACCGCTATCAACCTTACGGCGACCACGCACGTCAAGGCGAGGGCCCAAAGCGGCAGAACGTGGAGCGCGCTGAACGAGGCGGTCTTTGCGGTCGGGCCGGTGGCGGATAATCTGCGGATCACCGAGATTATGTACCATCCGCAGGATATCGGCGACCCGAACGACCCTAATGAGGAATTCATCGAACTAAAAAATATCTCAGACGAGCCTATGAACCTCAATCTCGTTCGATTCACCAACGGCATCGATTTCACCTTCCCGAGTTGGGAGCTTGGCAAGAAGAACTGCGTGTTAGTGGTCAAGGACCGCGCGGCCTTTGATGCTCAGTATCCGGGCTTATCGAGTATCATCGCTGGCGAGTACACCGGCAGCTTGGATAACGGCGGGGAGAGGATTGAGCTGGCCGACGCCATCGGCCGGACTATTCAAGACTTTAAGTACGGAGACGACTGGCGTCCAATCACCGATGGCGGGGGCTTTTCCCTGACTATAATAGACCCGGTCAACGGCGACCCGTATAGCTGGGGTGAAAAAGACTCCTGGCGGGCAAGCGCATATAACGGCGGCTCGCCCGGCGAAGACGACAACGGCATTATACCCAATCCGGGGGCCGTGGTGATTAACGAACTGCTGGCACATTCGCCCGGCACGCTTGGGGACTGGATTGAGTTGTACAACACCACAGACGCCCAAATCGACATCGGCGGCTGGTATCTCAGCGACAGCAATGCAAACCTGATGAAATACAGGATAGCCGACGGTACGGAGATTGATTCGGGCGAATACCTGGTCTTCTACGAAGATGGTAATTTCGGAGAAGTGAGCACGGATCCCGGCAAGAAGGTCGGCTTTGCGCTGAGTGAGAACGAAGGTGCGGTGTATCTAAGCTCGGCCGAAGGCGATGTTTTGATGGGCTACCGGGAGGCGGAAGATTTCGGCGCCTCGGGGGCGGGTGTATCGTTCGGCAGATACTTTAAGAGGAGCACCGGCAACTATAACTTCGTTGCTATGAGCGTGGCGACGCCGTGGCTGCCTAACGCTTATCCGAAGGTCGGGCCTATCGTCATTAACGAGATTATGTACAATCCGCAATCCGGCGACCAGAGGCAGGAGTATATCGAGCTGCACAACATCGGTCCGACGGATGTCACGTTATATGATCCTAACGAAGCCCAGCCGTGGCGGTTCACGGACGGGATCGATTATACGTTCGGCGCCGCGCCGGGTATTACGATACCCGTGGGCGGCTATCTGTTGGTGGTGAAGGATATGACGGCCTATCTGGCTGAGTACGGCATTCCGCCATCCGGCGTTGTGGTGCTTGGTCCGTACAACGGCAACCTGAGCAATGCGGGCGAGAAGTTGGAGCTTTCCAAGCCGGGCGACGTGAATGAGTACGATACGCGTCATTACATCCGGGTTGACAGGGTCAACTACAGCGACGGCTTACATCCGGAGGATTGTCCCGGCGGCGTGGACCTCTGGCCGACCGAGCCAGACGGCGGCGGTAAATCGCTTACTCGAACAATACCGCCCAACTACGGCAACGACCCAAACAACTGGATAGCAGCCATGCCCTCGCCCGGGGAATAGACACCGGCAGCAACAGGGAGTGTTAATTGCCGACAAGGTGAGAGATCCACGAATTGCCAGTGGGAATTCGCGTAAGGCGCTTCTTGCTCGGCAGGGCCTTGACTTTAAGAAAAAGCCGAACTCCAAACTACTTGAAGCTTTCTTGAAGCTTAGCATTTTGTTATAATTCATTTAGTGTTTGTAGGTGTGCGCGTCTTTTAGGTGTATAGGTTTGTTGCCTATGTAAAGGGCAGAGCTATGAAAACGAAAGGTTTTACGTTGGTCGAGCTGCTTGTGGTGATCGCGATTATCGCGCTGTTGATGGCAATCCTTATGCCAGCGCTGCAGTTGGCAAAACGAAAAGCCTCTGCGATAGCCTGCATGGGCAATACGAAGAATCTCGCCACGGGTTGGTACATGTACATGAGCGATAACGATGGCCGTATCATGAGTGCCGAGGATAACGGTGTGGACGACAACGGGACATACGTCGGCTGGATTGGCGTGCCTCGCGACTTAAGCGGCAGTACGCTTAACGTTACCCAAACGAGCCCTGCTGTCACGGATGAGGATGAGATCCGGGGCATCGAGAGGGGGGTCCTGTACGAATACGTCAAATCACCGGATGCCTATCATTGCCCCGCCGATAATATGCGCAAAAGCCTCTATGATAGGACAGGGGTCTTCGTCTCTTACGGAGTACCGATGTGTCTTTATGGTGCGCCGAGGTCCAGTCACGCGCGATACAATACCCAGATCAAGAAATTCGATGAGATTACTTCGCCGGCGACCCGTTATGTGTTTGTCGAAAGCGCCGAGCAGCGAAACTGGAATATGAGCCATCATTTCGTAATGGGCGCACCCGAATATACAGGAGATCCTAAGTGGGGCTGGTGGGGGCCGATGGCGATCAATCATGGTGACAGCAGTGTTTTGGGATTCTGTGACGGCCATTCGGAGACACGCAAATGGCGGGATCGTTTCACGATAGACCGTGTGGACAAGCTCTTGCGAGAAGGGGTGACCATGTATGGTGTTGAATATCCCCCCGCCGGGCAGACATCGGACATCGATTACATGGCCTCGGGCTGGCCATATCGACACAACAGATAAAGATTCTTCAAATAGGATGAAGGTCGCAAGAGCGTTGTGCGTGGTGCGCAGCGCCAAGCCGTAAACTCTCAGTGAACCCGTACGTTGCGAGCCGCACGACAGATGCTCACTGATAAAACAGTGAATCTTCCTGTGCCTTGCGAATCTACCGGCCGGCATGGTGACAACGATTGCTTCGCTTCGCCGGCAATGACGACAGCGGGTCTGCTGCACTTTGTGAACGAGTATTGACAAACGCCCCAATCACTTGCCAGAAGACCCGGCCACACCCCAATTGGGCAACCGCCAAAAAGGTCCTGGACTGAGCGGGCATCTATGGTATCATACGTTTCTGCTTAACCCGACTTTGTCGTTGTGGAGGATTTGAAACATGTCCGACAAAAATGCGTCTCTGAACCGTTCATTAACCTGCCTCGCAGTGGCCGTCGTCGTCTTCCTGACGTTTCTCGCGGCGCCAGGGCCGACCTGCCAAGCCCAAAATGCCGCAGGAGGTGAGATTCCGCTGCTGACGTCAAAGCCCGCGCCGGGACCGGAAAAGGGCGGCCTTGCCCTGCTCTATCCGGGTGATGACGGCATTGAGCGTGATGCGCGTGTGCTTTTCGTCGAAGACTTCGAGACCGGCACCCCTGAGCAAATCGGGGTTCGCTGGGGCCAGATATATCGAAAGGAGAATATCAGGCTAACCGACGACATCCACCCCAACTCGCCCGGCAACAGATCGATCCACTACAAGGACAACGCTTACCTGTACACGCACACGAAAGGCATCGATACACTGTACGCCCGCTTTTACGTCAAGTTTCACGAGAAGACCGGCTACATTCATCACTTCGTGCATCTTGTCGCCGACCGCACGCCCACACCCTGGCCCAAGGGCGGCGCAGGCGAGACCCCGCCCGGCGACGCGAAATTCTCCACCGGTATCGAGCCTACCGGCCGCTGGGGCAAATTCCCGCCGCCGGGCGTCTGGAACTTCTACACGTACTGGCACGAGATGAAGAGCAAGTGGGGCTCAGTCTTCAATGGAAAGCAGGAGCCTATTGTGCCGGGCCGCTGGTATTGCGTCGAAGCGATGCTCAAAGCCAATTCAAATCCCGAAAAGGCCGACGGCGAGCAGGCCTTCTGGGTGGACGGCGAACTCTATGGCAGATTCACGGGCTTCCGCTGGCGCACAACCGACAAGCTCAAGATCAACAGCTTCTGGTTGCTCTACTACAACACCGACCAGCCCGCCCGCCACAACAAAGACCCGCACCCCGAAAGCCGGGTAATGGAAGTCTGGTTCGACGACATAGTCATCGCCACCGAATATATCGGCCCCGTCCACGGCAAGCCAAAAGCCGGCAAGAAAAAGGCCGTCCCCTCAAAGAGCGCCCTTCTAACGCCCGGCCTGCTCATCGCCGAGCCCGGCAAAGTCGCCTTTTCGCAAAAATTCGAGAATGGCCCCGGCGGCTTCAAGGGCGGCACGATCACCGATGGCGGAACCGACGGCTCCAAGGCTTACTCATTCGGCCCAAAGGGCTGCTCGATATGGGACACGTACTCGGTTGGCGTCAAAGACTCGACGACCGTGCGCTTCAAACTAAAGGCGCTCAATGACATCGGTGACGCGCAGGTCCTGATCTGGTCGAAAAAACTAAAAGACAACTGCCGCTACAAGATCGGCTCGCTCAAAAAGGGACAGATCAGGCACGTCGAGTTTCGCGCCATAGAGGCGCGCCTCGGCTGGGGCATGAAAGGCCCGAGCCTCGAGGCCGATGTACTCGACAACTTCAAACTCATATTCGAGGGCGCCGAAGACGACCGCCTGCTCCTCGACGACTTCCAAATCCTCCAATAGACAGGAAAGAATCAATGCTACAAATAGCCTTCGGGATAAGAAATGGCAGACTTCCGCCAAGGGCACACCGGCCCAGCCGATCGTTATCCGAGCCGCTGAGGGAGAAACGCCGCTGCTCACCCGCCCGGCTGATAACATCAACAGGCATAACAATATTGAGTTTGTCGATTGTTCACACCTGACCATTCGGGGTCTGCGTTTCCAGGGCGGCAACTCCGGTGTGCGCTTTATTCGGGGACACCATGTCACATTTGAAAAATGTGAGATATTCGAGACCGGCAAAAACGACTATTGGCCCAGAGCTGGGTCGAGGCTGATCAACCACGCTCATTCGGCCTTCGCTGCGAAGCTGGATTTCAACTGTATCAGCAGGAAGGCTCCCTTCGATGTTGGCGCGTCTGAATCCGATGGACGCACCGGAAATCCGGGCTGGAAGATACAGACCGGATTCAAGAGCTGCCTCAGACGTACGGACTTGAGGAAGGTTGCCGATTTTGACGATGATCCTGTCCGGCAGGTCTCCGGCGCCCGATAAGAAAGAACGCTTATCTGTGCCACTTTTGGGTTGCCGGTCGGGCCACCCGGAAACCTATAATGTCCATTTCAGGCAGCCACCACTTGCTCTTGGGTATCTGCGGATCCCCCATGCGCCACCACTCTTCTTCAAAGGCCCGGGCCGCACAGCGCAGCTCCTCGACAGGGCTATCGTAGTCGCCCCCGCGAGCTACGTGCACGCCCGCCGGGGACCCTGGGGACTTGCCGCTTTTAGGTCCCGCAGGGTTTACCGCCGGATTGTGCTTTGCAGCCTCCTCATAGGCGGTCGGGCTGTAGTAATCATGCACCCATTCTCGAACATTGCCCAACATATCGTAAAGACCCCACGCGCTGGGCTTTCGCTTGGCCACTTCGGCACTCCTGCCGTCCGAACATGCTCCATACCAGGCATAATCCTTGAGCAGCTTTGCGTCGCTGCCAACACCGTAGAGGCTCGCAGTGCCTGCACGGCAGGCGTACTCCCACTCCGCCTCCGTCGGAAGACGATATTTCTTGCCGGTCTTTTCGGAAAGCCATTTGCAGAAGTTCACTGCGTTGTGCCAGGTTATCGCAATCGCAGGATTCTTCTTGCCATATCCCATCGACAGGTCTCCATAAACGGGCGTAGGGCACGTGACGGCATCGACGTCATCCTTGCTTGTCTGTCCGGCTGCGGCTTGCTTGCTCCTAATAGTCATCATTTCTTCGTAGTAGGCCATAAATAGCCCAAGTGTGGTCTCCGTCGTACAGAGGTAAAATGGATCGAGGCGTACCTTATGCTGCGGTCCTTCGTTGTCCCCACGGCCGGCCTCATCGCCGGGGCTGCCCATAAGGAAGCTGCCGCCGGGAATGAGCACCATTTCAAAACTGAACTTTTCACCGCCTTGTGTCGCAACGGTCTCGGTATATCTCTTCGGGACTCTATCTTGTGAGGCCGAGATACCGGCAGTCGTCATTACGCCAAGACAGATCGCCACCACAGCAACGTACATCAATGAGCGAGTCATACTCATCTTCTATATCCTCAAAACCGGTCTGAAAAAAAGCAAACGACCATTGGGGCAGAGATATTCTTTGCATATCTCTGTCCCTCGTAAGGTCCATTTTGTCTTCAGTTTGTGCAGGCTGCCGCGAGCATCCTTCTGTCTAAATCATTTTTGTAAAACCTGGTTTGGGCACGGGATAGCTGCCATCGGCACCGGCCTTGACCGGCGGCTCCATATCGTCACGACAATCCTCGGGCTTAGGCGGGTAATAGAAATCGGACTGATTCACCTGCTCCCAGGTAACCTCCTTGCCGGTGTAGCAGGAAATCTGTCCCATCACGGTGATCATCGTGCTGCGGGCCATATAGTCGCCGTTATTGACCGGCTTGCCGGAGCGAATCGCTGCAAAGAGCACATCGTGCTCTCTCTGATAAGGATTGCTTCTGCCCTGCCATCGCCACGTTGTCTCGCCCCAGATTCGACACCGCGTAACATCCGCTTTGCCTTTGCTGCCAAGGACAACACTCGAAGAATCGTTATGGCATCCGTTCGTTGTCCGGCAGAAGGCATAGATACGCACACCGTTTTCGCATTCATAGACTACCGAATGGTGATCGAACACATCGCCGTAGATCGGTTGGGTCATCGAGGAGCGTCCGCCTAAGCCGTGACATTTGACGGGCACTTTGTTTCCCATCACCCAACTGGAACGGTCCAGATTGTGCACCAGCGACTGCGGCACGTCATCTCCCGAGAGCCAGCGGAAATGGTACTGCGTGCTGCACTGCCACTGGAGCTCCGAGAGTCCCTCTTTCCGCGCAATCACACCGTACGGGCCGCGCAGGAAATTCTCTTCGATAGCAACCACTTCGCCGATGGCCCCGTCGTGAATCCGCTGGACCGTCTCGGCGTAGCCCGCGTGATAGCGGCTGTGCAGACCGGAGACAATGCACAAGCCCTTGCGCTTTGCGAGGTCGGCGGCCTCCTGCATGAGCTTGACGCCGGCCGGGTCGGTGCCGTGAGGCTTCTCCACGAAGACGTGCTTTCCCGCCTTGATTGCGGTCATGGAGTGGAGCGGGTGGAACTTGGCTGCGTTGGCAATCACCACAACGTCCGACGACTCGATCACGTGCTTGTACCCGTCGAAGCCGGCAAAACAGTGATCGTCGTCCACGGTGACCTGATCCGGGTTCTGTCCTTTTAGGGCATTGCGCTTGGCTTTGACGCGGTCCATGAAGATGTCACACATTGCAACCAACCGCGCGCCGGCGTCCGCCGCCAGCGCCTGGGCGGCAGCACCGGTATTGCGCCCGCCGCAGCCGATCATTCCCACGCGAATCACATCACTGCCGGCCGCATACGCGCTATTACCAATGCTCAGTGACCCGGAAACAGCAGCCGTAGCCGCCACAGTCGAAGCCTTCAAAAACTCGCGCCGTGTCGTCCCGCGACCTTTACCTGATTTTCTTGAATTTGCCATGATACCTCCTTTATTAGGCGCTTCTGTGCTAAGCTCTATTTCAACTATTTGTAAACCTCTTTTTGAGACCTCGTTCAACACACTCTTCTTGCCCGCTCAACCGCCCTTCGAATCAGACGGCAGGATGAGCTTTAGCCCATGCGGACATCCGCCTGCCCGACTCGGCGTCACACCAACGCGAGTTTGTCAGAGGTACGGCACGAGACCAAACGTCAATATTCCCTGTCCTTCAGGATACCCGGCTGTGGGACGGGATACGTGCCGTCGGCTTTGGCCGGCACCGGCGCAGGACCATCGGGCGTCAGCTTATCGGCATTCGGAGCAAACTCGTGCTTGCAGTTGAGCATCTGGTCGTAAGTAATGAGTTGGCCGGTGTGGGCGGCCATTCGGCCCATTGAGCTGACCATGCTCGCTATCGCGCCGCGCTCAACCTCGTTGTAGGGCTTGTCCTGCCGAATAGCGTCGATCAAGTCATCCCACTCGAGCTGGTAAGGATTCTTCTCGGGCTGCGGGTATCTCCATATCAGGTCCTCTGCGTCCATCTTGTGCCCTTTATACGTGCGGACTTTGCCGGGCGCATGGCCCGAGCTGGAGACAACACCCGAGCCTTTTGTCCCGTGAACATAGCTCGAGAATCCACCTTTGCAGCCCGAAATATTCCGGCCCTGGTAGAAAAGTTTGGTCCCATCCGGATACGTGTATTCGACATCGTACAAATCAAGGTTTTGATCCACCGCATCGCCGCGATAGTGACGTCCGCCCAGCGCGTGCGCATCGATAGGCCAGGCCCCTTTCATCCACGAGAGCTCGTCAATCTGGTGGATGTAGTAATCGCTATACATGCCGCCGCTCGCCCACAGAAAGCTGTGGAAACGCTGGACCTGGTAGAAAACCTCGCTGATATTGTCGGGCTTGCGACCGCAGGTAGCCGCGCGGCCGCCCATGCGGTAGCCCCTCATCATAACGATGTCGCCGATTTCGCCGCTGTCGAGCCGCTCTTTGAGTTCCTGCCGACCTCGACAGTGCCGGACCATCAACCCGACTCCGCACTTGAGATTCTTCTTCGTCGCCTCTTTGGCCAACTCCAGCATTCTCCTTGTGGTCGGGCCGTCAACCGTGACCGGCTTTTCCATAAAGACGTTTAGGCCCTTCTTGATAGCGTACTTGAAATGCACCCAGCGAAACGCAGGAGGCGTCCCAAAAATAGCGACATCGCCTTTGTCAAGACAGTCCATCGCCTTTTTGTAAGCTTCAAAGCCGACGAACCTGTGGGACTCGGGCACATCCACCTGTTCAGCGGGCCTCTTCGCAAGATTCTTGTAGCTGTTGGCAAGACGATGCTCGAATACGTCGGCCATAGAGACGAGCTTGACCGGGCCGTTCTTGACCGACAGTGCTTGCGCCGCTGCGCCGGTGCCCCTGCCACCGCAGCCAACCAAGGCCACCTTGATGGTGTTGCTCGGGGCTGCGTAGGCGCGCTGCACAATCCCCGCAGCCAGAGCCGAGGTCGCGGCGATCCGACCGGTGTTCTTCAAGAATTCGCGACGTGATGTGCTTTTTCTCGTGCTTTCACTCATAACATATCTTCTCCTACTGACTGTTATCAACTTCAAATGCTACATTTGTTCCGGGATTTAGCATTTGCCCTTGGCCCAAATGTCGTTTGGGCTCCATTTTCCCTATTATCTTCATCGCCCCGCACTTCACAAGCCTTTTTTGCGCGTCATTTCCCAAAAAACCATCGGACGATCCGGCTTGACCGGGCATACAGGTCTTTTTAGAATTTGGTGAACCTGCAATTTTGCAGAAGCCTTGAACCAGCGGTGAAACGAAACAAAATGGGCACGGTCGAGCTTCCCAAGCGGCTAAACGCCGCCGCAGTATTCGTTGACAGTCATTTGCAGCAGGGTCGGGCCGAGAAGGCGGCGATCCTTTGCGGTGACGAGACGGTCACCTACGCAGACCTCTACGAAGGAGTCAATCGCTTTGGAAACGCCCTGCTTGGACTGGGTATCCGCATGGAAGAGAGGGTTGCCATCATTATGCCGGACTGCCCCGAATGTGTGTATGCCTTTTTTGGAGCGATCAAGATCGGGGCCGTTGCGATCCCGATGAATACGCTGCTAATGCCTGCTGACTATGAGTACCTGCTCAACGACAGCCGGGCACAGGTGCTGGTGATCCATTCGTCGCTGCTGGACCGAGTTGAGTCTATTCGCTCGAAACTTAGATATGTCAAGCATGTCATCGTTGCCGGAGGCGCTGCCAAGCCCGACTTGTCTTTGAAGGAGTTGATGACTTCGGCGTCGAGCGAGTTGGCCCCGGCCGATACGAGCAAAGACGATTCGGCCTTTTGGCTCTATAGTTCCGGCACAACCGGCTTTC
>CAYWOD010000072.1:0-15416 GCA_964459805.1 uncultured Pirellulales bacterium
GGATTCCTGCTTTCGCAGGAATGACAAATGCTGTTTCCGCAACAGATACTAATTAACCGTGGAGAATGGGTTCCCGCCAGCCACGCTCGCCGGTATTAGGCGGGCACCGTGTGGCGGCAGGCCAGATTTCGGATTTCAAATTGCCCGGGGAATATGGTATTATATTTGGAGAAATTAGAGTAATGTTTCGTCACAGGGCAAATGATGAACGCCATGCCTTCCACGTGTGACAGAGTAGTAATTTCTTGGTGTTAGAAAGGTCGATTTTGGTCGAATGGGCAGTGATGGTGGGCTGCGTTGCGTTGTTATTGGGCGTGGGTTTGGAGGGGGGTGGAGGAGTTCGGCGTAGGGCCGATAACCGGATTTTTATGCAATAAATCGGCATCGAAGACCGTCTGTACCTGTGGATAGAAGCGCTTTGATATGGCAACAAGCGATGAGTTAGCCCGTATAATCAGCGGCTGTAAGAACGGTGACGCCGAGTGCTTTTCAGAGCTGGTCGATGAGTACGGGAGCCGGTGCTATGGTTATTTCTACCGACTGACGGGCAAAAATGAGCTTAGCCAAGACCTGCTGAGCGAGCTATTTGTCAAATTAGTGGAGAAAATCGGGTCGTACAAGGGTGGTGCGTTTGAGAGTTGGCTGTTTAAGATCGCCTCGAACATCTTTCACGATTATCTTCGGGGCAAGCAGCGATGGAAAAAACTGCTCGATGTCCGGCGGCAAGAGCTTGAGGCAGTAATAACGGAGTCGAAAAGGTCTGAGAGCGACAAAATCGACAGGTTGCAGAGACAGCTTGGCAAGCTGGACGCCGGTACGAGAGAGTTGATAATGTTGCGGTTTTATTCGCAGTTGAGCTTGAAGCAAATAGCAGAATTGCGGTCTGAGCCGATAGGTACGACGCTCTCGAAGCTGCACCGAGGGCTCAAGAGGCTGCGAGAAATGATGGAGTAGCACTATTATGAAAGATGGACAAGGGGAGAATCTCAGGGAACTGTTGGAGCGATTTGTCGAGGCCGAGCGTGCGAGCGAGATAGCTGAGGATATTGAGCGCGGCGAGCAGATCTTGGGCCGGCATCCTGCGCCGGAGCCGAGCCTGGATGTCTTGCTTGGGATAAAGGCCCAAATGGGGGCCGTGCTGGCACATCAGAGAAAGCGGCATCATTTTAGGCAAATAGCGTTAAAGGCAGCGGCGGCAGCGGCGGTGATTATCTTTGTGGGTATTGGGATAAGGTCGCTCGATAGGCAGCCGGGGAATGTTGTCGAGCATTTTACCGCGGGCTTGATATCAACGGCGATCTGGGAGAGCGACAATATTGCGGCGGACGATCTGCATTTAGCATCTTTTGCGGCGGAGATCGAGCGGATTGAAAATGAAGTCAAGGCATTGCTGTTGGGCGAAAGCAGTAACGGCGAATCGACCCTTGATGAACTTGAGACGGAGCTTAGGGAAATACAAGGCGATTTTTGGGGAAAGGGGTAAGAATAATGGAGTTACGTCGTGGAGTTTTGGTTTTGGTGATGGGGGCGGTATTGATGGTGTGTGCCTTGCCTTGCGGGTCGGCGGAGGCGGAGAAGAAAGACGAGGGAGACATCTGGACCGAAGGCCAACGAAGAGGGCCGGGCCGAAGGCGATTCGACCTGACGGATGAGGAAATCGACCGGGTTATGAAGCGGATCAAGGAAACCAACCCGGCAAAGGCGAAAGAGCTGGCCGAGCTGCGCAAGAAAGGTGATCTGGATGAGTTCAGGAGCCAGCTTAGAGAGCATGGCGCAGATGAGCTCGCCAAGATATTCAGGAAGCGAATAGAGAGCTTCAGACGGAAAATGGACGCTGAGTTTCTTGAATGGCTGGCCAAGAACTATCAGAGAGATGCGAAAGATCTCGCCAAGATCAAGCCGAAAGACCCCGAGCTTTATAATAAGAAACTTGACCTCTTGAAGAGGAAATATCGGCGGATATATGAAGCGTCGAGATGGAATCCTGAATTGGCGAAGGTCCTGATGGAGGACTTGGAGCTGCAGAAGAGGCGAGATGACCTGATCCCAAGAATCAAGGGAGAAAAGGACCAGAAGAAAAGAAACGAATTGGCTGCGAAGCTCCAGGAAGTGGTGGAAAACAGATTCGAGCTGATTGTCAGGAGAAAGGAGATCGCTTTCGAGCACCTGCTCAAGAGGCTCAAGGACCTGCAAGAACAGATCAACAAAAGCAACGCGGATATCAAAGAGTGGAGGAACGAGAAGTTCACAGAGAAGATTGTCAAGGAGCGAATTGAAGAGCTAACGAAGGGGATTCCGAAGTTAAAGTTCAAGTGGGACTGAGACAACAACCTCAACGCCAATTTTGCCGATAACCGGCTGTTTTATTGTCCGTATTCGTGGCCGTTAAGATGACGAGGGAAACCCGCAGTGGAGTACGTGTTTAGCCGGGGCCAATTTGATCATGGCACGGCCATCTTGGCCGTGGTTTCACGGGCTTCAAGCCCGTGCCCTCGCAGTAAGCCACTGAGTCTCTCGTCTGGCTAAACTCGTACGCAGTGAAACTGCGGGCTAAATATCTTTTTGAGTGGATTTGGCTTTGAGCTTTTCGTCTGCGGCCTCCCAGCGCTCGCGGATTTCGTCTTTGGGCTGGGTCCTGAACCAGAGGACAAAGGCCTCGTCGCGCTCGACTTTCCCGTAGTAGTGGTCGGCGGCAGCGAATTTGCCGTTCGAATGGAGGAAAATGAGCAGTTTAACGATGCCCGTCTGCTCTATCTTGCGGGCCAGCGCCAGTTCCGGCAGCGGCGTCGGCGAGCCCGGCAGCGGAATTGCCGGGATGCCTATAAGGAAGCTCTTGTACTCGGTCCCCATTGCGCCGGAAGTGACCTCGGCGACGTACTCGGCCTGGTTGGCCTCTTCAGTAAGACGGGCCCCGATTTGAGCGAAACGGGCCCGCAGCGCCGTCTTGACGTATTCGATGTCGTAGCATTGCAGATTCGTAAAATCTAGATAGGTACTCTTGCCGGCCACCTGTGGAATATCGACCTTCTCCAGCGCGTTGTCAACCGCTCCGGAAAGCAGAAGCTGCTCGATAGCAGTCCGCTCGGTATTGGTGAAAGTGCGCGTCCCGCAGCCGGCCAAACAGGTCACTATCAGACTCATCATCAAAATCATACGTCTCATCTTTTCCTCGTTCCAAGAGGGCCTGAAAGCTGAAAAGAATATACGATACAAGTCGTTATGCAACGCGTAATATACAGCGTTCCCTGGATATGTCAATATTGTTTTTCACCTTATTTGGGATAGGGTTCAACCAAAGCGAGAATTTGTTGCTTATTGTGCGGCTTCTGCTAAATTGAACTCGCAGACAAAATATGGTAGTGTTCTGTTACTGGTGATTCGATGAGTTGTCATTGCGAGGCCTGAAAGGCCATGGCAATGACAGATACTCAAAACATCTGTGCCGGAGTAGCAGTCTGGAGGCCCGTGGTGTGATAGCGATCACGGACGACATATTTATTCGCGACGAAAGCATCGTTTTTAAGGCTTCTCGCAGCGGCGGTCCCGGTGGACAAAACGTCAACAAGGTCAATACACGCGTAACGCTGTTTTTTGACGTCGCCGAATGCGAGAGCCTCTCCGATGCGCAAAAGAAGCGGATACTGACAAGACTGGCGACGAG
The DNA here is from genome assembly GCA_964459805.1 of uncultured Pirellulales bacterium. Taxonomy (GTDB): domain Bacteria; phylum Planctomycetota; class Phycisphaerae; order Sedimentisphaerales; family Anaerobacaceae; genus DAOVRL01. The sequence goes on from CAYWOD010000072.1 coordinate 3,662, forward strand.
GGCCGACAAGAACGGTGTGCTAAGGGTCGTTTCGCAAAAGTTTCGCACACAAAAAGCGAATCGCACCGCCGCGCTCGAGCGACTGCGGCAGTTACTCAAAGAGGCCCTCAAGAAACGCCCGGTGCGGAAAAAGACCCGCCTGCCCGAACGCGCCCGCAGAAGACGACTAGAGGAAAAGAAACGGCGAAGTGCGTTGAAGCGGCTAAGATCAGAGAGGGACTTTGAGTTTTAGGCCTTGAATATCCGGCCCGGACTCACAAAACTGCGGGCCGGCGGCAGCTTCTCCGGGGCGCAGCGGGGAAATCTCAAAGATCAACGTTTTCGGCGGAGCACCACGATAGAGACAATGATGACGGTGACAAGGACTATCACCATCACTTCTTTTATACCGATGAATACAGCCGCCATCACAATTAGCTTGCCTTTGCGTTCGTCCGGTCCGGTTCCAGCTTGTGTTCTCAGAACATCTTCTTTAGATGGAGCTTGTATCGCCATTCTCGCCAAAAATCAAGCAAATACTCGGCAAAACGTGTCCATACAGTCGCCGCGAGAAGGTCCCCCCGATAGGATTTCGCATCCACAGCGATTTGATCGGATGTCGGTCGAACCGGCAGACCAGAGAATTAGCAAGTTGAAAACGGTCGCCAACTGTGGTAAAACAGGGCAAAAGGATTATTGCGAATCAGGGATGCCCTTTATGGCGGTTCAGTTTATTCTTGGCAGAAGCGGGACGGGCAAGACCAGCTACTGCATAAAGGCGGTTGTCAATGCGCTGCTGGCCGAGTCCGAGCAGCCGCTTATTCTGTTGGTTCCGGAGCAGGCTACGTACCAGGCCGAGCGTGCGATTCTGGGCGATGAGAGGATAGCCGGCTACAACCGACTGCACGTGCTTTCATTCGACCGCCTGCAGTTTCTGCTGCTTGGCAAGAACACTGCCCGGCCGGGCATTTCGCGCATCGGCCGGCAGATGATAATCCACAGGATTCTGCGCGACAACAAAAGTAAGCTAAAGCTCTTCGGCTCGTCGGCGGACCGGCCCGGACTGGCCCGGCAAATGGCGAAGACTATTACCGAGCTGCACCAGTATGCAAAAACGCCCGACGATATCGAGCAATTGCTCGGCGAGCTGCAAAAGGACGAGCGCAACAGCCTGGCCGCCCTGAAATTCACCGATATCGGCCTGATCCTCGATGAATATTTGAGATTTATCGAGGGCAGGTTCTTCGACCCCGATGTGCAATTAGCTCGTGCCTGCCGGGCGGTGACGGATGCGGATTTCGTTAAGGGTGCGAAGCTTTGGGTTGACGGCTTTGCGAGCTTTACGACGAGCCAGCTTGCAATCCTGACCGAGCTGCTCAAAGTGGCGGAGGACTCGCAAATCGCCCTGTGCCTCGACCCATCCGAGATTGACCCGGCCAAGCCGGATTCCGGGAGCATCGATCCTGCGGCTCTGTTCTATCCGACACAGCACACTTACGCCGAGCTTGTCGAGAGGATAAAGGAATCCAGGCTCAAATTGGCCGAACCGATAATTCTCGAGCAGCCGGTAAGATTCTCCCGTTGCCCCCAGCTCGCCCACATCGAAAGCGGCCCATCCGAACACGCCCCGCCTAAGATTACTGCCGGCGGCAACGTTCGCATCATATCGGCGCCGAACGAGCGGGCCGAGGTCCGCTTCGTCGCCGGGCAGATACTGCAATTAGTCAAGCAGAAGGGCTACCGATACCGTGACATTGCGGTGATTGCCTCGGACATCGAGCGCTATCAGCACTACGTCGAGGCGTACTTCACCGACTATGCTGTGCCGTTTTTCATCGACAGGCGAAGGCCGTTGAACCAGCATCCGGTAATTGGGCTTATCTGCTCGGCCCTGCAAGCGGCCACCGGCGGCTTTTCCAACAGTGATATCTTCGCGTATCTCAAGACCGACCTTGTGCCGATAGACCGCTTCGACGTGGATTTGTTGGAGAACTACTGCATTGCCTTCGGCATAACGCCTTCCGACTGGCAGAGTCAAAAGCAATGGCGTTTCGCGCGCCGCGACGACGAGAGCTTCGACGAGCAGCGGATCAACGAGATCAGAGAAGAGGTGGTCCGGCCCTTGGGCGAGCTAAGGGAGAGGCTTTGCCCCGCGGGCAATTCGGGAAAGACTATCGATGTCGGTGAGTTTACGCGGGCGATATTTGATTTTCTCGGCGTCCTTAAGGTTGCCGAGACGATTGCCGGCTGGATCAAGGAAGCTCAGCAAAACAATAACAGTGCAGCCGTTGACGAGCATCAGCAATTTTACCGCAAGCTCGTGGACGTTTTCGACGAGCTTGCCGAGGTCTTTGCCGGGTCGGCTGTGACCGCTGAGGACTATCTGGCCATTGTCGGCTCGGTCTTTTCGCAGTTGACGCTGGCGTTCATTCCGCCGACTCTCGACCAGGTCCTCGTCGGCTCCATCGAGCGCAGCCGGCACCCGGACCTCAAGGCGGTCTTCCTGATAGGGGCTACTCAAAGGCAGTTTCCCACCCCTTTCGGTGCGGACAGCATATTGACCGACGACGACCGCAGCGCCGCCGAGTCGGCCGATTTCCAATTGGCGCCGGCAGCAAGGCGGACGCTTGCCGAGCACCGGTATCTGGCGTACATCGCGTTTACGCGACCATCCGAATTTCTGTGCGTGACGTATCCCGCGGTCGATGAAAAGGGCGGCGCTGTCCCTCGCTCGCAGTTCGTGGCCGAGCTCGAAAAGCGATTTGAGGACCTCGAAGAAGAATCAATCGCAGGCGAGCAGGGCGACATCGAGAGCGTTCACAACACTATTGAGCTGACGGATATGCTCTGCAGCCAACTGGGAAAGGACGCCCTGGCCGCTAAGTCCAAGGATGATGCCCACCTGGGCGAGCTGCTCGATGAAATATGTAGCGACCGGCAGCTTGCGGACGCCGGGGCAACGGTCGTTCGCGCTCTGGACTACGACAATCGCGCACAGTTGGAGGGCAAAACAGTCGCGGAGCTTTTCGGCAGGCAGCTTAACAGCTCGGCGACTAAGCTGAGCACCTTTGCGGCCTGTCCGTATCAGCACTTCGCCAGGTATGTACTGGAATTGAAGGAACGGGAAGAATTCAAGTTCGAGCCGCTGGACCTGGGCAACTTCTACCACAGGGTCTTAGATGCACTGCTGAAACAGCTCAAAGCACAAGGGCAGGACTTTGCGACAATTGAGGACGAACGACTCCTGGAGGTCCTGCGAGGCCGGATTGCCAGACTCCGCGCTGAGGACCCTTTCATATCGAACTTCGACCATCGCTCTCAACACAACACGTTTATCATCAACAGCGCCGGCGAGGTCCTTGAGGACTGCGTTTTGGCGATTGCCCGGATGGTCCGGGCCGGCATTTTCAAACCCGTGCTCTCAGAGGCGTCGTTCGGCCGGGCCAAAGATGCACGCCAGACGCTCGGCGAGTATGAGCTTGCGCTTGGCGACGGGCGGATACTGTCTCTGAGCGGAAAAATCGACCGGCTCGACATCGCAAAGCTCGACGGCAAGGACATTGCAATTGTCTTCGACTATAAACGCAGGGCCAGGACTTTTAGCTGGACGAGCTTTCACTACGGCCTGGATATGCAACTGCCAATTTACATGCTGGCTATTCGCAACACATCCGGAGGGCAAGACATAGCCGGACAGGTCGTCGGGGCCTTCTATATGCCGGTCGAAATCAGTCCCCAAAGCGCCACGCTCAGTGAGCTATCGGGCAAGGCGCAGGCTTTCAACTACAAGGCCAAAGGAATATTCAACGGGGAGTTTTACCGGCAGTTGGACGGCGCGGCCGATGCCGGCTGGAGCAAATTTTACAGTTTCCGTCTGAGTGCCAAAGACGAGCAGTACGGCAATTACGGGATAAGCGCGGCACTTAAACCGAACGATTTCGACACAGTCCTGAAGTTTGCCGGGCAAAAAGTAGTCCAACTCGCCCAGGAAATTCTCGCGGGCAAGATCGATGCTCGGCCTTACAGAGTCGGCACCGTCTCACCGTGCGGTTATTGCAAATACAAATCTGTGTGCCGATTCGATTGGCAGATAAATGACTACAATCCTTTGGCGTCAGTCGGCAAAACCGCGGTCCTTGAGAAGATGGGAGGGGCCGATGGCTGAAGAAGAAATCAAATGGACCGACCAGCAGAGACGCGCGATAGTCGCCCGTGGCAGTGATGTGCTCGTAACCGCCTCGGCGGGGACGGGCAAGACGGCGGTCCTCTCGGGCCGATGCGTGGACATCCTGTCAGACGAGACCGCCTGTCACGACGTCCAGAATATGCTCGTGCTGACGTTCACGGATATGGCCGCCGAGCAGATGCGTTCGCGAATCGCCGAGCAATTGAGAGACGAGTATGAGCGAAACCGTGACGCCCGTATTCGCCATCAGCTTGTCCTGCTTCAGGGCGCCGACATCAGCACCATACATTCGTTTTGCAAACGGCTTATAACGCAGTATTTCCACGAGCTCGACCTCGACCCGACTTTCAGCGTAATCGACGCCGACGAAGCCCGACTGCTCAAGGCCGAGGTCCTCGAAAAGACCATCAACTGGGCCTGGGGCCAGCATGACATAGTCCAGGGCCTCGAGCAGCTCCTGCGCCGCCGGGACCTTCGGGCAAACGACGGCTTCCTCGCAAAAATCGTACAGCTTAGCGGTTTTCTCGACGGCGTGGTCTCGCGTCAAAACTGGTACGAAAGAGCGGCTCGGCTTGCAGCCGCCGCCGACCCGTCCACGAGCGACCTCGGCGCAAAACAAAAGGAGATCGTTGCCGGCCGGCTGCGTGAGATCCTCGAGCAGCTTGGCCACGCGCAAAAGCTCTACGAAAACGAAGTCCCCGGCGGCGATTGGGCTGCGAAGTTTGAACAGGCTTTTGTACAGCCCGTTGCCAATTGTCTCGAACTGATAAAGGCCGGCGACTGGGACCAGTGTGCACGAGAGATACGAGAGTTCCAAAAGCCAAGGTTCAATAAGCCGAAAGAGCTGCCTAAAACGCTCGCCGAGCTTATGCACAAGGCAGTGGGCAGGGCCTTCGACTCCTTCGGTAAGCTCTCGAGTCTGGCGGTTCTAAATCCGGATTACCTCGACAAAGTCGGCCGGGCCGTCAGCGGCCAGACACGCGTGCTCATCGAGCTTGTTGAGAAATTCGATGAGCTCTACAGCCGGGCTAAGCGGACGCTCAACTGCCTGGACTTCGCCGACCTTGAGCATTACGCTTTGAGGCTCTTGACCGATGAGGGACCGCAGGATAATCTTCCACCTTCCGCCACCGCTCTGGCGCTCCGCCGCAGATACAAATACATATTCGTTGACGAATACCAGGACATTAACCCGGTCCAGCAGGCGATACTCGATGCTTTGAGCAGCGGCGATAACGTCTTCGTTGTCGGCGACGTCAAGCAGAGCATCTATGCCTGGCGTGGGGCCGAGCCGCAGATTTTCCTCGACCGCCTCAAGCCCACATTGCCTGACCGGGTGAAAACGGCCAAAGGGCTGCGCGTTGATCTCAACGCCAACTGGCGCTCGGCCAAGGAGATTCTCGATTTTGTCAACAAGCTGTTCTCGCGAATAATGACGGTCGCATTCACGAAGATTGACTACGATGAATCGGCCAAATTGAAGCCGGCCCCTAAAGGCGAATCCGACACCGCGATACCAGTCGGCGATGAACCGATCGTGGAATTCCACATACTCGACGAAAAGAGCAAAGACGACGCTGCAATGACCGTGCAGACAAACGACGCCGACGGCGATGATACGCCCGACGTCGTGACCTCGCGCCGGCGTCAGGCCGCGATGATCGCCAGGCGCATCAGGCAAATGGTCGGGGCCGAGACCGGCAAGGCCGAGTTCCGGATATACGACAAACAGCAGGGTGCCTTCCGGGACGTCGAGTATCGTGACATTGTGGTGCTGATGCGCTCGCTGGCCAAAAAGGCCAACGATTATGTCGAGGTGCTCCGATTAGCCGGCGTGCCGGTAAGCTGCCAGGCTACAGCGGGATATTTCGAGGCCACCGAAATCAGCGATATGCTCTGCCTGCTGAAGGTCCTCGATAATCCTCAGCGTGACATCGAATTGGCCGCCGTCCTGCGAAGTCCGTTTTTCAACGTCGCCGACACCGAGCTTGCAAAGATAAAGATGCACACTCAGACGGGTCGCGAGCACAAAAGCTTCTACAACAGCCTGCTCGAATACTCAAAGTCCGGGCCGGATGCTGAGCTTGCAAGCGCAATCGCAGAGCACCTTGCTCAAATCGAGCAGTGGCGGACGGCTGCCAGACGCGGCAACCTGGCGGATTTGATCTGGCGAATTTATCGCCGGACTAATTATCTGTCGTTCGTCTCGGCGCTGCCGAACGGGCAGGCCCGCAGGGCAAATCTGCTCAAGCTCCACGACAGGGCCGTCCAGTTCGAGGGCTTCGTCAGCAGTGCCGGCATCCCGTCGCTGCGGCGTTTCGTGGAATTCATCGAGAAGCTCCAGGAAACGGGCCAGGACTGGGCCCCCGCCGAGCCGACAGCCTGTGCCGGCAACGCCGTTCGCATCCTGAGCGTACATAAGAGCAAGGGGCTTGAGTTCCCGGTCGTCTTTCTGGCTGAGTTAGAAAGCAAGTTCAATACACGCGACATCTATGCAGATTGTCTCGCCGACGCCGAAGATGCGTTGGGATTGCAGATTATCGAGCGGCGGTCCAATAGTAAGCTGCGTTCGCTGGCACACGAGGTCATCGCCGAGAAAAAACTCGCAACGGCCCTTGCCGAAGAAATGCGAATCCTGTACGTTGCCACAACGCGGGCAAGGGAGCGGCTCATTCTAACCGCCTCGCAAAAGCACAAGACCTGCCGCCAAATCATCACAAACGGCTTTTACTTAGGCGGCAAGGCCATCCCCGCCTGGCTGCTTGCCGGCTGCCGAAGCCCTCTCGATTGGATTCTATACGGATTTTCCGACCAAAAAGCACTGCACGATGCCTTTGAAACCGAGCTCGCCACCGAGGACCTCGACGATAATTTGTTCGGCTTTACATTTCACGACCAGGCCGAATTGAAGGACTTTTCGACATTTGTGACCAATCTAAAGCTCGGCAGCTCCAAACGACTGGCGACGGACGACAGACGAAGGACGGCAGGCGAGGGGAGGGCAAAGAGCAGCCGGGAAGTAATCAGTAATCAATTATCAATGATCAAGGAATCACTTGCCTGGCGGTATGGGTTCGGGGATGCCCCCCTGCTGCCGGCGAAGACCTCGGTCAGCGAGCTCACTCATCGAAGCGACGAATATACAAAAGTCGATTATTCCAAAGCCCTGGACCGCCGGCCCGCCTGTCTGGCAGCCGTCGAGCCCGACCTCACCAAGCCGATCGAGCCGCGTCTAATCGGCTCGGCAACCCACCTTCTGATCGCCGCCCTGGACTTGACCGGTGCAGTGACCGCGGAAACGATTGAAAAGGCAAAAGAAGAACTCCTCGCAGAGAGCGCCATAAGCACCGCCATTGCCGAACGGATCGATACAGATTCGATCCTGTCGTTCTTCGCTGGCGACCTCGGCCGACTCGCCCTCGATAACCGCAATAGAGTCCTCCAGGAATGGCCCTTCACCCTCGCTCTGCCTGCATCCCAGTGGAACCATCCCGACGACGCCCGCGATACGACATACGACATACGACATACGAGATACGACATACGAGATACGATAGTGGTCCAAGGCATAATCGACATGCTAATCCGCACGCCGGATGGCCTTATCGTCATCGACTTCAAGACCGATCAATTAACCGCCGAGCAGCTCTCCGAACGAGCCGAGCTATACCGTCCCCAGCTCGACCTCTACGCCAAAGCCGCCGCCGCAATCCTAAAGACCCCCCCACCCGCCAAATACCTCTATTTCCTGACCCCGCGCCGTGCAATAGAGGTCGGTTAAGGGCCCCATGCGCCACTGCCTCGGGCGCACCGCCGGATCATCAGGTGAAGCCGCATCTGCGGATTATCGATCATCTTTTCCGCCAAAATGGCCTGGACATAGACCTCGGATTCTGTCATGATTCTTCCGGCGTTGACAGGCCGCCGTACCCGTCCCTTAGCCAGCGGCAGACCGGCAAGGACTATTTGATTGCGGGGTGCCTGCAATGGTCTTATGATTGGTACCTGATAATGAGAAGACTTCTTTTTGCACTACTTACGATTCTCGTTGCCGGCGCGCCCCTTCTTGCGAAATCAACCCGGTCCATTCACGTCTTCGTTGCCCTCTGCGACAACGACAGCCAGGGCATAGTCCCAGTCCCAAAGCAGCTTGGAAACGGCGATGACCCTCGCAACAATCTCTACTGGGGCGCCCTCTACGGGGTAAAGACATTCCTCAGGAAAGACCCACGCTGGACACTTATAGACACCCGCACAAAACCTGCGCGTGACATCCTCGAAAGATGCATCTTCCGTCACAACAGACGGGGAGTCTATCTCGTCGCCGACGCCTGGCGAGGAGCTAGCATCAAGAAGGCCGTTAAGGCCTTTCTCGCCGCCTCCGCCGGACACCATCCCGAAACGCTGAAGCTTGGCCACAAGAACATCCGAATCGGCGCCGCCGCCGAACTCGTCTGCTACGTAGGCCACAACGGCCTGATGGACTTCAAACTCGACCCCGTCAAACGCACCGAATCAACCACTGCCCCGGCCGGTGCCATTGCCCTGGCCTGCAAGAGCAAACCCTATTTCCAACCTCGTCTCACCAAATCTCGCTGTCGGTCCGTCCTGCTGACTACCGGCCTGATGGCCCCAGAGGCATATACCCTGGTCGCCGCCGTAGAAGGGTGGATTGCCGCCGAGTCCGGCTCCAAAATCAGACAACGCGCCGCCAAAGCCTACAACAGATATCAGAAGTGCGGGCTAAACGCCGCAAGAAACCTTTTCTACTGCGAAGGCCCGTAAGACGTCCCCAATGCATGCCCCCCCGGAGTCTACAGACAGTAATCTTCCGAAATGATTCCCCAGAACAGAAATATTGCGAGCCACCTGCCGGCAATGGAAAAAGGCTTTTTTCGGTTTGGCCTTGCCCGCTTGGACTGCGTCTGTATAATGTCGTGTTCGTAGAAGCTGGGAATCTAATTAATTCCTGTTGCGGAAACAGCATTTGTCATTCCTGCGAAAGCAGGAATCCAGGTTTTTCGATATGGACCCCTGCTTTCGCAGGGGTGACATCGTCAGTTTTGCCTTTCCGCAACAGAAACTAATTAATCTTTATTACCGGAGAATCTACAGAAAATGGCAGATGCACCGAAAGCTAATGCAGTAGTGGCACAATCTGGTGGCCCGACGGGGGTGATAAACGCTTCTTTGGTTGGGGTTATCGAAGAGGCCAAGAAGCACGGCGAAATCGAGAATATCTACGGGTCGATTCACGCGGTTGTGGGGATGGTCAAGGACGACTTCATCGATTTGACAAATCTCCGGCCCCAGACACTCGAATTGGTGGCGGCCTCGCCGTCCTCGGCAATCGGCACCAGCAGGGAAAAGCCGGATGTCGAATACTGCGCCAGGATCATCGAGGTCTTCAAGAAACGCAATATCCGCTACTTTTTCTATATCGGCGGCAACGACTCGGCCAACACCGCCCACATCCTCAATAATGTAGCCGACGAGGCCAAATTCGACATTCGGGCCTTCCACATCCCTAAAACCGTCGATAACGACATTTTGGTTACCGACCACTGCCCGGGTTACGGAACCGCGGCGAAGTTCGAGGCCTGCGCGCTGATGGGTGATGACTTAGATAACCGCGCGCTGCCGGGCGTAAAAATCGACGTGATTATGGGCAGACACGCCGGCTTTCTGACCGCCGCGACCGCTTTAGGCAAGCAGCGCGATGACGACGGCCCGCATCTTCTCTACTTTCCCGAAAGGCCTGTTTCGATGGATAAATTCATCGGCGACGTTGACGCCGTTATGGTCAAGCTCGGGCGGTGCGTTGTAACGGTCAGCGAAGGAATCCGCGATGCCGACGGAGTAACCTGGGCCAAAAAGTTAGCCGAGCAGGCAGAGACCGACGCCCACGGCAATATACAGCTTTCCGGCACCGGGGCCCTGGCAGACTTCCTGGCCGGGCAGGTCAAGAGCAAGCTCAAAGTAAATCGCGTCCGCGCCGATACGTTCGGGTATTTGCAAAGGAGCTACCCCGGCCTGCAGTCCCCGGTAGACTTCGACGAGGCACGGCGATGCGGGCAAGAGGCCGTCAAGCTCGCTACCGAATACGATAACGGCTCAGTGGCGATAAGACGGCTCGGCAATGGGGCCGACTATGCAGTCGAGTTGTTCCGCACCGAGCTGAGCAGTGTCGCCGAGAAGACCAAGCCTATGCCCGATGAGTTCATCAACGCCGATGGCAACGGCATAACCGACGCCTTTGTCGAATACGCAATGCCGCTGGCAGGCGAGCTGCCTAAGACAGAATACCTCGGCGGTTATCCGCGAATCTAACGAAATGTCCCAATTCGGGCGAAGGAAAGGTGGTGCGCACAAAACTCCCTCGTTGTGGTCTTGTTGTCCGTGATCGCGGCAGTCTCATCCGCCGCCGTCGTTGATGCCGATTGTCTTTGCCATTCGCACGCCAATGATCCCGAAAGGTGTCTTTCCAAGTGTAACCGCCCAATCAACTGCCTTGAGGTCCACCTTTTTTATGTGCCTCAACTGCAAAAAAGTTGGTTCCCTGCTGCTGAAAACAGCCTTTTAGGAGGCTGGAGTTTATCGCATTACAGCCACCGGCATGATTGTAAAGGGTTGGCACCACAGAGGACAGCAACCCCATGCCGTATGGCACTCTCGCGGTGCTCAGGTCGCACTCCTGCGTTGCCTTATCCCCCGCGAGAGCAACGGTATTATATCACACTATGCCGGAGGCTTAAAGCGTTAAACTCAAAGCAGTTGCAAGAAAATCCTCAAAAAAGTTACCAACTTTATTGAATGAGAGCCTTTTATGTAAACTATATTTGTCCTTCTCCCATTTATAAACATCAGGGTAGCTAAAGCGATGATGAATCACGACTTCAACTACACCATCTCGATTCAAATCTTCAAGTTCTATTGCGCGGATATCGTTTTTCAGGTTCCAGCCACCATTTAATTTAACGAATTTGTCCCCGTCCCATTGTAAAATATCCAAATATCCTCCGAACGATGCTCCCACCCACGTGGCTAACACTATCTCCAGTTTTTCATCCTTATTGATATCCCATACTCCACTTAAAGGATTTACAACGATGCCAGCGGTACGTTTGTCTTTCCATAATTCCTTGTAACCTTCCTTATGTTGCTTCAGAACTAATACATTAGCTGAGTCTTCCCCATAAACTTTCCGATGTAAAGTATAGAAGATAACAACTTCTTTGACCTTGTCATTGTCAATATCCTTAAAAATTATCGCGTCTTGGATACCTTTTTCTCCGAACGATTTCTTAATTTCCGGCTTTATCTTGGCGATTTCTGCATTTTCGGGCAAATACGAATAAGGATTAAAATTCTTGTGCAGATTCAAGCAACCAATAACTCCCAATCCGACCCCAAGCATACTAAGAACGAGAACACCCAGCAATACGCCTACTTTTGCTCTCGTAGTTTGGATTCTTTCCATTTTTTACAATCGGATAAAGATTTATTGTAACTGTTCACGGGGTAATATGTTGAATTTTGGCCGTTTTTCGTCATTGCGAGGAGCGAAGCGACGAAGCAATCTCTATCTTC
>CAYWOD010000073.1:0-15161 GCA_964459805.1 uncultured Pirellulales bacterium
GGCGATCCTGGAAGCTTCCATGACCTCCCGACAGCCGGCGGGGTCCGTAGCTACGGGCTTCTCTGTGAAGATGTGCTTGCCCGCCCTTACTGCGGCCAGCATCTGCCTGCCGCGAAACGCAGGCGCCGTCGCCATACACAGCAGGTCCGCCTCGCACCGGGCCAGCTTCTCGTGGCAATCGAAGCCCGAGAAAACATGGTCATCTTCGATCTTTACTCGCCCCTCGTACTTGTTGTCCCTCATAAGGGAACCCGCGGTTCTCCTGGCCTTGCTCTCGAACAGGTCCGCCACGGCGACAACCACCACGCCCGGATCGGCATTGAGGCACTGCTTTATAGCCCCGTTGCCGCGTCCGCCGCACCCGAGCAGCCCCGCCTTGATCGTGTCCGACCCTCGCGCATGCACTACAGAGGCCACCACGCCGGCCAGCGCCGCTGCGCCGGCGGCTGTGGTTGCGTTTTTCTTCACTTTTCGTTTGTCTTTCTCTGACGATGCCATCAGTAATCTCCTTTGCACAGTATCTTTAAGCCGTCCGGCGAAATATGCAGGTGCGTTCTATACACCGGCCGTCCGCCGACTTTCTTCATCCCTTCTTCTGCTTCGCGGCCCACTATCCGAAGCCGGCCAGCTTGTACTGACCCGGAACAGCGAACGGGGGCACAGGCTTGGAATCGCTCAGCTTGAGACCATCCGGCGGCAGCAGATCCAGCGTACACTTGCTCATAAACCACGATGTTTTGAACCGCTGCCGTGAATAGGCCGATTCACGACCCATGATCGCGCAAAGCGTGCTCTCGGCGACCTGCCGGCCCTCGTTGAGCGGGTTGCCGCTCCGAATGCTCTTAATCAAATCCGTATGCTCCTGCACGTACGGGTTCGGGTTCGGTCCATCGTAACGCCAGGCGTTCTCGCCCTCGATAACCCCGGCGCAGTTGCTCACGCCCTTGGTCCCGGCCACTCGCTCACTAACGCGGTGAGACGCACCGTCAATCTGACGACACATGCTGATCGTCCGAACGTCGTCGGGATAGAAGAACTCTACCCCGAAGTGGTCGAAGATGTTACCGTGCTCCGGGCCCGTCCGGTACTGCCGACCCCCCACACCGTGTACTTGCTCGGGAATCGTCTCGAACGCCCAATTGATTGCGTCGATGTTGTGTACGTGCTGTTCGGTAATGTGGTCGCCCGAGAGCCACGTAAAGTACAGCCAGTTGCGAATCTGCCACTCCACGTCACCCTGATTTGCCCGGCGCTTGTTGACCCAAAGCGCGCCCTGGTTCCAGTAGCACTGGGCCGAGACTATATCACCGATCGCGCCGTCGTGGATTCGCTTCATCGTCTCGACGTACTCTGCCTCGTGGCGCCTTTGAGTACCTGCAACCACACCCAATTTCTTCTCGGTCGCTTTCTTCGAGGCCTCGATGACCATCTTGATACCCGCAGGACAAACCGCCACGGGCTTTTCCATAAAGACGTTCTTGCCGGCCTCGATAGCCCCGGCGAACTGTACGGGCCGAAAGCCCGGCGGCGTCGCTAAGATTACAAGGTTCACATCGTCCAGAGCCAGCACCTTCTTGTAGGCATCGAGCCCAACAAAGCACCGGTTGTCCGGGACCTCGAACTTGCCCTTCAAGCCGGCGAGCCGGTCCCCAAAAGCGTCCGCCAGGGCGACGATTTTGACGCCCGGCGAGGAATTGACGCAGTCATTTGCCGCGCCGGATCCTCGTCCGCCACAACCGATAACGCCGACGCGAATCGTTTCGCTGCCCCTCGCCTCGGCCAGAGGAGCTGCCGTGCCCGTCAATACCAGGGCCCCGGCCGTTACTGCCGAGCTCTTCAAGAGCTCTCGTCGTGTTAGTTTTTGTTTTTGCACCATGTTCGTTTCTCCAACTCTAACGTGCGTGCTGAACTTACCGTCCTTCCGTAAGCGCTATCTATATCTCCTTACACGACCCCCTTCCCACTGGCTACTCAGCAGTCGCAAGGCCGCCAGGATCACTTTAGCAGGTCCTTAGCCCATGCACCAGACCCACATGCCGAGAACATTATAGGCTACATCGCCAACCAAAATCAACAAGGCAGATAATATTTTTTGGCTCCTCTCAAAAATCTGTGCAGACAAATCGAGCAATAACCGGGGTAAATGCCTCTGCGCCGCCGAATAAAGCCAAAAGCTCACAGCAGCAGCTCGTTCCGGACCTTTGCCGTTCCAAGTCTGGGCTGCCGTCCGCCCGTAAACTGCTTTGTATTCATTCTTGCTCGACTGTCCCGGCACTTCGGTCACTGCTGATTCGGCATAACCGGCCATTGCGAGGAGCGAAGCAAACCTGCCCTGAGCGCAGCCGAAGGGAGGCAATCTTGATTTTCGAGTGTTTGAGGTTGCCACGGCCTTTGAAAAAGACCTCGCAGTGACATAGAAAGTGAGTTCATACCCCCTGAACGGTTACACAAAATCTACCTACAATCGTGACGGGCGTCCCAAGAAAGATTCTACCGCCGACTTGCTATTCATATCGAACAGGATATACTGCCTGTAAGATTCTCTCTGTAAAACGAGTTGACGCGACTAAGTAGCACGCCAAAGACACAACATGACTATTCTGACGATACTTTTGTTCACCCTTGTTGGGGCAAATCCTGCAACCGCAGGCCGAGCACAGCCGGCTCTTGCCCGGGACTTGCCTCAGAAGTATTTCAAGATTCAGGTGGTGGACCGACAGACCGGACGCGGCGTGCCTCTGGTCCGGTTGCGAACCGTCAATAACATACGCTACTACACAGACAGCAACGGCATCGTTGCATTCTATGAGCCGGGGCTGATGAACCGAGAAGTGTTCTTTTTTGTCGGGAGCCACGGCTATGAATTTCGCAAAGACGGCTTTGGCTTCCGTGGAACAAGCTTGAAGACTCTGCCCGGAGGCAGCGCCCTCCTAACAATCGACCGGGTCAATATCGCCGAACGACTGTATCGAATCACGGGCCAGGGAATCTATCGCGACAGCGTACTCACAGGTCATGCGGTTCCGCTTGCAGAACCCCTTCTAAATGGTCAAGTACTGGGTCAGGATTCGGTTTACACATGCGTTTACAGGGGGCACGTGTTCTGGATGTGGGGCGACACCTCAAGGCCTTCGTATCCACTTGGACATTTCGGGATGGCAGGGGCCGTCTCGAATCTCCCGAATCGGGGAGGACTTGATCCTGCCGTAGGCGTTGACCTGCGGTACTATGTTGGCAAGAACGGTTTTAGCAGGCCTCTGTGTCGTCTGGAAGAGCCAGGGATGATATGGCTCGATGGACTTATCAAGGTCAAAGACAGGCAGGGCAGGGATCATATGGTGGCCAAGTATGCTCGAATGAAGAGTCTTGGCGAGGCCAAGGAGCGGGGACTGATGGTTTTCAACGATGAAAGCAGCTCATTTGAGCCGATCGTCAGGTCCGGGCCGGATTTCCTTCTGTATCCCAACAGTGGCCACGCTTTTGCCGTCGATGTGAAGGACCAGCGGTACTACTACTTCGGCACGCAGTTTCCCCTGGCGGTTCGGATGCGTGTCAAGGCCCGGTGGGACTGCGCGATCGATCCGAATTGTCACGAAGTGCTGACGTCTGTTAGGCCCGGCGCTGCCGAAAAACGGCTCAATAGACCGTCGGCAGATAAGAGAGCCCGCTGGATAGACTCGGGGACGCTTCTTGGCCGTGCCGGCGGTGCAAGGAGCACGATTATTGAGGCTCTTAAGCAGGAGAAGGCCACGACGCGACTCTATGATATCGAGTCCGGCACGCCAATCACACCGCACGGCGGGAGTGTCCACTACAATGCTTATCGCCGCCGCTGGGTTATGATCATGGTGCAGCAGGGTGGTGATTCTTCTTACTTGGGCGAAGTATGGTACGCGGAGGCGGACACACCTGTCGGGCAATGGGCCTATGCCAGGAAGATTGCGACACACAACAAGTACTCCTTCTACAATCCCAAGCAACATCCGCTTTTTGACCAGGATGGCGGGCGTGTGATTTTCTTCGAAGGCACCTATACCTTCACATTTTCAGGAAACGCCGAGAATGCGACACCGCGTTATGACTACAATCAGATCATGTATCGCCTTAACCTTGACGACCCGCGTCTTATGCTTCCGGTTGCAGTCTATAAGGTGCGCGATGGCCAAGACGCACACGAATACCTCTTACGCGGTGGCGTCGAAAAGGCAAGGAAGTGGGACTCTGTTGCGGCAATACAGTTTTTTGCCGTCGAGCCGGACAGACCGCGTGGCAAGATGGTGGGTCTCTACGCCCGAAAAATCCCCTGCGGGAACGGCCAGACACTTTCTCTGAGTCTCAAGCCTTTGAGCTCTTCCGCCAAGCCACTCTTCTACGCCTTGCCCTCAACACACGAGCCGGACGAGAACTCATGTACGGTATCCCTGTACGAATACCGTCACACCGATACCGGACAACGCCTCTATTGCACAAACCCACAAGTAGAAGGCGAATACTGGACCAGGGCAAATGATCCTCTTTGTTGCGTTTGGAAAACTCCTGCGGGACCACTCCTTCTGGACAGCGACGCCAAGCCTACGACGAGGGATTGACAAACTGTAAAGAGGCCTTCATAGATGATTGCCTCGTGTCCCATGATAATTGAAAGGCTGGGAGGTTCAAAAAAGCTTGTTGCAGACTCCAATATGGGTCTTTTGCTGTTTCGGCTGAGATGGTTGAGGTTTTACAGCGTGGTGTTTTGGCCATACCCATGCCAGTTTTTGTTCTGACGCCAAAAACCATTAGCTTGACTATAATATCGTTTCGACTCGCTGGTTCTGACCGGCTCGCCGATAGCAGGCGTTAAGAATCTGCGGTTTATTGTCCGGCGAGTTTTATGTAGTCCAGTCCAACCATGTGGCGTTTCTCGGCGTTAGGATTAGCGCCGACGATCTTTACACGAAACTTCAGCGATCCGCTCTTGAGCGTGATTTTACCCAGGGACTTGCTGCCGGTCGTTATCACCGAAGGATTGTACAGATCGAGAGCGTCGCCCAGTTTCGTTTCGTTCAGGTAGAACCGGGCAATGCCGTAGTCAACAGCCTTTGTCAGATTAACGAGCACTTCGTATTTGCCCGGCTCGACCGCAGGCAGATCAAGAACAAGCTCATCACCCACCGCGGCGTCGCGCCACCAGAGTTGTCGATTGTTGCTCCAGCCCTCCCTCAGATTGTGCTGAATCTCGGTCTTGCCCCCGGTGAGTTCGGAAATCTCGAGACTCTCGCCCTCGAATGCGCCCTCAAGACGATAGACAACCGCCACGTCGTCAACCTTCCGGGGCACGGGGCGTTTTGCGTCTTCCGGGCTTGGCTTGACGTTGGAACGGGCGCCCGGCCGAGCGTAGAAAAACGTCGTCGGCGAGAAGTGCATGTATGTATTCTGCCAATGCCAAAGCTCCATGTCGAACTTGAGGGACTTGGCGAACGGTATCGCATCCAGCGCCCGCACGCGCAGATTCGTTCCTCGGCCGGACTCGTTGTGACTGGCCGCAGGCTCCGGCTGTGCGTGGAAAGGACCCTCGTAGAAGACACTGCTGCCGCCGAATGAATAGCCGTAGTAGTCCTCGGTCCCTGTGCCGAAAGTCGATGGAAACGCCTCGCCATCGACAAATATCTTCTCATCCCCTTCGCCCCACCAGGCCGGCGCGCAGTTGAACAACGCCAGCGAATCGCCCACGAGCTTGCCCCTGCCGGTGATAGTCGCATAGTTCATATCCTGGCCTTGCCGAGCCACAACCTTGACATGCGAATACTGCCGCCAGAGGGCATTGAAATGCATCGATCTCTCGTCCCACTTCCAGGGGCCCCAGCGGACCTCGGCCAGGTCCAGATGGACGGGCTTATCGGAGAGGTTTTCCACGCTCAACTCACAGGTCTTCTCGAACGGCATCACCCAGTTGCAGATCATCGAGCCGTCCTCCAACACGCGCATCTGCCACGAGCGATACGGATTGAGCCCGAATCCGCTGCCGAAGAAATCCCCCACCGGGCACCACACAGTCTGCTCGCCGTCGAACTCGATTCTCAATATAGTCGATCGCAAGGCCTGGTCCAGATTATCAGCCGAGAATTTCAGCGCCAATTCGCGAATCACCATAGGGCCTCGATACTTCACCAATATGCCTGCCCCAGGGGCCAGCCGAGCTACCCGGCTCGTTCGTTTTAGCTGCCCTCGATCCAGACTTGATGCTGTGTCGGCCAACCGTCGCTGGGTAATGGCGATTGTCTCTCTGCTCATATCGAGCTGTTGCCGCGTGAATGAGCGAACAGCGGTGCCTTTGGCGTAGGTTCGGTAGTTAATGTTGTACCATTCTCGGTGGCCGCCGTTTTTGGTCTCCCAGTAGTTGGGCCCGTCGTACGTGATCTTGCAGCCCTTAGCGTATGGAATCGGGAAGAAGAAATTCAGTCCCCGCGAGCGGACCGCCGAGAGAGGCCGACCTACCAGCGCTCCGTGCCCCAACAACGCATCGGCCGTCTCTTCAAGAACGCATTTCTTTGAACCATCCAGATAGAACCGCAATTTGCCGTATGGCGCATTGCCGCCCATCCAGAACCTCACAATACAGCCGGGCCCTTCGACATCGAGCATCACCCATTCGACCCGCCCGTCATTTTCTTCCTTGCGAATAAAATGGCTCCAGTCCTGATTGGCGTACCAACCCTCTTTGTCCGGCGCAACAGAAAGCCGCTGATAACTGCTGGCCTGCCTGCACTCATACCCCGGCTCGCTCAACCGCGCCAGAGCATCGCGGTCCAGCATCTCGTCAAGCAGCGACTCCAACGTAATCACATCGGCAGACGCTGCGTTTGCGATGAACGTTAGCATGGCAGCGGCTATGAATTTGCGATATCTCATTTGGACTCCTTGGCTTTGTGCCTGGTTTCTTTAGGTTCACAGTTCTCTGCCGTGGTACCACAATCCCCTTGGAAATACAAGTTTTTGAAGTAAACCTCATGGGCTTGAAGCCCGTGCTATGTTGCTTTGCGATGGTATTTTCGCGAGGGCCAAGAGTCTGGGCACGGCACTCGGGGGGATGATAAAAGTGGGGCCGAGAGAAGCCCCCAATAAAACAAATTGCCGGGCTAAACAGTTCCTGTTGCGGAAACAGCATTTGTCATTCCTGCGAAAGCAGGAATCCAGGTTTTTCGATATGGACCCCTGCTTTCGCAGGGGTGACATCGTCAGTTTTGGCTTTCCGCAACAGATACTAAATATGACTTGTTGGCGAGGATGATTTATTAGACGAATTCCGGGGATGTGATAGAATACGTGGATTCTAAAACCTGAAACGAACTCGAAAGGGAAGGACCATGACAAGACACGGGCATTTTAAGGGGGTATTATCCGGACTGGTTTTTTTGTTGTGTGTTGGTATGTTTGCGGCGGCTGCTGACGGGAGAGCGAGCTCGGACAGCATCGAGCGATGGGGGATTTATGAGCTGTCGCTGAGCGGGCCTTCGGGCGGGAATCCTTTTGTGGATGTGCGAATAAGTGCGGAGTTCAGGTTAGGGCAGAGGGTTTTTCGGCCGGAGGGCTTCTATGACGGCGACGGGGTGTATCGGATACGTTTTATGCCGGATAAAGTCGGCCGGTGGACGTATGTGACCAGGAGCGACCGCAGAGAGCTGGACGGGAAGAAAGGTGCGTTTGTCTGCACCGAACCGTCGGCGGGTAATCACGGGCCCGTTCGGGTGCACGATACGCACTACTTAGCATACGCCGACGGGACGCCTCATTTTTCGATCGGGACCACCTGCTATGCCTGGGTCCATCAGGGGGCCGCGCTGGAAACCCAGACGCTGGAGACGCTGAAGGAGTCGCCGTTTAACAAGATGCGGATGTGCGTCTTTCCCAAGGCATACGTATATAACAAGAACGAACCGAAATACTACGCCTACGAGGGCAGGCCGTTGAAAGACTGGGACTTCAAGCGTTTTAATCCGGAGTTCTGGCGCCACTTCGAGCGGCGGGTGGGGCAGTTGCGCGATATGGGTATCGAGGCGGACTTGATTATTTTCCATCCCTACGACCGCTGGGGGTTCAAGAGTATGGGGCACGAGAACAACAAGTTCTATCTGCGGTACTTAGTGGCCCGGCTGGCGGCTTACCGCAATGTGTGGTGGTCGTTTGCAAATGAGTATGACCTGCTGAAATGGCCGACCGAATACTGGGATGAGTATATGAAGCTGGTTCAGGAGATCGACCCGTACAATCACCTTCGCGGGATACATAACTGCCGGACGTGGTACGATCATTCGAAGAGCTGGGTTACACACAGCAGTCTGCAAACCAGCAATTTCAGGGACGCCAGGGAGTATCGGGACAAATACGGCAAGCCGGTGGTCTATGACGAGTGCAAGTACGAGGGCAATATTCCGCAGGGCTGGGGGAATATCTCAGCCGAGCAGATGACCCGCAACTTCTGGATGGGGTCGTTGGCCGGCTGCTATGTCGGGCACGGGGAGACGTACAAGCATCCCAAAGATATTCTGTGGTGGGCCAAGGGCGGCGTGCTGCACGGGCAGAGCCCGGCGAGGATTGCGTTTATGAAGGAGATAATCGTCGAGCAATCGCCCTTTGGCCGGATGAGGCCCGATTTCTCGCATTACCCCGGTGCGTATATCCTGGCGAAACCCGGCGAGCACTATCTGATCTATTTCACCGATACCTCACCGATAAGCCTGGATCTTCCGGGCAGCAGGCCCTATAAGGTTGATGGCATCGATACTTGGGAGATGACGGTTAGTCCTTTGGGCAGCGCCGGCGGCGGGAAGTTCGATTATATGCCTCCCAAGCGGGATTACGTGGTTCGGCTGACGCAGTACAAGCCGGGCGAGAAGATTCGGCCCGAGGCCAAGGCAACGGCCTCGCCGCACGAGGGGGTCGTACCGCTGAAGGTGCAATTCTCGACGCCGTCGAGGCTGAAGTGCCGGCGGGGCATTGACGTTGACCGAAATTCGCAAGCAGGAGCGTGAAGATTAGCAGGGCGACAAAATCTGCGAAACCGAACAGTGGGAGGTAATCCGATGACAAGTCATAAGGAAAAAATGGACGCGACGGGTAGGTTGTTTCTGAATGAAGCTTTGCACAAAAACAGGCGTGAGGTTCTGAAATTGGCAGGGGCAAGTGTGCTCGGTGTCCTAACGACAACGCAGGTTAGCGGGGCGCAAGTGCGTCGGCCGAAGTTCAAGGTGCTCGGTCAGAACGACCGGATCGATATAGGCCAGAGCGCACAACAAATCATAGAAAAGGCCTACAAGAACGGGCACGAACTTGAAAAAAAGCACGGAGGCTGCGCACGATGCACCGTGGCCGCGCTGCAACAGTCGATTGGGTTTGTTCCGGAACATAGAGGTCTATTTAGGGCGGCGAGCTGTCTGGACGGAGGAGCTACACCGCGTGGGGTACAGAATTGCGGGTCGTTTACAGGTTCGGGGCTGGTTATCGGGTGGATTTGTGGAAATGAGAATTTCGGGGACACACGTCTGTCTCACAAATTGATCCGGAAGGTCTATGAGCGTTTTGAGGCCGAATACGGCAGCGTATTATGCAAAGACGTCAGAACAAAAGCGAACAAGGACTGTCCGAAAGTAGTAGGGACGGCGGCAAAGTGGACTGCGGAAGTGCTGCTGAGGCAGTTTACGGACTATGAGTAGCAGGATCAAGGCGAAAGGAGATATCGAATGCAAAAGAAGACTGTTCGAACAGGCATAATCGGTGCGGGATTTGCCGCGACGTTTCACTTTGAATCTTTGAAGAAGGTTCACAGCACCGACGTCGAGGTCGAGGGCGTATTCGCAATCGACACCGAGCAAGCAGCGCAGTACGCCAAGGCGCGCGGGATCAAGGCTTATGACAGCCTGGAGGCGCTGATTGACGAGGTGGACGTCGTTCACGTTTGTACGCCGCCGGTGGCCCACGAGCCGATTGCGGTTGCGGCTTTGGGCCGCGACAAGTTCGCTATCGTCGAAAAGCCGTTGACGGGCTATTTCGGGGATGGGTCGGATGATTTCAACGGGGAGACTTTTCCCAAGACCGATGCGCTCGACCATTCGCTTGCGAGTATGGAGCGGATGCTCGAGGCGGAGAAGAAGAGCAAAGGCCGGATTCTCTACGCCGAGAACTGGGTCTATGCCCCTGCGATTCAGAAGGAGCGCGAGATTATCGAGAAGACCGGAGCACAGATTCTCTGGATACACGGCGAGGAGGCACACTCGGGCTCACACGCACGTACTTATGCCTTCTGGAAGTTCTCCGGCGGCGGGGTGATGATAGGCAAGGGCTGCCACCCGCTGACGGCGGCGCTTTATCTGAAGCGCGTCGAGGGCAAGGCTCGGAACGGCGAGCCGATAAAGCCCAAGGCGGTCTCGGCGCGCACGCACGCGATAACCAGGCTTGAGAACTTCCGGGACGAAGGGCACATCCGCTGCGACTACCACGACATCGATGATTTTTCTTTGATGCACGTGGTCTTCGAGGACGGCACGATTGCGGATATCTTCGCCTCGGACATTATCTTGGGCGGCATCCACAACTGGCTCGAGGTCGCGGCCAACAATCATCGCAGCGTCTGCAATATCAACCCGAACACGGCCATGCAGACGTATAATCCGGTCGATGAGAACTTCAAGGACATCTACGTCGTCGAGAAGACCGGCACCAAACAGGGCTGGTCCAGCCCGTCACCGGATGAGGACTGGTTCACGGGCTATCCGCAGGAGATGGAAGCCTTCTACAGGACCATCGCGTACGGCGGGCCGGTAGAGAGCAGCAGCAATCTGGCGGCAGATGCAATTTCGACTATCTACAGTGCGTACGTCTCTGCGGAAAAGACCGGGGCTGAGGTAGCTGTCAGAACGTTTTGACTCAAAAAACGGATTGGAACCACTAAGGAGCAGTTATGGAGATTCTCGGATTACACTACGCGATTTGGATTGTGTTAGTATTGTACTTCGTTGGAATGCTCCTGATGGGCTGGTGGTCCAAGCGGGGAATTAAGAGCCAGGAGGGTTATTTGTTGGGCAATCGCCGGTTCGGCTGGCCTATGATGGTGATGCACGCCTTCGGTGCAGGGACGCATCCGGGGAACGTGGCGGGGGTGATGAGCCAGGGTGTTGTAAGTGGGGCCTCCGGTATCTGGGTCTCGTGGATGTGGCTGTTCGGGACGCCCTTCTACTGGATTATCGCGCCGATAGTCCGGCGGATGCGTTGCCTGACGATGGCGGACTTTTTCCGTGAGCGGTTCGGCAGGACAGCGAGTGTGCTGTACATTATCGTGGCGGCGGCGGGGATGATCGTTTTCTTAGCGGGCGTTCTGCTTGCTACGACGCGGACCGTGCAGGGCGTGATGGGCAAGGCGGCGACGGCCGATAGCGAGATGTGGTTCTTTGGTATCCTGTTTGTAAGCACGGCGGTGTTTATAGTCTATAGCTACTGGGGCGGGATAATCGCAGCGATACGCACGGATATGATTCAGGGGCTGATGATTATCGCCCTGTCGTTTATTGCCATTCCTGTTGCACTCGGCCGAGTGGACGGGCTTGCCGGGATGCGCGCGACATTGGGGGCACAAGGCGGCAGTTACCTGAGCTTGTTCGACCCGAAGGAATTTAGTTTGTTGACTGTGCTGCTGCTTTGTATTAACGCGCCGCTGACGGCGCTGGCGTTTCCGCATCTGATGAGCGTTTGTGCAGCCGGGCGGACCGAATGGGAAGGGCGAGTCGGCTTTACCTACGGCAATATCCTCAAGCGTATCTGCACGATAGGCTGGTGCGTGCTTGGCTTGTGCTGGTTAGCGTATCTGATCAATTCAAGCTCGGAAATCCATAAAGACGCCGCTTTTGGCGATTCGATTCGCGGATTACTCAGGCCCGAGCTCCAGGGCGTGATGCTCGCGTGCGTGATGGCCGCGGCGATGTCATCCGGCGACGCGGTGCAGGTGACGGTGGCGGGGCTCTTTTCCCAGAACATCTATCGCGTTTACTTTAATCCCAAGGCCGACGAGAAACAGTTGGTGCGTGCAACACGGGTCATTGGGGTCGTCATCGCACTTTTGGCGCTGGGGGGTGCGATTCTGATGCGCAAGAACCTCGTCAAGGCGATCCTGGATTATTTCAATATTCTCAGTGTCGTGGGCATTTCCACGGCGATGGGTATCTTGTGGCGGCGGATGAACGCAACTGGAATGTTCAGCAGCACGATTTTTGCAGGCGCTAGTCTTATATTGACGCGCTATGTTCTGGACTGTGGCCGGGACGTCACCATTGGCGTTCCCATTGTGGTCGGGGGAATCGCCGCAGTGATAGGCAGCCTTGTGACAAAGCCGCCGAGGCGTGAGGTTATAGAGAAGTTCTTCACGAAGATTTACGTTCCCATCGGCCAGGATGCCAGGCTCGAATTGCCTTTGGATGAGGTGGTGCCGGAATCCAGGCGCTGGCTCACCGCCGGCGGACTTTTCATCGTCAAGCCGTCGCGCCAGTCCTGGGTGGGCTTCGTTGTTACGTTAGCGATATGCTTAGCCTGCGTGTTGGTGATGTTAGCGATACTCATGTAGAGCGAAAGGACGCCAGGATGGCTAAAATCGGACTTGTGGGTCCTGGCCTTGTCGGGACAACGATGGCCGAGCGCCTGTTAGCCGAGGGGCTCGTCTTTGCGAGCAGGCTGGGCCTCGAGCCGAAGAGCTTTCTCGAGCTGCTCAAAGTCACGCCCGCGTACTCGGCTGTGATGGACGTTAAGGGCAAAAAGATGCTGGACGGGGATTTTGCTCCCCAGGCCAGACTTGCCCAGCACCACAAGGACGTCTCGATTATCCTCAAGTACGCGCAGAAATTCGGGCTGGATTTGCCGCTGTCAAGAACGCACTCGGACGTATTGGAAAAGGCCGTCGAAGCCGGCGACGGGGACCTGGACAACTCCACCGTCATTCGGGAAATCGAGCGTGGGCTTGTTTGAGCGGTACATTGGCGGCGACTTTGAACAGATCGAGCGGCGGTACTTAGCCTATTGCAGGGCGATAGTGAAGGATTGACCAACAACGGTGCCGAGAACGCAGGCAAGGAATTTG
Organism: uncultured Pirellulales bacterium; assembly: GCA_964459805.1. Lineage (GTDB taxonomy): Bacteria > Planctomycetota > Phycisphaerae > Sedimentisphaerales > Anaerobacaceae > DAOVRL01. Next base: position 13,100 of record CAYWOD010000073.1, read on the forward strand.
TGGCCGGAGCTGGCGCCGCGTACCGTCCGGGTGGTAAAATTTACGGATATGTCCAAACGGCGTTCATTTTCTATTATTCTAGCATCGGCGTCACCGCGTCGCAGAGAGCTGCTGGCCGAAGCCGGCTATCAATTTGCGGTTGTTCGGCCGAACATTGACGAGTCGGCTTTTGCCGCCGACGCCGTCGGGGCCGATGAATACGTCAGGCGCTTGGCGCTGGCCAAGGCGAACAATGTTGCCGAGAGGTTCGCCGAATCTCTGGTCATCGGCGCCGATACGGTTGTCGATTTCAACGGCGAGATAATCGGTAAGCCCACCGACGCAAGAGACGCCGAGGACATTACGAGAAAGGTCTTTAGTGCGCCCCATAAGGTGATAACCGGCCTTGCGATTGTCAGGGTCAGCGATGGGACCGAACTGACTGAGAGTGAGGCCACCACTGTTTATCCCAAGAGGTTGACCGCCGAGCAGATCGCCGAGCACATCAACAGTGGCACTTGGTGCGACAAGGCCGGCGCCTATGCGATAAAAGAAAACGGCGATGAGTGTATCGAGAGGATCCAAGGCAGTCTGACGAACGTGATGGGTTTGCCTATCGAGCTTCTCCGCCGGATGCTAACGCGCATCTCTTAAATTCTTCGCCGGTCGGGAGTCATACGACCTTTGGCTATGGTAATTTACGCAGGAGCGTTGACGCAAAGTAGCCCAATGCTGTCACGACCGTAAGCGCCAGAGACAGAACGAAGCAAAATGCCACGACTGGGACAGGTCTATCTTCCCTGAGACCTTCCAAAAGCCAGGACGAAGGAGAGAATCTCTGGGAATAGCGTGTTCGTTCGGTCCTTTGACGCCCCGTCGCTGTAAATCCAGGCCAACCGGCTGCAATCTCTCCAACTCTCGCCTTCTTGGCATCGAGCACCGTGGCTCTTGGAGCATCGGCCGCTGCCTCAGGCTGCATGGTCGGATGTTCCTGTACCACCGCTTGCGAATCACGTGTCACTGGCCGGCGCACTTCAGGACCTGAAGCTGTCAAATCGCTGACGTCCCCACAGGACTCCACTACTGTAATGAGGCGCTTCAACACATCTGGATCGAAATCAGGACCAACGCGGATACCCCGGCCTCCGGAGAGTACTACCTCGTAAGGCGGTGACGCGCAGCTTACGCCCACTTGACAGTCACCATCCGCTTCCAGAGATTGTATTAAATCAGAAGAGTGCTTCGCATGCCTCTTCTTGCCGGAGGTCTTTTTGTGGTTTTTTGTTCTCCCGAGCAGTTGCCCTTTCCAGCTATAGAACGTAGATGCTGAGAGCTTTTCTCGCCGACAGTATTCTGCCTGGCTCAGGCCGCTCTTGGACCAATTGGACACTTGCTTCTGCCAATATGTGGCTCTGTCTGTCACCCCCTTCGTAATCCGTTTACTTTTCGTCATCCTGAGCAGCTTCTGGTTATAATTTTCTTGTCCCACCGGCGTTCACGCTCGAACTTCTGCACCGACTAACTGCAGTCCACCCGGACCGCACCTCTAAAACCAGCGACAACCGTATCCTTCCGCGAAAGGCCCCACACAGCCCGCACAGGCCTTTCCACCAAACCTCCATACTTAAATTATACCATTTAGCGCGAACCATTGTCAACAAGAAAATCTGACAATAAATAACCGGTCAGTTACGGGTGGTTCACTCGGTCTATGGTGTTGAAGGCTGACGTCTTGAAAATCCGCTTCTTGTGTGCCAAAATGGGGTTTCACTGTCCACATGGACGGCTATCTGGCAAAATGGTCAAGTGCGAGAAATTCTTAAAAAATATTGTCGTGCTGTGTCTCCAAGCGGTGCTTTTCCGGGATTCTCCGAATCTCACGGTCTTGTTTGGAGTTGCTCGGCTCTGACGCTAAAGTATAAACCACAGAACCTCCGATAATACCTAAGCCGGATAAGAAGGAATCGAATAACCAGGCGATCAGGGACAGCGATGGGACCGAATTGACTGAGAGTGAGGCCACCACAGTTTATCCCAGGAGCTTGACCGCCGAGCAGATCGCCGACCACATCAAGAGTGGCCC
>CAYWOD010000074.1:0-15113 GCA_964459805.1 uncultured Pirellulales bacterium
GTCGAAGAATTGCTTTTTTATGATGTTCTTCAATAATCACCTAACCGCTTAGGGCATAACATATTGTTGTTAAAAAGAAAAAATCAAAAAAAGGATTTTTTCTTGTCTAAGTAGGCCTAACCTGCAATTTTGCAGAAGCCTTTGGAATATATTTACTTAAGGAGGGCCTTATTAATGGCCAGATGGAAGGCGTTCACCTTGGTAGAGCTGCTGGTCGTAATTGCCATCATCGCACTGTTGATGGCAATACTAATGCCCGCACTGAATCGAGTAAGAAAACAGGCGAAGTCGGTTGCCTGTAAGGTAACCCTGCACCAATGGTCCATTATCTGGGGGCTGTATTGTGAAGACAACGACAACAAGTTCTGCTATGCCGGTAATCGTTGGCGGCGCGGGCAGTGGATAGTGGCGCTGCGCCCTCAGTGGGAAACAAGGACGGATCTCCTTCGCTGCCCGATGGCCGCTAAAATCCCGCCCTGGAGGGAATCCGGGGATAACTGGGGTGGTCCGTACCACACATACAGAATGGGGACGACCAGCGGGACAACCCTGCAGGAAGAATGCAGCTTCGGCGCAAATTGCTGGATTTATAATCCAAAGCCGGGAGAACCACCATATATTCAGAGTCGCCCGATTCAATGGAACTGGAAGACGCCCGACGTTAGCGGAGGCAACAATATACCGGTCTTTGCCGACACTATGTGGAGGGGAGGGGGGCCGTTCACCGGGGGAAAGCTGCTACCGGATGACCTCCCTGAACGCGGCAGCCCTCCCGTCTATGACGGCGAGTGGTCGACCGCGAGGAGTGAAATGAAGCATTTCTGCATCGACCGCCACAACGAACGCATCAACATGCTCTTTATGGATTGGTCTTCCAGAGAGGTGGGTCTTAAAGAGCTCTGGACTCTCAAGTGGCATCGATTCTTTAGCACTTCCGGACCTTGGACTATGGCCGGCGGGGTCCTGCCAAGGGACTGGCCGGAATGGATGAGGAACTTCAAGGACTATTAGCCGAAATAAGTGCGTGCTCACCGATAGGCGAAACTCCCACCACTGATGCTGCCAGGTACCGGCTAAGCCTTAGACGTTGTACATTTTCTCTGCCTTGGCGGGTGCAGCGGGGAATGGGTCGTTGGTCTTCTGCTTCCAGGCGTTCAACTCGGCCAGAAGCGCTGCCTGCAGCTCGGCGTGCTCAGGCAGGCCAACGAGATTGTTCATCTCATAGGGGTCATTTGCCAGGTCGAACAGTTTTGTCGCGGTCTGAACACCGGCGATGGGCTCGGCTACGAGCTTGTGCGGGCCCATTATAACGGCCCGCCAGTCTCCGGCCTTCTCTGCATAGATGGACTCGTCCGTTAGGTTCTGCTTGGTCAGTGCCGCCGCTGACTTATCCTTTCCGGTGCACGTCCCGGGCACTTGCAGTGAGCACATGGACAAGATTGTGGGCATCAGATCGATTGAGCTAATGAGGTTATCGACCGTCCGGCCATCCTTGAGACGACGCGGCAGCCGCATAATCAGCGGCACGTGACACGATTCCTCCTCAGGCTGATTTTTGTGCGCTATCGCGTGTGATTGATGGCCGTCGCCGTGGTCGGAGGTGAAAACGACGAGGGTGTTGTCCTCCAATCCCAATTGCTTCAACGTTTCGGTCAAACGGCCGAATTCGTGATCAAGAGAGGTGCACAGCCCGAAGTATTTGGCCAGACTGCTGCGATTGCCGTTGACGACGTTCGGGCGGAACACGACATCTTCGCTTTTGTATATGTCGAAACCATCCGGCGGATTGTATGGGGTATGGGGAGGCCCCCACGACAGGTAACAAAAAAAGGGGCGGTCCTTGTTTTGCCTTATGAAATCGATGGCCAAGTCGGTCTGAAACGTCGGCTCGTATTGGCCGGGGGTATATTGTCCGGTAGTGGACATCTTTACGCCGTCGTTGGTAAACGTCGGCGAGTCATAATAGAAATGCCCGCGATTGAAGCCGATGAAGGTTTGAAAGCCCCGACGCCGCCAAATCGGCGGGACGAAGCCGGGCTTTGCCTCGCCGTCCATGTGCCATTTTCCGATGTAGTGTGTCTTGTAGCCGGCCTCGCCGAATACGCCAGCTATGCACCGCTCGCCGGGCGGCAGCATTAGGTTGTTTTGAATCATGCCCGTTTCGTGTGGAAACCGCCCGGTAATAATGGCCGCGCGATTCGGGGTGCACAAAGGGTGCGCACTGTAGCATCGAGACCACCGCACACCCTGTTCGGCCAGCTTGTCGAAGTTGGGAGTCTGCACCAACTCGTCGTGGTGGGCCCCGTGGCTGAACGAGCAGTCCCGCCACTGGTCGGCGAGGACAAAGAGCACGTTGGGGCGCTTCGCGCTGATATTGACTTCAAAAGCCCGATTCGAGAGCACGAATCCTCCCGCACCGACTGTGGCACAATTCTTCAAAAAATCGCGACGATTCATATTCATTTCCATAACGGATTTCCCATTCATTGAACATCGGCCCGGGCCTACGCCAACAGTGAGTCCAGAACCGCCTGAAGTTTTGCTCTGGCCTGGGCGGCCTCGTCGCCGCCCTGGCCAGGCTCAATCGGATTTTGTTCGAGCACATCATTCGATACGTCAAATAGCTTGCCTGCCCTGGCGGCACTGCTCTGGTCGTAGAGCTTCCAGCGCTTGTCACGCGCGAAGCGATGGAGCTGGTCGCCCGGATTCCTTTGATACCAGCAGAATGTCCAGTCTCTGGGATGGCCGATCCGGCCGTGAAGCTGAGGCAAAAAGCTCCTCCCGTCAACTTTCACATCTTTGGGCAGCGAAGCGCCGGCGGCATCTGCGAGAGTCGGAAGGATATCGCTGAAATCCACGAGGTCCGGACACACTTTGCCGGCCGGGATTGTGCCTTTCCAGTTTGCAATAAGGGCCACGTGCGTACCTGCATCGGTCGTTTTGCCCTTGCCTCCGTCGATAGTGCTGCCGTCGGCCATCTGCGACGTGATGCCTCCGGGTGTGCCGTTATCACCGGTGAACAGCATGAGCGTATTTTCTCGCAGGCCAAGCTCTTCGAGCTTTTGCACGATGTGCCCTATGGTCTTGTCCATATATTCAACCATATCCACGTAGAATTTCTTGTTGCTGACGCTCTGTCCCCATTCAGGACTGTCCGGTGTGGGTTCAAAGGGCCCATGTGTCAGAATCATCGGATAATAAACGAGGAATGGTCCGGCTTTGTTGCGCTCTATGAAGCCATTGATATAGTCAGTGACGACGTCGGGACCGTACTTGCCCTCCAGGATGCCGAGCAGCTTGCCGTTCTGTATGATCTTGGGATTGCGGTAGCGGGAATCCTTCGGACCAAAGACATCCTCCATGTGCCAGAGGCAATATTCATCGAAACCGGCTGCGAATGGAGCGTCAGCACCGGGGCCAATTAACTGCCACTTGCCCGCGGCGCAGGTTGCATAACCGGCGCCTTTGAGTACGTGGGCAAACGTCCTTTCTGTGTAGTCGAAATGGCCAAACTTGACGTAGTTGTGGAAATTGTACCTGCCGGTCATAATCTGGACGCGCGACGGCGTGCAGAGCGGCTGTGAATAACAGTGCTCGAATCGCATGCCCGTCGCGGCCAGCTTGTCAAGAACGGGTGTCTTGTAGGATTTGCTGCCGTAGCAGCCTAAACACTCGTAACCCTGGTCGTCGGTCATTATCAATATGATGTTTGGGCGCTTGCTGCCGACGCGGACTTCCAGGGCCTGATTCGACAGCACAAACCCTCCGGCTGCAACGCCTGCACACTTGTTCAAGAAGTCACGACGATTCATTGTTTTGGTTCCTTTAACTTGCAAATCTTCTCTTGACTGCTCCGACGAGCTCACCGCCTATCTTTTCTTTCGGTTCGGCGCGGGCGATTTCCGGATATATCTCTCGGCCTTTTACGTTCTTTGCTTTTCGAGAGTTGGTCGCCCAGTTTTGATTGCCAGTTATCATAGAGGCCTTTGAGCCTGTTTACCACCTGCGGCTGTTCGGCCGCCACATTGTGCTTCTCGCCGATATCGGCGTCGAGGTCATACAGCTCAGAAGAGCCGTTTCGAGAAAGGAGTTTCCATTTGCCGGTGCGGACGGCCCACTGGTCGGCGCCGTCGTACCAGAAAAGGACCTTGTGCAGAGGCTCTTTGGACTGTCCGCGAAGGGCGCCGAGCATATTCTTTCCGTCATAGGCGCGGTCGGCCGGGAGCTGGACGCCGGCAGCGGCGCAGATGGTCGGCAAGACATCCAGGGAGATGACGGGCTCATTACAGACCGCTGCCTTCGGTAATTTGCCCGGCCAGCGCACGATAAACGGCACTCGGATACCGCCTTCATACACAGTTTGCTTGTATTCCCGCAAGACGCCGTTATCGGCAAAATTCTTTTTGGCACCGCCGTTGTCGGAGAAAAAGACGATCAGGGTATTATCGTCGGCGCCGGTCCGCTTAAGGGCATCCAGCACCGTGCCAATTGCTTGATCCATGCTCCTGAGCATGGCCAGATATATGTCGCGGTTCTCTTGACCCGTGTTGAAGCGTTTAATGGACTCCGGTGGTGCCTGGAGCGGCCAGTGCACGGCGTTGAAGGGTAGATAGAGAAAAAAGGGTCTCTTGCTGTGGCGCTCAATGAAGGAGACGGCCTCGCGTGCAAGGTTGTCCGTCAGATAACCCGTATCGTTAACAGGCTTATCGTTACGGTAGATCGAAGTGTATTCGTCCGTTATCTTCAAGTCGAAATAATCATGTGCTCCGTGTCCGAGGAATCCGTAGAATTCGTCGAACCCGCGCTTCACCGGCCGATACTTCGGCTCGAGGCCCACGTGCCATTTTCCGACAACGCCCGTGGCATAGCCCGCCTTTTTGAGCAGATCGGCAATCGTGATTTCACCGGTAGGCAGGCCGACCCTTGAGTCACCGCCGGTATAGAAACCGAATCGCTGCTGGTATCGGCCGGTCAGCAGTCCCGCCCGAGTCGGCGCACAAACGTAGGCGCTGGCATAGCCGTTCGTCAGTCGCACGCCTTCGGCTGCCAGGCGGTCAATACCGGGCGTGTTGACCTCTTTCGGATGGTCATAACAGCTTACATCCGCGTAGCCCTGGTCATCCGACACGATCAAAACAATATTCGGGCGGTTACTGCTGCGCGACGCGAGAGTCCGCTCAGGCAACAGAAATCCTCCAGCGGCAAACGCCGCACATTTCTTCATAAAATCACGTCTTCTCATAAAGGGTTCCATTTCTCTATATAGAGGAAGAACGGGCGGTCCTTGTTCTGCTCGATAAACCGTGCCGCTTCGACGCCTTCCCTGTCGGTCAGGTACTCTCCGGGGGGGCCGTCTTCGAGTCGCGGATTGCCGTAGGGCGTAAAGTACCTTCCCGGCTGGCCGGGAGAGCCGGCCTTCCACCCGCCTTTATTAACGTCGAAGCTCTGGCTCTCAGGCCAGTAAATCGGGTCATCTCCGAGGTGCCATTTGCCGACGTGGCAGGTCGCATAGCCGGCGGCTTTGAGGGCTTCGGCAATCGTTACCTCCTCTAACCGCATGTAATGAGTCCAGTCCGGAATCTTCAGTTTGGCATTGGGCCGGTTGTGGCCGTTGATCCAGTCGGTCAGGTGTATTCGCGCCGGATACTTGCCCGTCATAATGCTCGCGCGCGTAGGTGAGCACACCGGACAGGCGGCATACGCGTCGGTGAACCGCATACCCCCGGCAGCCAATCTGTCGATGTTCGGTGTTTCGTAGTAGGTGCTTCCGCTGTACCCGTAGCCGACATCATAGCTGACGTCGCGCCAGCCGAAGTCGTCTGCGAGAATAAAGACTATGTTGGGGCGTTTTCCGCCGATATTCAGGTCGATGGTTTTGTTGGAGAGGATAACACCTCCTGCTGCCGGGGCAGAGCTTGATAGTATAATTGCCCCCGCTGCGCCTGCGCATCTCTTTAAGAAATCACGACGATTGATACCGGTACCCGTTTTTTTCAATTGCCTTTTCATGCTGGTCTTGGCGCAGCTCTTTCCTGTTGTTGCTATTTCAACTGCGTGAGTACCCCGCAGCGTAGTCGGCCCGGCATCGCTGTTCGATCTGATCCGGGTCTTCGCCGAGCTCATTCACGAGGAAGGCGTGCATTGCTGCGATCCGGTCGGTGTGCTCGGCATCGCCGGCCAGATTTTTGAATTCGCCCGGATCCGTGCTCAAGTCGTACAGCTCCCGCTCGGCCGGGTGCTCGGCGTCGGCGGGGGTGTGATACACGTATTTGTACCTGCCCATGCGGAGCATCACAAAACCGGAGGCGATATTGTGTGCGTAGTATTCGCTGATTGCCCAGTCTTTCCACTTGGTCCCGGGGTCGTCCAGCCAGCGGAGCATAGAGTCGCCGTTCCAATCGCCGGGTACCTTCGCCCCGCTGAGCTCGGCGATGGTCCGATTTACGTCCACGAGCGAGCAGGCTTGCGTTCGACGCTGCCCACCCTTGAAGCGTGCAGGCCAGCTTACAATCAGCGGCACCCTGGCGGCATGGTCGTACATACAGTTCTTCCACCACAAGCCGTGCTCACCTATATTCTCGCCGTGGTCGGTGGTATAGATCACGACCGTATCATCGGCTACTTCGCTGTCTTTGAGGACCTTCAAGACCTTGCCGACCTCATCGTCCAGCCACTGGGTAAGGCCGTAATAGAGTTCGCGTCCTTTTCGCACGATGTCATCGGGCGCGTCCTCGACGTTGAAGCCGATACGCAGGTGCTTGTAGTTTCGGGGCTGAGATTCGAGATGCCCGGCCGGGATCTCGGGCATCGGCACTCTGCCCTCGTACACTTGCCAGTATTGCTCTGGGACAATCAGCGGAAAATGCGGGGCGAGGTAGCCGGCTATCAGGAAAAACGGCTTGTCGGAAGCCTTGCGGTTCTTGAGGAAGTCCATCGTCCCGGCGGTCACCTTTCGGTCATGAGTCAGGATACTGGAATCGTCCGCCGTGTAAAACTTATCGAAGCGGCCGCTGATCCCGTCTTTGGGAGCGAGGTTGTCCGCCGCCCGGCGGCTTCCCGTGCCGGTCTTCTTGCTGTTGTTCATATTGCCGCCGATTTCAGTGAATCCGTACCGCCGGGTGCGATCGTAGTGCATCTTACCGCAGAGCAACGACTCATATCCGGCCGCATTGAGGACGTGAGCCAGCGACGGATAATCGGCACTCGGCAGCCAGCAGTTATTGCTCCAGGCACCCACACGGGAGATGTACTTGCCGGAGGTGAACGACAGCCGCGACGGCACACACAACGGCGAATTGCAGTAGCAGTTCTCGAAGGCCAGACCTCTCTGTGCCAGCAGGTCCAGAGAAGGAGTGCGGATGATGCTGTTCCCATCGGCGCCAAGGACTCCTGCGTTGTGCTCGTCCGAAATAATGAAAAGGATGTTGGGCCGCTTGGCGCCCGTACGCACATCCAGCACCCGATTCGACAGCAAGAATCCTCCCACTCCGAACGCAGCGCCTTTGCTGAGAAAATCACGTCTATTCATTTCTGTTGTCATTATACACTCTCCGATCATCATTGTCGCGACATTCGCGCGAGCCGGCCCTTACGTCGTATCTCCAACGTACTCTCTGAGTCTGCTCAATTCCACCTTCATATCGCTCACGATACCGGCGTATGCCGCTTCACCATAGACATTGTTCATCTCCAAAGGATCGGCCCGGAGATCATAAAGCTCCCGATTTTTCCTGTTCCTATCTTGCGTTGGCGTTATCCGCTATAGTCCGGATTGGGTGTCGTTGGGATCGGAGCGCCTACGGAGTTTTGCCAATCGATCAGCAGATTGAGCAGCTCGTCCCTTTTCGCCTTATTTGTATTGGCCAGGTTCTTCGTTTCGCTGATGTCGCTTTCAAGGTCATACAGCTCTATAGCATTGTTTGTGTCAATCGAGCCCTTGCCGCCGTCGAGCACCCATTCTTCGAAAAACAGCAGCAGTTTCCATCCGCCCTTGCGTACAACGGCGACGGGCCTTGTCCTGAACTTCGAATCCCTCGCACCTGCGACATTGCCCTGCAAATAAGCAGGGAAGTGCCAGAAGACGGCCTCGCGGTTGAGCGTGGTTTGGCCCTTGAGCAAAGGGACGATACTCTCTCCGTCGAGAGTCTTGCCGGGCGGTTTTTTTGCTCCGGCCATCTCAAGTATAGTCGGGAAGAAATCAGTGCTGATAACCGGAGTATCACGCGTTGTGCCCGGCTTGACCACCCCCGGCCATTTAACAAACATCGGCTCTCGAATCCCGCCTTCATAGAACGTCCCCTTGAAGCCGCGCAGCGGATAATTCGAAGTCGCTCCGGCATATCCGCCATTATCGGAGAAGAACAAGACTATGGTGTTTTCCGTCAGTTTGAGCTCATCCAGCTTGTCCATCATCCGGCCAATACCCTCATCGACACTATCGACCATAGCGGCGTACTTCGGATTATCCTGGCCGTTGCTGGGCGGTTTGTCCTGATATTTTGCTATCAAGTCGGTCTTTGCCTGTATCGGCGTATGGACCGCGTAGTGCGTCATATACAGAAAGAAGGGTCTATCCTTATTTGCGTCGATGAACTTGAGCGCCTCATCGGTCAGACGGTCGGTGAGATATTCTCCATCCGGTCCGTTGGGCAGCTCGGGGTTCTTGTACGGGCTGAAATATCCTCCGGGAGGAGAGCCTGCACTGAATCCCCCGACGTTGACATCAAAGCCCTGGCCTATTGGGCCAAGATCCGGATCCGTTCCCATGTGCCATTTGCCGATGCTAACACTGACATAGCCGGCGGCTCCGAGGGCTTCGGCAATTGTTATATGGTGCGAATCCAGCGTTGTATCATTTGCTATCGGTATGAGCCTTCGGTCGCTGGATGAGCCCCTGGCGGAATTGCCGACCGTATAGACACCATGGCGCGGGGAGTACTGGCCTGTCAAAAAGCACGCGCGCGTCGGAGCGCAGTTCGCTGCGTTGGCGTAGGCATTGGTGAAAACCATCCCTTCGCCGGCAAGATTGTCGATATTTGGGGTCTCATAGTACTCGCTGCCCATAAAGCCGACGTCTCTGGCGCCCATATCGTCAATCATGATAAAAACAATGTTTGGCTTTTTAGCGCCCGTACGGACTTTTAGGGTCCGATTCGACAGCACGAATCCTCCGGCTCCAACGGCTGCACATTTTTTCAGAAAATCTCGACGATCCATCTGTGTCCTCTTTTTGTGAACAAAACGTCCCGAATTGGACATACTCATAAACCGGCCAACACTCAACCTCGTACAAGAGCGACTACGGCCACAGTGACTCCTTAAGCCACCATTCTCCCACGATAGCAAAGTCTCTAAAGCCGATCCTACCATCTTCATACGGGTCCACGGGCGATAGGACCGGCTGCAACGGCTGATATAACCGGCTGCCGCCACCGCCGGCCAGGTACAATACCTCGGCATGCGACAGCGCATAATCATAGATACGGAAGTCATCAAGTTTGCCTTTGTAGTAGCCGCTTTCGCCGTCAGCTTGAGAGCCAATGGTTGAGCGGCCCGCCCCTGCGCCATCCATCAACTGGAAGGCATCGGTGTTTTGAGCTACCAGCAGCCCATTATGGTATATCCTCATCACGCCGCGGTTGGCATCCTTGACAAAGGCATAGTGACTCCATCGGCCCATATCGTCCTCGGGTTTCTCCTGGATCCAGGCCAACCTGTCCCACGGCTCGTTGGCCTCTGTAGGTCCTGCGCCGAATTCCGCCCGACCGATAGTGTTGGGATTGGCGTTTGCATCGACGTGCACCCACACCGAAACGGTCACTTCGCTGAGTATATTGCCGAACACATCATTCGGGACCGACACGGCAAAATTGCCGTCAAAGGCCAGGCAGTAGCCGTCATAGCCCGAAGGGTCCCAGGCATTCGTTCCGTTCGGATCCACCGTTGCGTTATAATCCTTCCCGGAAGAATCATTTGCAACAGTGCCGGAGGTCTCGTCGAACTTGTAATAGGCCGCCAGACGGTTGTCGTTGGGTTCGGTCGCCACAACGTCGTAGTCGCCGGCCATCCAGTAACGCAAAATTACGTCAAGGTCGGTAAAATCAGTAACGCAGTCATCGTTGAAACTCGCCACGGCATACTCAGACAGGCACCTGGGCGGATAAAGCCGAATGTCGTCGATATACACCGTACCCGAACCGCTACCAAGGAAGCCGATAATGACCTTCTTGACCTTTGTCAAATCTACGCCGTCATCATTGAAATCCTGCAGAGCAATATTCCAAACGTGCCGGCTTTCCTGCGCCAGATCATTCGTATCGCCGTATGTTACCGCAGCGCTATTGCCGTCTGCGTCTTCGAGAGCCGCATACATCCAGTCGGCAGAGTTATTAGCATCGCCGCGGAATTCCAGTGCCAGTGCTTTAACACCACCTGCCGTCCAATCGACAGCCGCGTCATAGATCAGTTCAGCTTCCGAGTAGGACGGCGATTCGTTATTGTCATACATATACCGCATCGAGTTGCCGGCGAACTCGGTCTCAAGGAAGATAGTCGAGCCGGTGGCGTTGGCGCCGCCGTCCTTCCACGTACCCAGAAGGCTCGGCTCATTCGGGCCGGATGTGCTCACGTACCGATCAAAATCATCAACGACGTGATAGTCTTTTACCTCAAAGCTCCAGAGGTCGCCCGGCCACGCACAGGGGTCGTTGGCCTCATCGACACGCCAGTAGTAGGTCCGGCCTAATTCAACGGGTACGGGGCCGAAGCTGTTGGAATCAAGAGGTTGATCTTCGCTAACGAGAGATAAGCTGTCTGAATCGGTGCCGAAGTACACATCGTGCGAAGCGGCATATCTGCCGGCCTGCCAGCTAAGCATCACGCTTGTGCCCTCATACTGAGCGCCATCGGCCGGACTCGGGTTACTGGCTTCTCGATGCAGGGCCAATTGGCGTATCTCGGCCTGCGAGAGAACACGGTCGTAAATCCGAACGTCGTCCAAATCACCGGCAAAGGGGGTAGGGGTGCCTGTGCCGCCGTCGAACGAGCCTGCTTCGGAGCGCGCCCCGATGAAACCGTAGCGTGTAGTTCCGGTCCCAAAAGTGCTGCCGTTGACCACCTGTGCATCCTGGCGCCCGTCGATATAGATGCTCACCGTGCCTTTATCGAATACCCCGGCGACATGGTGCCACTGCCCGTCGTCAACGCGCTTGGCGCTGCCCAGATCCACCTGGTCCGCGTCTGTCATGACACTCCAGCCTATCTGACCGGCGCCGCCGCCGTTGCCGTTGACCTCAAGCCGCCAATACTCACTGCGGTCAAACGAAGCGATTGCCTGGTTCCCGCTATTGCCGGTTCGAACCCAGGCCATAACGGTGACTTCCTTGAGACCGCTACTGTCGTAATGCAGGTTCTCGATAGCCACCCAGTCATCTACACCGTCCAACTGAAGCGCATCGCCGTCATGTCCGGGCACCCACTGCGGATCACCTTTGAGTGTGCCATAGTTGTCATAACCCGAATAATCGCGGGCGACAACACTCGAACCCTCATCATCCAGCTTCCACCAGCCAACAAGGCTGAGATCAACAATCGGCGTAAAGGGCCTTGTTGTGAAGCTCCAGACCGGCCCTTTCTCTACTGCCGAATCGCTCTTGACCGTGTCAATCCGCCAGTAGTAAGTAGTGCCCAGCAGGCGAGGCCCGGGAGTGTAGCTTGTCTCGTCCTCCTGGCCTCTATACGTACCGCCGGTGCCGGCGTTTACGTCCTCAAAACTCTGACCCAGGTACACCTGATGGTAATCACCATCCAAACCCATCTGCCAGCTAAGGGTCACATCGGTATCCAAGAGTTTGGTGCCGTCAGCCGGGCTGGGGTCCCAGGCGGTTGCCTCGGGAACCGTGAAGCTCCAGATCCCGCTCGGCCACGGAGTTGCCGGGTGTAGATCATTGACCTCGACGATCCGCCAGTAGTAAATCTTGCCTACATCTAAAACCGGAACATAATAGAACTCATTGCTGGTCAGGCCCAGGGACGCGGCGCCGCTGCCGGCATCTACGTCCTCGAAATTATCGCTGAGGTACACATCGTGCCCGTCCACACTGGCGGCATATCTTCCCCGCTCCCAGGTAAGCGGCACGCTTGTCTTGTCAAGCGTGGCGCCGTCAGCCGGCGAGACCAAGGTGGCCTCTCCAGACTGGGCCAGCGCTTTTATCTCAGCGGGCGTCAATGCTCTGTCGTAGATACGGACGTCGTCGATGTCACCGGCGAACCAGTTGGCTGTGTTTCTGTTCACCCCCACGGCAAAGCGTCCGAACACAACATCAGCGGCCGCTAAGGTCCCGACCGAAGCCCCTTTATGGTAGAGCGTCGTGGTAGTACCATCACAGGTTGCAGCAAGATGAACCCAATCCGTGGTAACGGGGCCGAACAGCTCGTCATCGCTGCCGCGGTATCGGTAATTGTCCTGACCGTCCACATCAAACTGAAAATCACCGCCGCTGCTGTTATTGTTGAACAGGCTGCTATACTGGTCCTGTCCCAACGTATCCGTCCGCACCCACAATGCCACAGTGTAGGCCGACCAGGTTTCTTCGGCAAAATCATATTCAACGTAGTCATCGACGCCGTCGAGGTCAATTGCCTGGCCGTCATAGCCGCCCGTGTAGGTCGGCCCGCCATTCTCTGCTCCGTGGCGAGCGTAGCCGGACGAATCGTTGGCATTGCCGTCAAACTTCCACCAACAGACAAGATTAGGATCAGCGGCTCCGGCACCGGGAGCCAGGGCGAGAACAAGGACAAAAGAAGCTAAAAGAATCGCTTTCTTACACATAACAACCCTCCCGATAAGGTCGCACCTGACGTGCCTGATATAGAATAACACGCCAATTTGTTAGAAACAGGCCAAAAACTGCACTCGCCAAAGAGAAGCGAGCGTACGCACGATCACATTATAGTATACCACATCCGGTCTCTTTTGACAAGCATTCTTTGTGGTGGTGCTTGAATGTGGGCGGATTTTGCGGCAAAACGGGTTTTGATCGGCGCAAGCGCGCTCCCTGGCGGCTGCGCCCGACAAGAAGTCCAAAATCAAACGCATCGGATGTACAACTGTGTGCTTCAGAGAGATGTTTCCGAAGACTCGCCCGAAGGCCCTGGCCCCAGGGGCCGACGCGGCAATCTCAAACCGCTCGAACGCTGGAGATTGCTTCGTCGTTCCACCCCTTGCAATGACATCCACAGGTTTAATCTTGACAGACCACTACCCTTGGCCGATATGCCGGGTCGCAAGCCCGCAGTTATCCTTCCTCCACGAGGTTCATTCCCATCAGCGCGCAGAGGTCCCTGGTGCTCTCAAGATGATCGCCGTAGAAAACCACGCGATGCAGCAGCGTCATCATGTCCTGACCGAGCACGCCGCCGCCCCAGGCGCGGGCCATTTGCCGGGCATCTCGAACCTCGGTAGTAATCTGCGTTCGGCAGCCGCGGTCGAAGTAATCGGTCAGCTCGATGATCTTGCCCGTGGAAATGAGCATCGTATCAAGGTTGGCCAGTTTTGAGCAGGTGATCCGCTGTCCGACGCGCATCTGCACCTCGAGCGAGACGCCCTGATTGGTGTCGCACTGGGTTCGAATGATAAATGGCGCCCGTTTGCCGGCCGGACCGTCTAACTTCGTCGTCGACGTGCAGTGGGCGTGAATAACGGCGCTCTTCGACGTATCGAACAGCGGGTCGCTGATAAAGCCCGGCACGCCGAAGGCATAGCTGAACATGAGCATCGTCAGCGTCGAATCCATATCGCCCTCGCACGCCCCGACCAGCCCAAGGTCATTGAGCTTGCTGAACGCCAGGCAGCCCTTGGCCGGCGAACCCATGCAATGCGAGCTTGTGACCGCTCGAGCGCCTCGGTCGATCATGATTTTCTTCAAGGCCAGGTACAGCCTCGCCGAATTGCAGATATCTTCACGACCCGGCTCGACGATCTTCTTGGCCGGGCCGATCCAGTAGCGCTGCGCCTCCGCCTCGGCCGCCTTCGGATCGACCGCTTTGTGCGCCTGGATGATCTGTTGGGCGGTCATGGGGATAAATTCCGCGCCGAGCTGCTGCTTGACTTTCTCGGCCGAGCAGGCCACCGCCGTGCCCTTGGGCCGTCCGACCACGATGACTCGCGATTGCCGCATACGCACGGGCACTCGCAGCAGCGCCACCGCCCGATCCAGCTCACCAAGATCGCTGCTGGTCAGCAGTATGACCTTTCTGCCGGCCTTTTGCCACGTCGGCACATACATCCAGTCGTGTCCGCTGAACGGCTGTGAGAAGATCGCCGTTGGCAAACCCGTATCGACCAGTTTTAGCAATGGCTGGCCGCTGCCGAAACTCAGATGGATAAGCAAAAGCGCATCGGCGCCGCCCAGGCCGGCCGCCAGCTTCTCGGCGGCGGGCACGGTGTTGGGGACCAGTTCGCCGCCCACGAACTCCACATCGCCCAGCCGAGTCCGCACACCCGCAAGATATTCCTTGAACCGGGCTACCTCAGCCGGTGCATCAAAAAGCGGCGTAGGCCACGCGCCGCCCGTGCCGACATAAACAACATGTATCCTGACCGGCTTCATTTCGGGCCAGCCGGCCTCTTCGGCGGCCGCCAACGGCCGAACGGCAAGACCGCCCGACAGAAACACCCCGCCCGTCGCCGCAGCCGTACCGAGAAACTCGCGCCTGGAAATTCCGTCCATAATATCACCTCCTGTTGTCTGATTCTGAGATTTCCCATTCGTATATATACAACCAGGCCACTGGCCTTATGTCCGGTAGAATATCAACTTTATCCTGAAAACTCAAACTTTCTGACTGGTTCTCCCGTCCGGAAAAGGCGCAACAACGCAAAGTTGGGCGCTGATCGCCAATCTTATGAGGTGCCTCAACCATCATAGCGGCAAAAAATCCGTGAAAACTCGCCCCCGATGCGGTACTCTTACTCAATCGAAGCGCCCACCAGAGACGTCGGGCGCTGTACAATGATAATCCGATGATATATCGATTATAAGATGCGTAACACGACTACTACTCCATTACATTTGCTTTTGTGAGTTGTCATTCCCGCGAAAGCGGGAATCCAG
>CAYWOD010000075.1:0-5077 GCA_964459805.1 uncultured Pirellulales bacterium
GTATCTGCCGAAAGGTACATCCGCCCCCAGGGAGTCCGCCTCCGATGCGCCGAAATCCTCCACCTCGCGGTAGCCGGTCAAGACTCCCGCCTCGGCCGAAGTGAGGTAGGCGTTGCCGCCAGTGTCGCTAAAGGCAAAGGCGGTAATTCGTCCGGGGTCGCTGCTCGATTTGCCGAAGTGCGTGTTCTCATAGAGGACCAGGTATTCACCGGCATCAATCTTTGTACCATCGGCGAACCTGTATTTCTTCAGGTCGAATTCGCTGTCGCTGAGATACCAGCGGCCGATGTCGATTTGGGCGTCTGTGGTGTTGTACAACTCAATCCAGCTCCCAGGCGTGCCGGGCGAGTGTGCCAGCAGCTCGTTAATCACCACGGCCCCGGGGTTGGGGATAATGCCGTTGTCGTCGGAGCCGGGCGAGCCGCCGGCATAAGCACTCGCACGCCAGGATTCCTTCTCGTTCCATCGCGCCACGAGATTGGTTGGGCTCTGAAATTCCTCTTCGCTCAATGCCCGATTGTAGATGCGAACATCGTCGATTAGGCCCCTGTAATAGGTCGGGCCGGTATAATCGTAACCGATGTATGCGTCATGCTCAGTCCCTGTGCGTCCATGCGAGCCGAGCGTGGCGTTTAGGCGGCCGTCAATGTATATCTTCATATTCAAGCCGTCATTCGTACCTCCAACATGATACCATCGACCTTCGGTTAGCGCATCCGGGCAGACCACATGAACAGGGTTGCGGCCGGCAGCGAGTGAAAACCGGACCTTATTCTCATAACCAGCGAGGTAATAGCCATCTCCAGTTGGAACATTCTGTGTCAGCATAGGATTCCAGGCCCCTGTAGAATCTTCCAGGCGTATCCATGCCTCCACGGTTAAATGGTCCCCTGCCAAAGCGTCAATCGGAGGTAGCGAAATATAATCCCCGACGCCGTCAAAGTCCAATGCACCGCCGATTTGCCCGGTCGTCCAGGCCCGACGGCCGTGGACCACGCCGTCGTAGGTCCCGGCGCTGTCTGTCGCGGTGTTGCCTGATCCCTCGTCGAACTTCCAGTGCGCCGCCAAACCCGCCAGAAGTGGGCGAGTCTCGCTCACAACGACGACGTTGTTGGGGTCTATTATGGTCAGGGAGAATCCCGAACCGTCGGTGAGCGAACGCCAGCCGTCCTTGTATCTGAAGTCCATAATTGGCTGGCCCAGGGCGTCCAGCAGTTCGATTCTCTCGCCGCCGTTGTCGAGAGCACCTGTGTATTCGCCGGCGACCAGGGACACCTTGTCCGGATATTCATCCGCAAATGCCGCCAGGTCTCTCACTACAAGCAGATGATCGCCTTCGGCGAGCGACCAGTCGCCGAAAGTAAAATCGACGCCGTTGGTAAACCTGACCAGATTGAGGTTTATCCCGCCCGGTCCGATGTTCGTCAATTCGATGTACTCCTTGTTCGGGTCGTTCGGATTCCCGGTAAACTGCGGATGGTACATAATCTCGGTGATACGCAGATTCTCTGCGACGGGCCCTACGGCGTAGGTCGCCTCGCTGAGCGCGCTCCAGGTGCTGCCGTTCTTGAGTCGCGCCTTGACGTGGGTGCTCTCGGTGAAAGTCCGCTCATCCGTGTATTCGATGGCTGATGGCGAGATGTCGCCGCCGGTAGGGATGCCGCTTTTGCCGGCGATAAGCTCAACAGAGATCAGGAAATCCGAACTTGTTACGTTTTTGTTCATCCCGTGGACGGCAAGGATGTTGTTGCCCTCTTGCAGATCACTTATGTGGTCGGAGATATCAAACGACTCGAAGTTGACGGCGGCAGAGTCGCTGTTCTGGCTGCAGATGGAGTCCCACGCCGGCGTGGCGGTGAAATTGGCACTGTGTGCCTTGGCGCCGTTGACATAAGCGACAAATCCATCGTCGTATCGCACCTTGAGCGTCATAAAGTCGAACTCGACCAGCTCGCCGGCATCAACGGTAAACGGGATGCGAATATAGCAGCCGGTGTAGTTGTTATTCATTTTGGATTGGACGTCGTAAGTGATGTAGGGCTTGTAGGTGGACTGCTCGTCGTAGCCGACGCCGCCGGTCTTGCCCTGGACGACGGGGGTGCCGTCGGTCCAGCTATCGTGGTTGAAACCAATATCCGTCCAGGTCGTGTCAAAGATGTCGCTGGTTGGGACCCACGCGCGCTTCTCGGCGTCCTCGGCTACAAGCTCTGTAGTAGCGCCGCCCTGTGAGACCACGGGCATACGCGGGTCGTTTCCGTCGATGGTATAATATATCGTGCCGTCGGATCCGCTCAACGTCACATCACACCCGCTGCCTACATGTCCGCTCGGATCGCTGAATACAGGCGGCTGGATGTTCGGATACCAGCCCACGCCTTTGAACTGGCTAAGCACCTTGTTCGTACGGAGCGGAAGGTAGTTATTCAACAGATCGTTTATTTCGGGCACCCAATGAACGTCTTTTGTAAAAGGCGTAGAACGCTTGGCATCGCCCCACCGAGCAGACTCACCAATAATGGCCAGGTCAATCTGCCCGGCGCGATTGCTAATGCGGGCCCGCGAGACGCTTGGTGTCAACAGACCGTCGTTGAAAAAGTGTTTATAAACGTGATCGGCAAAGTGCATTCGGTAGTCGATGTTTTGAGTGGCGAGCCGCTCGTGCAGCCAATGCGGATTGAAGTACTTCCACTGTGAGCCGGCCGAGGTAAACGGCGTAACCATGTTTTCTTCGCTGTTACTGACACCGAGCGTGTGCTCGTTATCGTGGTGAAACCATTTCCAGCCGTCCGGGTCGCTGCGGTTGTAAATGCAGTACGTATTGTTCGGTTTGTTGCCGAAGCGCGAGCCGGGGCCGTCCCTGTCCCCTGTGTAGTATTCGATGATCATAAAATCAATCAGATTGTCAACATCAAGCAGTTTTTCATAGCTCGGATTCGGCGTCCCGTCGGAGTTCAGACCTTGAAGCCGGTAGTAAGTGGAATTGCTCCCAAGTCCAGCCATTGCAGCATCGTAGAGTCGCCGGTAAGCATCCATGTTGCCGTCGGTGGCCCACATCGCCCGCCCTACGCTGCGGTCCGCTTTGACAACGTCGTAGTCGTCTTTGTCGCCACCCATATACGACTCGGCAAACGAAGCCTCCGAGCGCTCCTGTGTCTGGAAAAGACCCCAGTACTGGCCGTTGATATACAAATGGTAGTACCGGCTGCGCGTGTACGGATGACCCGTCCGGCCCTGAACATCACGTGAGAATACCTCCCGCACCGCCGTGTTCTGGCTGCTGTTCTGGAAGCTCCACGAATAGTTCTGGCTGCACCGCAAATCCACGTTCTCAAATTCGTCCACGCCCTCGTCGCCGAACAGAGGGAATCTGAGCTTGCCCGCGTACTCGGACCCGAAGAGTAATCTGAAGGCGTGCTTGGGATTGCTCCCGCTGCGACTAAAACCTCCACGAATCCTCAGACCGGCGTCGATCTGAAAGCCCTTGCTCCCATCAGGATTGATCAGCTCCACCGATGCGGGCCGCTCCCACGCCTGGCCTTCCTTACCAGCATTCACATATATTCCCGTCTCAGGATCAAATAAGCTGTCCAACTTTGTTACAAGCGAAATAGTGGGAACGGCAAGCAGCGCATCGCCCATCAGGTCCTCAGACCGAGAGTTGTTGACCACGTCAGGATCCATGCCGTAATCAATGACCTGGCTGTTGACGTAGCCCGGAGCAGGCCAGCCCGGGCCGGGCGCCTCGCCGCCAAGCGATTGTGTTACAACGTCGCGGACAAAAATATAGGTGTGCGTTGCAACATCCGAGGACTCCCAGCCCACTTTGCGAGCCCTTGCTCGCAGAGACGTGGTCTTGCCGATTGAAATAGGAAGGCTATACGGTATGCCAGTCAGACACCGCCCCTCTATCTTCCCCGGCTCCGTGCCGTCCAGACTGTAGTAAATTCCAGCCCCTTCGGTATCGCAGGTGATTGTGACCGAGAACGACTTATCATAAAAACCGCGCTCGTGGCTGAGCTCCAGATCGGATACGAAACCACCATACCGGCCAACATTGCCCGAGCCCGGACTGGGAGAGACAAACAGCCGCCACGTGTCGCTGCCGTCGGGGTAGCGACCGTAAGAAATGTCGGTGTCCTGGTCCGGAAACTCGACGCTGTCGATAAGAATGGTACCGTTGCTGTCAAACAAGCCTATTTCCTCGCCGCCGGCACTGAGCTCGAAAGGTGCGTGCAGGCCGGAGGCCACACTGTCGTTGTCGTCAAGATCGTTGTCGGCCCATATCAGCAAATAACCGCCCGGAGAGATGGTCGTCAGGAGCGGATTGCCGGCGGGAATTTGCCACTTCGTGTGATCGCTGAGGTTATCCGTCAGGTGCATCCCGCCGGCATCGATAGCCTTCTCACCTGCGTTGTATATCTCTATCCAGTCGTCATATTCGCCCTGCGGGTCCGGTTTAGTGCTGTTGTTGGACGCCAAGAACTCATTTATCACCAAGGGTATGCCTGTTTCGCACCAATTCTTCGCCAGCAGAGCAAAGTCGCGTGCCTCCACCCCGTTAAGGCCGTCGAGATCGGCAAGACTGCCCGGCGGGGACAGCCACTGTTCAGCCAAAACCCGTACGTCTTCAAAGTCAACTTCGCAGTCGCCGGTCAAATCACCGCCCGGACAAGCCGCCCAGAGAGAACCGACCGGAAACACCGCCAATATCAGGGCCGGCAACAGGCTTCTCACAGAACTGAGCACCTTCTATCTCCTTCCTCAACCTTCTTGGGCCTACAGCTCCAACTATACCTCCAACAACCAGGCCTTCACACAGGGACCATTCAGACATATTTTACCATATAGACAGCATCTAAGTCAATCTTCTTCCAGAGCCGACATCGAGGCCAACTGTAAAGTCAATTCCTGCATATCTGCTGCCAACCTGCACCGCCGGCCGGCAGATACCTGCAAAATAATCCTACGCCTGCTCCGCTCGACATCGTTCTGCCGCACGTGGTCTTGCCGATTGAAATAGGAAGGATATACGGTATGCCGGTCAGAACGCGCACCTTTATCTTTCCCGGTTACGTGC
>CAYWOD010000075.1:5087-15103 GCA_964459805.1 uncultured Pirellulales bacterium
GGAAATAACCCCAGCCCACAATCCATATCATAGTACACTGGTATTATAACATATCAAGGACTTTCTGCAAAGAAAATTTATGCAACAAAAATAAATTTTTCTCCGCCCGGACGAGCCCCTTTCAGGCCCCCATATACCGCAGATATTACCGGACTAAGCCATATCCACCAAATGGCCCGGCGGTGTGGCTAATTTTCCTGGCACAGTATAAGGTTCTTCCTGACAAAGGATTACGCGCTCCGTCATTGCGAGCACAGCGAAGCAATCTCTGTCATTCACAAACGGGAGATTGCCAGGGCCTTTTTCAAAGGCCTCGCAATGACAATAGTGGCCTTGTTACGCTCGTGAATGGGATTTTGACAAGGCTGAAATCGTTTGCCAGAAAATCCGGCCACACCCTGGGCACGCGGCGGGGCATTTCTCTGAATTATCCGCCTCACAAAACAAGCGCATCATGGTTAGGTGCCGTAGCTGTGCAGGCCTGCGAAAAGCCGCGAGAGATTCACCCAGAGCAGAGTTACCACAATAACCACTATGCCTGCAATCGCCCAGATGCTGTTGATACGAGGATGCCTCTTTCCGAACATATAGCGAAAATGCAGGTATCCGACGTAAACCAGCCACGAGGCGAGCGACCAAAGCTCTTTCGGGTCCCAGCCCCAGTAATCTCCCCAGGCGAGCTTGCCCCAGACGCTTCCGAGAACAAGCCCGAGCGTGAGCAGGGGAAAACCAACACAAACCATTCGATAGGTCGCCTCTTCAGGCGGCAGAAGATTGTCATCGGGGCCGGGAGTCTTCCCGGCGAGCTGCCAAACGGCGAAGAAGGCAGCTTTGGCCATAAAGATGTACGAGACCATATAGACCGCGACGTGCGGGATAAAGAGCCAGCTTTGCAGAGCGGGCGGAAGCTTCTGCGGATCGGCGTTAAAGATAAGACCGGCAGGGATAAGCACCACCGCGCCTATAAGCATATCAGCACCGTAGGCTCGTACCCGTAGAATGCGCCGGCACAACCGCGAAACCGGATAGCAAATCACACCTAAGCACAGGAACACCTCGAACAGATTCTGCATAGGCACGTGCCGAACGTGATACCAGCGATAGCCAAAGGAAACGACCGCCATGACAAAGCCCAGCACATACAGCACATTGGCCGTCCCTGGTCGGCGCAGCAGGCTTACAAGCAGCGCAAGCAGATACGCGGCAATGGTAATGTAAATCAGTAAGCCCTGGATTGTGTACTTGATTTCCATTTATTCGCTGTTTGACCCTGTTGTGGTAAACCGGTTTAGCCGCTTCGATAGTCTCCTTAGCCAAAAATGCCAGAAGGCACCGACACAAAGCAGCAAGTATCCGCTATAAACCAGAGAAAGCCCCGTATCTGAAGCCACCATCAGGACGGTATATTGGCCGGCCCGGTCATCATAGGAATGCTGGTAAAAATGGTATCCATCAAAGTGCAGGGGATGATTGACCTCAATGTCCTTCTCGGCGACGACCCGGCCGTCGCGAATCACCTGCAGCTCGCTTACATAGTCGCTGATGACCCTCTCATAGCTCATAAAAAGCTCGTCGTCGCGACCGTTATGGCCTGGGAAGCGCTCAAAAACGTATCTTGTGGCTACCTGACCGTCAGGCGATTCGATCCGGACCTCAAGCGCCGGGTTCGACCCGGGTCCCGGCTCGTCAGTCACAGTTCTGCTCTCGCCGTCAATTGTTATCTGGAAATTCTCGAACACCCTGATGATTTTTACCGTGCCGAAGTCCAGGCCTAATGAAAATTCAGTACCGATTTCAACAGGGAACATCCAGCGCTCGCCCTGCCGGGCTTCAATGTAAAGGCGCCCCGGCTTGTAATATTCAATTCGGAATGCTTTGAGCCTTATGTAGAAGGGCAACTCCCTTATCCGGTTGTCTTCCAAAATGACACGATTGTCCGAGTAGCCCTCATAGATTTGCATTTGGCCTGTTGGAATTTTGTCGATTCCAAAGTGCTTTTTCCGGAGCTTGTGTCCGGCTTCGGATCCCCAGATTGCCCCGGCTAAGATGAAGATACAGCCGGTGTGCACGAGCAAGAGAGCGGGCAGATGAAGCAGCCGCCGAAACAGCGCAATGCCGACTGTTAGCAGCAGAACAAACACCACCCAATAGACAGCCAACGGAACGCTGTTAAACAACTCCTTGGCGCGCTGCGGGCCGAGAAACGCCCCATAAACGGACAAAAAAAGCAACAGCACGATAAGCGCCATTGCACCCCACATCACGGCACGTCTGAACTTGTTCTTGAATCCTCGGTCTATGCTCATAGGCATACGAATCAGCTACTCGGCAGCTCTTTGTACCATTTCCTGCAAATATCAGCGACACAGAAAATACGAAATCTCTACGAAATGATTATGCCACAAAGAACACTGTTTGCAAGCATATTCGATACGCGATGCTTGTTGGCGGCCGAGTGAGAAAACGGCAGACATCCCGTAAAACTCTTATCAGGAATTGCTTGATCATGGCGAGCACCTGACGAAGATCTACAGTGAGCGGCTCATCGCGGTAATTGAGCGGTTATGTTATCCAAGGCAACAAATGATTTTGCCTCAAGGTGTTATCGCCTGGTCGTAAATGCGAATATCATCAATCAGGCCGGAGAAGAAACTCGCTGCCGCAGGCGTTTCGTCCGCACCAAAGTGCAGGCCGCCATCGGCAACGGGCATCATGTTTTGGGCCAGAATTTCGCCGGGACACAGAACCCAAACAGGCAGACCCACAGCCAACACGAGAATCTTCTTTCGCATATTAGCTGCTCCTTTTCCGCAACCTCGGCGGGCTCCAAAAGCATCGCTATTCTAAAGGCTTAAGGCCCGGAAAGTCAAGGAAAAAGTCCGAAAAAGCCAAATTCTACCCCAAATCCCGTAGTTACCACGTGTTTTTGGTAACTAAGAGCCTCGCATTCCGGGGGGACTCTCCTGTGAAAGCTCGGGGATTACCTGCACTTTTGGGGAAAAGAGCTTGCAAATACCTCCCGGACCTATGCCAATTCGCCATAAAGCCAGAGCGGTGCAAGATCACCGGCTCACCAACAGTTCTCTACATGCCGGCCGCCTGTCACGGCAGCTCGTATGTTCCCTCGGTAAGCCAGGTGCTGCCGATAACGGCAATGTCACCGAAGTCTATCCTGCAATTTCCGTCTACGTCGCCGGCCAGAATCAATGAGCATCTGCGCGGACAGACCCTTATCTCGTCTATGTATATCTGGTCATAATCGTCGGGTTCCTGGTCCGACTTGGTCCCGTCGCCCACGTGCAGGGTGATCTTCTTTATCTGGTCGAGGTGAACGCCGTTGTCGCCGAACTGACTGAGCTCAACAACCCACTTCTGCCACGTCTGCGTCTGGACAGCATAAGCATAAGGCTCCGGGACCGCGGGGATCTCATGTGCATTGGTAAGCGCATCTTCCAACCCCACGTACAGCTTCTGCTCGTAATTGTCCCCGTCACCATGAAGGTACAGATACAAAGCAGTAAGACCGGCTTTGGTCCAATCCTGCGGGTCATCATAGGTGTGCGTCAAGGTAGTCTCGTTCGGGTCGTACTGATTCTGGTAGTCAAATTTCAGCGATTGAGCGCCTCCATATACGATGCTGGTTTCAACGTGACCGTAGTCATACACGGGGATATCATCCGGCCAGGCGGCTTGTAAAGTTCCGTCATCAGAATAGGACTCAAAATCGTCCACAGAGAGGCATCCGTCTGGCGTTCCTTCGGTGGTAAAGGTATAGACGTATCCCTCGAGGGGGCTGACCTGCCATTGGTAGGTCTGGCCGAATTCGAGAGTGCCCGGGTCGTAAGTCGTACCGGCAGGCGTGACCTTCTTCATAGCTCCGGCCTTGCCGAACCACAGTTCGCGGGAGGTCGCAAAGGCGGCCTCAACCCAGCTCAGGTCCGCATCGACATCGACGTCTGTTGCACCGTCGGCCGGGCTCAAGCAGACCGCTGAAGGCCCGTCGGAGACAGATGAGACAGTATCGAAGGTAACATGATAACCAACCGGGGTAGGATTTTCATTTACTGCGAAGACACCGCTCTTACCCCCGGTAAATACTGGCCAGCCATCGGGGATATCCGAGTTCTCCCAGGGGTCCCGGCCGCCCGTATCGACCATTGTCGGGGTCCTCACGAGCAGGGGACCGCCTTTATACTCATAGATGCTTCCCGTCACATACACGGGGTCCGAGCCGACCACGTCCAGTTCAACGTAGCGGCTGCACACGTGGTCCAGGCCGGGCACCGGAACCTCCGGCATGTAGGTCCCACCCGTCCCTTCATGGATGTCTTTCCCGTTCATATAAACCTTCATGACTTCGATTCTCACTCTGCGGGGGCCGTCCTCCCAGTGATAGAACAGGGTGTAGGCACCGGTTGCAACCAAGCCGGGCGCTATGCCAGTCATGGAACCATCCGGGTCGATGAAGTAATTTGCCCTGGCCGATATGCCGGAGTAATTGCGGGAGGCATCGCCCATAACATTGACAACTGCGCCGACGCGGACGTCGGTGAAATCTCCAGCTCCAAAGCCCATTCCAAACTGCGAACCATACTGGTCGGACGGGGTGGTTTCATCCAGGCCGAGGTAATCATCGTCACCGGGGCCGTTCTTGATCGTCCCGCTGAACGTCTTGGTCACGTCCGGAAAGCAGCCGAACGTCCAGGTTTGATCGAACGTATTGCCGCCGAACGTTTCCAGCCAGTTGGCCTGCGCGGTGCCGCTCACCGCGACAATCCACAACACTACTGCACAAATTGTTAGCACATTTCTTACTTTCTCGGACATGATAGTTCCTCCTTTACTGCCCCCGTTTCTTCGGACATAACCGTCCTCCTTTACCATTTAGGAAAGCTGACAAGCCTTCCGAACCAACCTATTTTACCAAACCCATCCGGTAAATTCCAGTTTTCTCTATAAAATTCCAGGAAATAGAGCATTTTTATGCCTCAGAACGGATGTGAGGGGCCTCATAGTCGAATTTCGTGGATAAAAAGTGTAGTTGCCAAGAAAAAAGGGCCGCAAGTCCCGATTACGTCGGAACCCACAGCCCAATCAAAGTGTCTTTCATACAGAGCTTGCAAGCTGCTGCTTCTGCGCAGCCGGCCTACAAACCCTGCGCCAATGCCGCCAAGAACAATGTTGGAAGACAATTTATATCATTATTCAGAAAAATCTATGCTGCTAATTTGTAGATTGTAAAACCGTCAGCTTCTTTACCTTTGGTCACAATTTTCTTGGAGATTAAATATTGAAGGCAACTTTGCTACTCTACCGGTGGACGACGTAGATTAGATTCTTCCTTCTGTGCAATTGACGCTTTCACTTCGGCGACGAGCTCGTCAACAACGTCCTTGTGCTTCGGCAGAATCTTGCTCGCCAGATCGATCAGTTCGGCCGTATCATACGGCTTTTGCGAATACAATGTGATGCATTTCTGAGTAAACGCCCATCGCTCTAAAGAGAGCGTGTTAAGCAAATCCACTTTCTTTCGTGCGGCAAGCTGTTCTTTGTGTTTTCTCAATAGGTTCTGGTTGGCGGGACTGTTTATGTCCCCGATCAAAGTGAAGAGATCCACACCAAGCGGTTCCTGCATTTCCTTTGGCGCTTTATTATCCAGGGCTAATTTGAAGCCTCGCAGAATGGGTACAATAGCTTCGCGCCTAATTTCGATCATATCTTCCTCTGGTCCGTGAAGAGCCTTTGCAATTAGAGCACCCGCCCATTTACCATACATGTGGCACTTGGTTGGCACATCGAGAGGGTATTCAAGGGCCTTTTTGGCGTACTCGATGGTCTTCGGCAACTGAACATCCCTTGAAGTAAATCCTGTATCAGAGTAGATTCTGACAATTGTCGCATATATTTTGCCTAGATTCGCAGGAGAGTTGAAATCTTTGATCAATTCGAGGCACTCGCCTTCAAGCTTGGCCCAGTCCGTTCCTTTACCCACGTTCTGCGAGCGAATTGCCGCAAGCTTCTTCTTCAATTCTTCGACTTTCTCCGCCTTTTCCGCTGGCTTCACAGAAGGAGCTTTTGAACAGCCAATACAGGCTGCAATAACAAGTACTGCGGTCACCCAATTGAAACTAACCAATCCACGCATAATCGAGTCCCCTTTTACTTTCTTACAACTAAATTCATTGGTCATCATTGTCCCTGGTATCTGTCGTACTCTATTCCTCCTCCCAAGGTCCTTCTGCCGTAGATTCTTGAGTATTGTCACCTATCACCTTCAAAGAACATGCCCCGGATGCGCTGAAATTCATCTGATGTTTGTTCTCGCTACCGGACGCAGACGGCTCTTCGTTGCTCGCCGCATCGCCGCCAAACACCGGTTCTGTCGTGCTCTCTTGGACATCTCACCTCTTACAACGCTGCGCATACCACCACCCCGGGCCCCCACTAATGCCCGTACTCACAGCCTATGCACAAGCTTGAATAGAAGGCTCCATACCACTGCTCCTTTTGGCGCCTTCCGCAAATCAGATACAAACCTAATTCTACACTCTTGGCCCCATCAATTCAGGAAAAAAACCACGGCAGGCAGATTATTCCGGTGAGCCTGAGCCTTATGGTTTGACTCGTCCGTACTACGGCTTCCGAAAGCCGCAATTCCTGCTTGATTTGAGTCGTGTTTATGCCGATATGACATTAGAAGCACGGACCAATAGCCAAAAAGAAAGGTTGGCAAAAGTAAACATGCAGAATTTGACCGAACACATTTCTACTGCCAAGTCACCTTCAGAACACTTCTCACTTGCAGGCAGGATGCAAAGCTTCAGGCATGCAATCCACGGCATCATCCTAATGCTCAAGTCCCAGCACAACGCCTGGCTACACGCCACCGCATCTCTTCTCGTGCTCGGCATAGCTGCTTTCTTTCGCATTTCACCCATCGAGTGGTGCTGGATGGTTGTGGCGATCATGACTGTTTGGACGGCGGAGGCGCTGAATACCGCCCTTGAATTCTTGGCCGATGTGGCCACTGCTGAATTTCACCCCCTTGTGAAAAAAGCCAAAGATGTAGCGGCCGGCGCCGTGCTCATTTCCGCCACCGGTTCTGTGGTGATTGCACTGCTGATCCTCGGTCCCCACATCCTCAAATGTCTAAGCTTCGCAAAGTAGCGCCTTCGTAACAATGACGGCTGACCTATTGGCAGAAAAAGGCCCCACAGGAAATGGCGTCTGACTAATTACCCTCAATAAGCTCGGAGAGGTCCTGCGCCAATTTGGGGTCTAATCCCTCCAATATTCTCTGCTGCTTCAGGGCCAGTGCATGGTCCCCAATTTGAAGATAAGCCCTGCCGAGAGAGAATTGTGCTTGCGCATGACCCTGGTCTGTTAAGATAACGTCTTTGAAGCACTCTATGGCTTGTTCATGAAGACCTGCCTGGAGATAGGCTTTGCCGGACAGCACTTGCACTTCAGCGATATCGGGATCAAGCTCTTTGGCTTGTCTGAAAGCCTCCATCGCTTCTTCGTACCGACCCGAGTTGGAAAGAACAAGGCCGAGAGAGAGGTGTGCATAGGCAGAGTCAGGCTTTATTCTTATCGCTTGCTTCAAGAAGTCTATGGCTTCTGTATGACGACGCAGCCCGGAGTAAGTCTCACCAAGACCCAAACGCGCGTCAAAAGAATTGGGGTCTAATCTTATAGCTTCTTTGTAGGTTTCTATTGCCTTTTGCGGATGATTTGCCTCACGGTAAGCATTACCAAGCAGGACGTGTGCAGAAGGGTCATTTGGCCTCATCCCGACAAGTGTCACACAGGCCTTTATCGCTTCTTTCGGCCGACCGCAAGTAGTGTAATGTCTCCCAAGGAAAGCATACGCACCGTCCTTGTCCGGGTAAATACTCGTTACTCGGCTGAGTATTCCCGCCTTGACGCTGTTCAAATCAATTAGCTCTAACTTGACAATCAAGATGACCGCAAAGCACAGTAGCAGCACAAGCTCTGACGCCAGGCGCCAATGCCGTTTTCGTTTCATATTGCCCTTCACGGCGACCTGTCCGCAGACAGGACTACCCATTTCAGACAAAAGATTCTTGGGACTCTGCCTATTTTGCGGAATCCCGGAACGAACGCGACTCTTGAGCTTGTTGGTGTCGGCTCGGCTTTCCGGATGTCTTCTGCCCGTACCTGAATCACGCCTATTACCGGATATATTTCCAAACACGTGCAAAACTCCAAAAAGACTTTGTATGCGACCTCAGCGCACTTGGAGCGCGCCTCACTAACATAAACTATACAAAACAATCCGACCTCCCCAAAATCTTCCCCCCGCACCGGCAATCTCCCCCACAAATAACAGGGCCTATACTACAGCGAGTATAGGCCCAGTTTTGTACAAACACATTGGTTAACCAATACTTTTGAACAAGTATCAGCGTTTCCTGCGAATACGAAGCAGGGCAAGGCCGCCAAGACCGAGCAAACCTATTGTTGCCGGCTCAGGAATGCATTCGGTCTTGATGTCCAGTTTATCGACAAGAATATCGCCCTTAATAGCGATCCATTCTTCCGGCGGATTCGGCCGGATAACAATCTGGTACGTCGAGAGTATCCAGTCGCTACCCGCCACGGGGGCGTCAACAACGGTCATCGTCATACTGTCCATTGGGACCGCGCTAACGCCGACGAGCGGCCGTTCCGGCATGAGAGTGGCGTCCTCGCCGGGCGCCCAGAGCAGAAGGATATCGATGACCTTCTTCTCAAGCAGGGCCGGATCGTTGTCGATAATCACGTCAATCTCACCCGACAAAGACCATACACCATTCTGCCACCCGCCCGGCCCCGGAGTCACCTGCAGACGTGCAGGCGCGACGCCGACGGGAACCTCGATCACATTAGCTGTAGGTTGCGGCTCGTCCGTGTCGAATTCCCATACGTGGTGAGTCAAAGTCCCAAACGCTGTGGACCCTGCTCCCAAAACGACAACCACACATATAGTAATCAATTTGTTCATCTTGAACTCCTCCCTATAACACATAATTTTGAGCTAAACATCCTTTCTCTGGCAACAAGCCAAAGTCACATGCTGCCTTCGATGAGCATGAGCAGCCTACGCAGCCATTCAGCACCCATCTCGAACAGCGTTCAACAAAACAAGCAACTCGATCTTCACCTATACCTGTGCCTGCTTTACATAAGTTTCCTGTAACACGGCCTTTGTCCTCCTCCTTGGGGAGGCCCCGTCAGAATCCTCAGGCCGGATGCAATGAACCGCTCAGCAGCATTAGCTGCAACCCAACACGGTCCTTCGCTCCATAGCCCTTCAACTGCAACCAATAAAAGCTCGCAAGCCAAAGAACCGAAAAAAACTCTACTGTTGCTATTATCAATCTACTCCAGTTTGCCAGAGCTTGTCAAGGAAAAAATGTTATGGGACGCATTTTTTTTTCACAATCCTCGCAAAAAACCGTAACTTCTTTATAGCACAGGCCTTACGCAATTTTCAGCATTGCTAATCGCCCCGAATCCGGCTGCAAAGGCCGATTTGAGCCTTTTTTCGCTGCGCCTCGTCATTTTTTTTTGATGGGGTCAAAGATGACGAGGAAGAATGTTCCGAGTGGGCCGAGCAGTAGTGAGAGTAGGAACCAGTTTAGGCCGGAGCGGTTCTTGGACTGGGCGAGGCCGGCGTTTATCAGGGCCAGAGAACCCCAGCCGATTGCGTATGGCGATTGTCCTGCGATGGTTACAAGCATAGTATAACCTTAGATTTCTATCTTGATAGAGGCTCTGTCATGTTAGTACAATAGTGAGCTAAAACCCACGCTATGACTCTATGTAATAGAACGCATAACGGGGCGTTTGTTTACAAAAAACGGTCAACTGCAAAAAAATTGCCCTCATCCGGTCATACGATACGCCAATCTCACCTATCCATTTCCCGGATGAACCATATTCTTGGCGGATATGCGTTTTTTTGTGTGCAATCGGGCTTGACTTGCTCTCTGCGGTGAATTAAAGTGGGT
>CAYWOD010000076.1:0-15046 GCA_964459805.1 uncultured Pirellulales bacterium
CATAATACCCTCGCTGCCGCTTAAAAGTGTCTTGATTTCAGGGGAGCACTACGCAGCATCCCATGTCGCAAAAAACACAAGAAAAGCGTTGTCCCCAGGCCAAGAAAGAACCGGACGCGTTTCAAAGTTTAATCGCTGATTTCGCGGATTTGGCTTGGGGTGGAGGGGGTGGAGGACGGTGGGAGAGTTAGTGAAATCCGGAGGATAGATGGCAGAAAATGATTTCACACCCACGTAAAATGTCTGGCCAAGTACTTCTTGCTTTCGGTGTTTGGGGGTGTTAAGATTTTGGCCTGATAATTGACTTGGTTTGCGTTATCGCAGAGATGGGGTAGCTGTTATGAGGCATTTGTCGATTTTGTGCGGGATTGTGTTTTGTTTGTTAGGCGTATCGGCCGTTGCAGAGGCGAAGCGGGTTGAGGTGCCGGATGCCCGGATGCTGCGTTTTCCGGATGTGAGCGGCGACAAAATAGTATTTGTGTATGCCGGTGATTTGTGGACGGTGCCTAAGGGAGGCGGGTTGGCGCGGAAGCTGAGCTCGCCGAAGGGCCAGGAGCAGTTCCCGAAGTTTTCGCCTGACGGCCGGACGATTGCTTTTAGCGGGAATTATGACGGGAATACGGACGTTTATATTGTGGGCGTTGAGGGGGGCTCGCCGCAGCGCCTGACGCATCATTCGAGCAGCGATTTGGTGGTGGAATGGTATCCGGACGGCAAGCACATTCTGTACCGTTCGCGAATGATCAGTCCGTCGAATCGCTTCAATCGCTTTTTCAAACAATCGGTTGAGGGTGGGCTGGCGGAGACGCTGGGGGTGCCTTATGGTGAGCTGGCGAGTTTCGATTCCGAAGGCAATCGGATGGCGTTTCAGTTTATATCGCGGGAGCTCCGGACGTGGAAGCGGTACCGCGGGGGTATGGCGAGCGATATTTGGCTGTACGATTTTGCCAATAATACTTCGGAAAAGTTTACGGATTTTGCGGGGACCGATGCAGTGCCGATGTGGCACGAGGATACGATTTATTTTCTTTCCGACCGGGACGAGCGCAAGAAGCTTAACGTATGGGCATACGACCTGGCGACGAAGAAGGCGCGGCAGGTAACGAATTTTGCCGAATATGACGTGAAATGGCCGAGCATCGGGCCTGATGCAATTGTATTTGAGAATGGCGGGCAGCTTCACCTGCTGGATCTGGCTAATGAGACCTCGGAGCCGGTGTTAGTGCAGGTGCCTGCGGATTTGCCGGAGGTGCGCACGAGGCTCAAGAGCGTATCAGGGCATATTGGGAGTTATTCGCTTTCGCCGAGCGGCCGGAGGGCTTTGTTCGAGGCGCGTGGTGAGGTTTTTACGGTGCCTGCGAAGCACGGCAGCGTGCGAAACCTGACGAATACTTCCGGCGTGGCGGAGCGCTACCCGACGTGGTCGCCTGACGGCAAGAACGTAGCGTATTTTTCCGATCGAACGGGTGAATATGAGCTGTATATACGTTCGGGCGACGGTAAGGGCGAGGAGAAACAAGTCACCGAAGACGGCTCGGCGTTTCGCTATACGCCACTCTGGTCGCCGGACAGTAACAATATAGCGTTCTGCGATAAGACGGGCAGCCTGTTTATTGTTGATGTCGAGAAAGGTCGGGTGAAGTTCGTTGATAAGGATGAGTGGTCAAGGATGGGGTCTTATTCGTGGTCGGCGGACAGCCGGTGGCTTGCCTATTCGAAGAATATGGCCAACCGCAATGGCGCGATTATGATCTATGACACCGAGGAACAAAAGACTCGACAGGTGACCAGTGATTATTACGACGATGAGGATCCGGTCTTTGATGCCGAGGGCAATTACCTTTTCTTCTGCTCGGACAGGGCGTTTAGTCCTGTCTATGGGGATATGGATTCTACGTGGATTTATCCTAATTCAACTGAGATTTACGCGGCGACCCTCCGCAAAGATGTCGGCTCTCCAATCGCGCCTCGGAGTGACGAAGAATACACCGAGAAGCCCAAAGAAGACAAAGAAGAAAAGAAGGAGGACAACAAAGAGCAAGAGGAAAAGGAGCCGGAGAGAGACGAACCGGACGGAAAGCAAGACGAAGCTGATAAGGGAAAGGCGGATGAGGAGAACGACAAAGCCGGAAAAGACAAAGAGAAGATAAAGGCGGTGAAGATTGATTTTGAGAGCTTTGAAGAACGCATCGTGAAAATGCCCATAAGCGCCGGGAGTATTGGGTCATTCCACTGTGTAAAGGGCAAGCTGGTTTTCTCGCGCTATCTGCCGGCCGGGGCGCGCAAGTCGGGCGGGCCATCCGGCACGCTGCTCTATTACGACCTCAAGGAGCGTGAGGAAAAGACGGTCATATCCGGTATCGACCGCTATAGAATCAGCGCCGACGGCAAGAAGGTCCTTTATAGGAGCGGCTCGACTTACGGCATTGTAGATCTGGCTGCGGACAAAAAGGTCGGGGACGGCAAAATTGCGACGAGCAAGCTCAAGGCGTGGATCAATCCGCACGAGGAGTGGCGGCAGATATTCACCGAGGCCTGGCGGGTCCAGCGCGATTTCTTCTACGACCCGAATATGCACGGAGTTGACTGGGAGGCAATCAGGAAGCGCTATGAAGTGCTGCTGGACTACGTTGTGGACCGCGAAGACCTGAATTACGTTATCGGCGAGATGATCGCAGAATTGAACGCTTCGCATACATACGTTCGCGGTGGCGACATCGAAGAAGCCGAGGTGGTTTCGGTGGGGCTATTGGGCTGTGATTTCGAGCTGGACGCCGAGAACGGCGCGTACCGAATCAGCAGGATTTATGAAGGTGCGGTATGGGATGCGGACGTGCGTTCGCCGCTGCGGACGCCGGGTATTGAGGTCAACGAGGGCGACTATTTGCTGGCGGTCAACGGGCAAAAGGTTGACACATCGAAAGACCCCTGGGCGGCGTTCCAGGGGCTTGCGGGCGAAGTGGTAACATTGACGATCAATTCCAGGGCGGATATGAACGATGCTCGCGAGGTGACAGTCAAACCAACGTCGAGCGAGTTTAGGCTGCGGAATCTGGCGTGGATTGAAGGCAATCGGCGCAAGGTCCAGGAAGCAACGAATAACAGGGTCGGATATGTCTATGTGCCCGATACGGGTCGGAACGGACAGAGTGAATTGGTTCGGCAGTTTGCGCCACAGTGGACGAAAGATGCTTTGATAATTGACGAGCGGTTTAACAGCGGCGGCCAAATCCCGGATCGTTTCATCGAGCTGCTTGACCGCCCGCTTTACAACTACTGGGCCCGGAGAGACCATCGAGACTGGCGGTCTCCGACTGTGGCGCACACCGGTCCGAAGGTGATGCTGATAAACGGCTGGTCGGGCTCCGGCGGTGACGCCTTTCCGTATTACTTTCGCAAGGCCGGCCTCGGGCCCTTAATCGGGACAAGGACGTGGGGTGGGCTAATAGGAATGAGCGGCAATCCCCAGCCTATCGACGGCGGCTTTGTTTCGGCGCCGACATTCGGCTTCTGGAACACGCAAGGTGATTGGGACGTCGAAGGTTATGGCGTGGACCCGGACTATGAGATTGAAAATGCGCCGCACGAGATGGCTGCCGGGCGAGACCCGCAGATCGAAAAAGCGATCGAGGTAATTCTTGAGCTGCTCGAGAAGGAGCCGCCGGCTAAACCGCGAAAGCCGGTTTACCCGGACCGTTCGGACAGGATAGAGTGAACCGGGTTGTTAACAAGAGTTTTGCAAAAGTTCCGTGATTAAAAGTGGTTGAGACCGTGCCCAAAGAAGATTCGCGTCGCCGTGCCGACGACGGCTAAACAAGGGTTCGGGGTGGTCAAACTAAAGACTGATTTGAAAGGAGTGTGAAGTTATGAGAGCTTTATCGACCGCGATTGTGATGCTGACGATGGGTGTGCTTGTTTTTGGGTGCGCGCCGAGCGCAAAGGAGAGGCAGTTGGAAGATTTTATCACGGCACACGTGGAAAAGATCAAGCCTATGGCCAAGGAAGCCGCAATTGCCTCGTGGGACGCGGCGGTCAGCGGCAAGGCCGAGGATTACGACAGGATGAGCAAGATGACGCTGAAGATTCGGCAGGTCTATAGTGACGCCGGGGAATATGCGTTTCTCAAGGATATGAGGGAATCCGGGCAGGTTGCCGGTGCGATGTCGGCGAGGCAATTGGGGGTCTTGTACAACGCGTATCTCAGGAACCAGATTGCCCCTGAGCTGCTCAAAGAAATGGTTGATCTTGGCACGGAGATTGAGAAGAAGTTCAGCGTTTTTCGCGGCTCGATTGAAGGGAAAAAGGTCACCGCCAATGAGATTAGGGACATTCTCAAAACACAGACTGATTCTGCCAAGAGAGAACGGGCGTGGCTGGCGAGCAAGCAGGTTGGGGCGGTTGTTGCGGGCGATATCATCCGGTTGGTCAAGCTGCGAAACCAGGCGGCGAAGAAGCTCGGC
The DNA here is from genome assembly GCA_964459805.1 of uncultured Pirellulales bacterium. Classification (GTDB taxonomy): domain Bacteria; phylum Planctomycetota; class Phycisphaerae; order Sedimentisphaerales; family Anaerobacaceae; genus DAOVRL01. Next base: position 4,461 of record CAYWOD010000076.1, read on the forward strand.
TTTGAAAATTATCATACACTTTCTCTAACGACCGGCGAGCAGGACGTCAAAGAGCTGGATAAGATTTTTGCCGAGCTTTACAAACTGACAAATGTCCCTTATGCGAAATTGAAGAAGGACCTGGACCGGATATTGGCGGCGAACTGCGGGGTGGGCGTTCGCGAGCTTATGCCCTGGCATTATCACGATCCGTTCTTCCAAGAGACACCCATGGTCTATGATCTGGATTTGGACGTCTATTATAAGGATAAGGATGTAAAGGAATTAGCCCGGAAGTTTTACGCCGGTATTGGATTGCCGGTTGAATCCATACTCGCCCAGAGCGATTTATACGAGCGTGAAGGCAAGAATCCACACGCCTTCTGTACGGACATAGACAAAGCCGGCGACGTGCGGATACTTTGTAATCTGAGGAATAACGAGGCCTGGATGGAGACTATTCTGCACGAGCTGGGACACGCGATTTATGACAAATATCACGACCTGGAGGTTCCATACCTGCTGAGAGAACCTGCGCACATTTTCACGACCGAGGCAATCGCGATGTTCTTCGGCCGCCTGAGCCGCAATCCTGCCTGGATGCAGGGTATGCTGGAGCTCTCGGATGACCACCGTGCCGAAATCGAAAAAGTCAGCGACAAGTACGCCCAGCTCAAGCAGCTCATCTTCGCTCGCTGGGCGATGGTGATGTATAGTTTTGAGAAGCAGCTCTATGCGAACCCCGAGCAGGACCTCAATACGCTCTGGTGGAAGACGGTTGAGAAATATCAGTTTATAAAAAAGCCGAAGGGCCGTGATGAGCCGGACTGGGCGGCGAAGATTCATTTTGCCATTGCGCCGTGCTATTACCACAACTATATGTTAGGCGAATTATTAGCGTCCCAATTGCATCACAAGCTTGCGCGCGATATTCTGAAAGTCGATCCGGACAAGGACATCGGCTATGTCGGCCAAAAGAAGGCGGGGGCTTTTCTTGCTGAGAACGTCTTTGAGGCAGGGTCGGTTTATCACTGGAACGAGATGATCAGCCGGGCGACGGGCGAACCCTTGACGGCACAGTATTTTGTGGAACAGTTTGTCAAATAACGCAACCGAAAGAAGAGCTAAGTTTGCCTGAGAACTGCCCTTGAAATATAGGGGCCGTTATGAGAAAATGCTGGTTCTGCGGTATCAGGCTTTTAGGCGGTGCTGGCGTAATGAGATTGAAGTACTGAGGCAGTTTTTTGTGGGAACTTTAGACAGATCATTTCCATTTCGCGATATATTTGAGTCTTTTCTCGATGAGTACTCGCGAGCAGCGACCTATTGGTACGTACCGAAGGCGCGCGTGCTCAATGACGAGGGCGTTGCAGTAATAACCGCGATTCTGAAGGTAATCTTCGATGAGTTTCTCGGTAATGTGTGGAACGTTGAGACCCAGAGTAGGGTTCTGGATGAACTTGTGCGCCGTGAAATCGTCAGTCCATACAAGCCTGATGGCACAAGGGCAGATCGGTCCGCGTTGATTCGGATATGGAAGAAACTGCTCGAGACGCTCGGGTTTCTTTGGGTTCAAGAGGACAAAGAGATCATTATCACTGATGCTGGCTTAGATTTGCTGGGGGGCCAAGCCGCGGAAAGAAGGTCGGTGGTGGAAAGGCAAGTTATCAAATATCAATACCCGAATCCGAGCCTTTCGGGAGGATACGCTGAGGGTTTCGTCGGACTCCTGCCTCATGTTTTTCTCTTAGAAGTTCTGATGAAATGTGATCACCGAATTACTTTCACCGAGTATGAGTTGTTTGTAAACCTCGGCACATCCCAAGAGGATGTTGGGCGTATTTCCCGCTATATCCAATCGTGGAGGGATATCAACGATGAGGAAAAGCAACTTATCATGGACAAAGTGATAAAAGTCCTGATGGCTGAGGAGGCTGTCGATGCGGAGACGGATGCTGAAATGGAGTCGGATGGAGGGAATACCCGCTACAACCGCATTCATCTGGATGCGAGCTATCAGCGGTCCTTTTTTGCCTTTCCCAGTTATGTAGGAGTCGATGAGGGTGACATAATATGTCGTACACCTGACAGAGTGGAGCAACTCCTGGAGCAGGTGTTGCCTTCTTTGAAGATCACGAAATTTCGGTCAATTGAAGATTGGCTGGCGTATTTTGGCGATCCGAAGCGAGAGCCGTCCTGGGCAACGTATCTGATTTCGCTGTTCGAGGATGCAGTAACGATTAAGGATGTCGAACGCGCCCAGAGCGAGGCCGAAGAGCACAAAGGATTACTTGCACCGGCTGAGGTGGAAAGTGTCGAGAGAGCACAAATTGAGAAGGACATCGAGACCTTCTATTGCGCTCATCTGGACAAGCTTGAAGAAGGGCTCGTTTTGACCGAAAACGGGCGTCAATTTCCGACTCCCATAGGGCGTATCGACCTGTTGTGTATGAGCAAAGAAGGTGAGCATGTAGTCGTAGAGGTGAAGGCGCAGGAAGCTCGCGACTCGGTTTTTGGACAAATACTGCGTTATATAGGATGGGTTCACCGGAATGTTGAAGGGGCCGGGGATAAGGTCAGAGGGATTATTCTGGCCTCGAAATTCCCGGAGACTGCGCGGTACTCGAGAATCGGCTTGCTCAAACCTGATTATCAAAACTTTATAAAATTCAAGGAGTACAAACTATAGATGTACAGGATACCTAACGAATCAAATTGGCCTGAATTCTATATCAATAAGATAATCAACGATGATGCGCTTAACGCATTGTCCAAGTTGCCGAGTGAGTGTGTGGCGCTTGCCGTGACGAGTCCTCCGTACTGGAATGTAGTTGACTACGGGATCGGGGGGCAAATCGGACAAACCAGCTACGAGGCATACCTTGCTGATCTCCTGCCAATTTGGACGGAAACCGAGAGGGTCCTAATTCCAAACGGAAAGCTGGCAATAATTACTCCGATAATGCCGATCCCTAAGAAGATTATCAATGATAGCCACACCCGTCACCTTAAGAACATCAATAATGATATTGAGAGTTCTATTTTACAGAATATCCCAAAGCTGCATAGACTCAGTCTGTACATCTGGCAGAAGCAGACTTCTGTGAAGATGTTCGGGAGTTACCCTTACCCGCCAAATATTTATGAGGACAACACGATTGAATTCGTAAATGTGTATGTGAAAGACGGTGCGCCTCCCAGTATTCCCAAAGAAGCGAAACAACCGAGCGAGCTGACACAGGAGGAGTGGCGCAACCTGACGATGCAGGTTTGGCCTATATATCCACAGGACGTGCAAAGGGCAGGGGGGCATCCGGCACCGTTCCCGGTAGTGCTTCCGCAAAGGTTGATAATGATGTACACGTTCAAGGAATGCGCCAGCGCAGATTTCGAGGGAGACATCGTCCTCGATATGTTTAATGGCACAGGGGCAACGTGCGTGGCGGCCAGGGCGCTGGAGCGCAAGTGGGTCGGTGTCGATCTTCACCCAGGCTACTGCGAGATAGCCCGTAATCGGGTCAAACATGAGCCGGTGGACCCACACCGGATGTTGTTGGAACCGGTCAGAGTGCGTGGTGCGGAGAACGGCAGGCAACTTGCGCTGTTTGCAGAGTCGGTCGAGGAAGAGTAGCCGGTTTATCCTATCAGCAAAAGGACTTTGTATGCAAGCTAAAGAAAGTTGGCTCCCTGAAATCACGGTTAAGGCGGTTGTTTTGGGTGTGGTGCTTTCGGTTGTGTTAGCGGCGGCCAATGCCTATCTCGGGCTGTTCGCGGGGATGACGGTTTCTGCGTCGATACCTGCGGCGGTTGTTTCGATGGGCGTGCTGAGATTGTTTCGGCGGAGCAATATCTTAGAGAACAACATCGTCCAGACGGCGGCGTCGGCGGGCGAATCTCTGGCGGCCGGGGTGATATTTACTCTGCCGGCGCTGGTGATTATGGGCACGTGGGACAGCTTCAGCTTCAAGTGGGTGGCGATAATTGCCGGATTCGGCGGGGTATTGGGGGTGCTGTTTACGATACCGCTGCGGCGGTCGCTGATTGTTGAAGGCAAGCTCAAGTTCCCTGAAGGTATAGCAACGGCTGAGGTCCTTGAGACTGGCCAGGAAGGCGGCAAGGGTGTTTTGTGTATCGCCAAGGCGGCGATTGCGAGCGGACTGTTCAAGATTGGTGCCGGTGGATTAGGGCTGTGGCCCGAGATAGTCGAAGGTGCCAAAGGGATAGGGGGTTCAATTGCGTATTTCGGCTCGAACCTGAGCCCGGCACTGCTTTCGGTCGGATACATAGTGGGCTTGAACATCGCCGTGTTGATATTCATAGGCGGATTCTGCAACTGGCTGATTGCGATACCGATTTGTGCGGCGATTCAGGGTCGACCGGCTGAGGCCGAGACTGTGGTTGAATGGGCACACCAGATATGGTCGTCTCAGACGCGGTATATCGGTGTCGGGGGGATGCTGGTCGGCGGGCTCTGGACGATCTTTCATATGCGGACGTCACTATTGAGCGGGATAACGAGCGGGCTAAAAGCGTATCGTAATGTGACCGGCGGGCAAACTGACATCGCCAGGACGGAAAAAGATATGCCGATGAAGTGGATTCTGATCCTTATAATCGGCTCTGTTGTGCCTTTGTTCCTGCTGTATCAGGTGTTTGTCCAGCAGGTGCACGTATCGCTGACCATGGCGGCGATAATGTTAGTGACGGGATTTGTGTTCTCTGCGGTGGCCGGTTATATGGCCGGCTTGGTGGGGTCATCGAATAATCCGATATCGGGTGTGACTATCGCGACGGTTCTGGTTTCTTCGCTGCTTCTGGTTGTGTTGATGGGGGCCGGTGCCAAGAACGGCCCAGCCGCAGCCATCATTATCGGCAGCGTCGTCTGCTGTGCGGCGGCGATAGCGGGCGACAATATGCAGGACTTAAAGGCTGGGTATATCGTCAAGGCGACGCCGTGGAAGCAGCAGGTGATGCAGCTTGTCGGGACGGTATCGGCGGCTCTGGTGCTGGCGCCGGTGATGATACTTTTGCAGGAGGCCTACGGTTTTGCAGGCCAGGCCAATGCCGGTCGGAAGGCGCTGGCGGCGCCGCAGGCGAATTTGATGGCTTCGGTTGCCAAAGGCGTCTTTGAGGGCGGCCTTCCGTGGAATTATGTCTATATGGGGATGGTGGTTGCGGCAGGCGTGATAGCGCTGGATTTGTACCTGCAGAAACGGGGCAGCTCGTTTCGGACCCCGGTGCTCGCGGTCGCGATAGGGTTTTATCTCCCGTTTGAATTGTCGGTGCCGATTTTTGCCGGCGGGCTGATACACCACGCCCTCAAGAGCTACAACAAAAGGCAAAACAGCGATGCCGAAGAGGTCGAGGGCTCGAGTCGAAGCGGGCTGCTGTTTGCTTCGGGGCTGATTACAGGCGAGGCGCTGATGGGCATCCTGATGGCGATACCCATTGTGATTCTGGCCAAGAAGAATATATCGCTGCCGCTGTGGGAAATGCCGAAGGGCTCGATTGTGGGCATCGTTTTGCTTGTGGGCGTGGCATACTGGCTGTATCGCACTGCAAAGGAACAATAGGAGGCCGGATAAGACGGCCTGATGAAGAGATGATCAAACGTCTGTCGTACGCGCAAAAGGCATGCCGGCCGTCGATCACTTGTAAGTAACTTCTACATTGGGCATTGCCGATTCCAAATCAGCAATGCCCTCGGCTGTAACACCCGTCCCGACAAGCCCCAACTTACTAAGCCCCTTGAGTGACTTCAAGTGCACAAGACCCGCATCCGTCACCCGTGTCCCGTTGAGGCTCAGCGATCGCAGATTCTTGAGCTTCTTGACATGCACCAGACCCGCATCGCTAACCTTCGTCACAGTCAATACCAATGTCCTCAACTCTGTCAATCCACTCAGATGAGCCAAACCTTCGTCGGTCACCTCCGTCTCGTTCAGGTCCAGCATTCGCAGATTCTTGAGCTTCTTGAGATACACCAGCCCCGCATCGCTCACCTTCGTATCAGCCAAATACAATTCCTTCAACCCAGTCAATTCGCTCAGGTGCGACAGGCCCGAATCCCCAACCATCGTGTTGTACAGGGACAGGATTTGCAGCTTCGTCAATCCCTCCAAATGCACCATCCCCGCGTCACTTATCTTCGGACCAGCCAGCAACACCGCACGAAGCGTATTAACCTTTCCAACAACCGCCATATCCTCATCGGTCACCCTCCCCGAGGAGAACCAAACGGGCCGTCTCAGCGCAGGCAGATTATATTTATCCACCAGCTTCACATACCATCCCGGGCCCCAGACCTCCTCATCATAAGCCCCCGCGTACTCGCCCGCCATAGCCCTCAGTTGCTCGCGAAGTCCTTGCTGCCTGAAAAAGAACACCCACGCCATCGCCCCTACAACCAGAACCGCAAACAGCAAAATCCACCACTTCCACCTACGCCCGCGACGCCCACCCCCGCGAACCTCCTCAACCTCATTCCCTTCAGGCTCGTTCATGTCTGCGTACCCAAAGTCTGCTTGAACATTTGCCAATTCGCGTTTCGGTCATTGTTTCGGATTTCGATGGTTGTATCAAAGCCATCGCCCTATTGCACGAACGACCAGACCGGGTCCCACGCGGGCAATTTTTTGGCAGGCTGCTCGAAGATCTTCAGCACCTCTTCGGGGACGTGCTTCTTCTTAACGATCACGTTATAGACATTCGTATCGAACCACGTATCGTAGAGCGTCCAGAGACCATCGGTGCCTTTATCTTTGCCCCAGCTATTCTCAACCAGCCACTTCACCGGCTTGCCCTGCCGCATATCGACCCCCACAAAAACCATCGCATGAGTCGGCGCGCTCTCGCGGAACAGCGAGCGCTCGGCCTTGCTCATACTCATATCCGTCCCGTAAATCGAATCGTAGTCGAACATCCCCATGGCCATTATCCCGTGCTCTCTGCTCTGGTCCTTGCCGACGTCGCACCCAAACCAAACAGGCTCATCGTCAAGCACCGCCTTCGACGCGATCTCTTTTAGCACCTCGATCTTAACGTTCGCAAAGTGATTGTCGTCCCCGTCACGGATATTCCTCGTAAGATTGATACTGTAATGCCTGCCGTACCCCTTCGACGGATCGTTGAACAGATTCACATACTCCCTCATATCGGCCCCCACGAGCTCCTCGAAGAACCCCTTAGGCGTGTACGTCTTGGCCTCACTGACAACCGAATTAGCATCCTCGAATCGCCACTCGAATTTCTTCGGCGGCTCACCCAAGTTCATCACTAACATCCGATATACCTCGCCGAGCATCTTGGTCTTCTCCGTTCGCATTTTCCTGACCGGCTTTCTGTCTTCGTTCATCTTGCGAAGCTTGACGGCGTCGGCCCTAAGCTTCCTGCCGATAATCGCATTCATCCGGCTGGTGCTGCCCGAGCTGTTCGTCTCGGGCATAATCTCCTGCGGGACCACCCCATACTTCTCCACAAGATTGACAACATTTTCCCAGTACCCGCCGTCGGGGATGGGCTTGCGAAGTATAAACTCCATCTCCCGGTCTAACATATCGCGTTTCCGAAATTCGATGATATTCTCCAGGAAGCAATTTGCCTTTTCGAGTTTGTCCCAGAACGCTAAATAATTCTGCGACAGCTCGAATTCTTTCAGATTGTGTTTCTGGATTACGATGGGCCGCAGAGTATTGAGCCCCGCAAACAACCAGCATCGGCCGCTGCTTTTCTGGTTGGTGACGCCCTTGGTTTTGATCTTGTGGCTGAACAGATCGTTGTGCTCTCTTAGGATATCGCGATTGAGGGCGAGGCTGGTGATGTCGTTGTTGGTGATGGAGTTGTACATCGCCCTGGTATGGGTGTCCATTTTGAATGCCGAGCGAATCTTGTCGATGGTCCGGTCGGTCAATGCACCCCTGGGGCCAGGCCCGGCGTCTGCAAAGACAGACGATGCAATCAGGGTTAGAGCCAAGACGGCTGCAGTTGCGGTTCTGTAATTTCGTACGGCTTTCATAGTCACTCCTTTGGTCGAGAGGGTTAAACGTGCTATTCGGATGCGGCCTTCAGTTGACGGATTTTCCCAAGGCTGTCGATGAATTGCTCGCGGGCCTTATCGAGATATGCGTTGACCTCATCGACATAGCCGTCGGCCGACGCCGACCAGACGCGGTTGAGATAGCGCTCCCCCGCGGCGAAACTGCTCATCACATCACCGTAGGCGCTCAGTCCGTACAAGTGCGCTATGCTTTGACGGGCATCGACAAAGCTCGTTCGGTCTTCGAGGAACAGCTCATCTACCTTATGACGAACATCGTACGTCCCTATCGATTCCTTCTCCTTGCCCAGTTGCTTCATATTCTCCACGATGCTTCCCAAAGCCGTCTCAATAGACTCGATGCTGGCAGCCAGTTTCCCTTCCGACGTACTCGCCTGCTTCTCGCTGGCTCGAACGATCGCCACACCTCCAGCCCCAAACGCCAGCGCACCGGCATAATACCCCCACTGCACCTCATCTTTGTCCGTCACAGACGCCAGAGCCCCTCCCAAAAAGCCAGCCGTTATCAATAAGTATCCGAGATTCTTCATAATAATTGCTTGTTTTGTCTAATTCTTCGCAAGCGCATGGATAAAGTAATAAAGCGCAAAACCTACCCCAACCATTGCTTCTCCAACAATAAGACCCGCAGCCACCGGGACCCCCACTTCTTCACTGAACTGCCGTCCCCTCCACTTATCGACCGCAAATCGCAGCACGGTCCCGATACTATACGTCAGAACCACGGCGAACGACAGATAGAACCCAAGACCAACTAAAATGCCCAACCCACCGATACCACTGGCGCTGAGAACTATCCCCAGACCCGCCCCCGCAATATACTTGTGTACCGGTACGTCATTACCGAGAACGCTTTCAATCACACTTGCCAGAGCCCGTCCCTGCGGTGCTGGAAGACGTTCGCTGCCCAGTTTGTAAGCGTTGTGCAGCACAAATATCAGAGATAGTACCACAATCGGCCCCAACCACGTCGCCAGAAACTGCCCAGTCTGCTGCTTCTTCGGTGATGCCCCCACCAGATATCCCGTTTTCAGATCGAGCATCAAATCCGTCGCCTGCGACATCGCAACACACGCCGCCGCACCCACCATTATCGACGCAATAATCGCCCCCGTGCCGCCCTCGTCGATCCCTTTGCTGATGATAATCAAAATCGTTACGGCAATTAGCGTCATCCCGCTCAGTGGCGACCAGTTCGTCCGACCGATGCACTCCGAGAGGATCACCCCCGCAACCCATATCCACAACGTCCCAAGCACCGCCATAATCCCCGCCGTCATCCAATCCATCTCTTTAACCGATGTCAACGCCACGATAAAAAGCAAAATCGCCGCCCCCACGATACCGACATACAAAAACTTGATCGGCATCTCGTCCTTCGACAGCCCCGACTTCGTCTTCGCCGCCGACTGCATACTCCGAACAGCACTGACAATCAGAGGCAAAGCAAGCACGATCCCCGCAACGGCCCCTCCGATAAGCATCCCAATCCCGACAGGCTGAAATACTAAATCACGCAGATACTTAGGCATCGTCTTCTCGATAACATTGAGTTCATCAGGTGTAGGCAGCAACCCTTTGGCCGCCAGGATCGGAGCAAGAACCCAGTAACACACGAACCCGCCGATAACAAACGAAATGCCCCCTTTCCCGGAAATGAATCCTACACCGATTGTCAGCAAAGAAACGTACCAAATACCGTTCATATACTTCGGCATCCCCAACTGCTCTCCAAGGTTCCAATACTCAAACCCCGTCAACTGGCTCGCCAAATGAACGCCCCCACTTAGCGCAATACCTGATAGAAGCAATATTGCCTTATGCACCCCTGCTCCGGGCGACTTCAGAATCGTCGCAACCGCGACGCCGCCGGGATAGGTGAGGCGCTCGAAGTCGATCATCTGCTTGCGAAGCGGGATGATAAAGGCAATCCCAAGAATGCCGCCCGCAATACACGAAAAGATCATCAAAATGCTGTTGAACTCCTCCACGCCCAGAATGAACAGCGCCGGCACAGTAAACATCAGCCCCGCTGACGCACTGTTCACTGCACTGGCGATCGTCTGGTTGATATTGTTCTCGACAATGCTGGTCCGCCCCAGAATCCCCCGCAGAATCCCGAATCCCAAAATAGCCGCAATCTCCGAACCTTCTATCGAGAATCCCAGAATCAAGCTCGCATACCCGATACTAACCGCAATCAGTATCCCCAGTCCGTAGCCTACCAGAACCGAAGTGAGCGTGAGTTCTGGATAAGGTCCGGTGCGGATGATCCTTTTTCCCGGGCTATCGTTGTCAGCCACTATCAATACTCCTTAGCAACGGATAGGGCGGGAATCGCACCCGCTCAGTCGGTGAATCTTACAAGGCGGGGGTTGGGTACGCAAGAGTTTTTCGTTCATCCGGTTAATGCGTAGGTGCGCTACAATTATCCCCCAGCTTATCAAGGCAGAATCAGACAACTTGGCCTGCCGAATATGGTTAAGAGAAAAATCGTTTGGGCAGATGCTCACATTTGGGGCGTGAGGGGGGAGATTTGTGTATCTGGGGT
>CAYWOD010000077.1:0-15005 GCA_964459805.1 uncultured Pirellulales bacterium
TGTCATCGGCTGGTTGCCTAACTTTTCTTGAGCCTTTGTAGCGTAGTAGTACTAGAAAACCATCATAACCAGGAATTTTCCCTTGATAACATTTCTTTGGTTTCTTATTACACCGCAGCGTACGCTTAATACTAACATCGATCTCATGTGATAATGCTGAATTGATATGTTCGCACTCGCGATAAGCCAATTCATACTCTTTTGTCGCAGGCATACTACCACGTTTACGGATTTTCTTTTTATCAGGTTCTGGGGGAACATTGTACCACAATCGACGTTTCTTTGGCAACAGCTTGGCATCTTGTGTTTTGGCCCAATTAGCTATCGAGACGTGAACATTAGCCTCGCCAGACCATGGTTGGTTATCAACGGCTTCAATAATCGTACCAGTTCTGACCACGTGGTCGAGCCCACCAACACGGGACTCGTTATTGCGGATGTTCTGGGTGCCAACCAAGCCTGCGCGGCCAGCAACAGGATCATGATTAGTGCATTCAGGCAGATGGTCGTGTGTCTTACGAAACCAGTGGACACAATAGTCGGCCATACCAGGTATTTCAGAGTATGCTTTCCGAACAGCGTTGACATAATGCGTCCCCCGTACAGGTTTCAGACGTTTAGCCCCAAGATAAGGTGGATTACCAATTATAACATCAGTCTCAGGCCAAGAGACTGGGTTGCCCAGAGAATCGATTAGCGCATCACAAGCAATGAAGTTATCATCAAGATTGTCCAATGGTAGAGGCCGCTCATTGATATGTAGCTCGTCGATCGCGAGTTTGCGCCCAATCATCATAGTTACTTTGGCCAACTCTACCGCAAACGGATTGATGTCTATACCGTAGAATTGGCGGGCTGTAACGAGTCCAATTGCTTTTTGTCCACGTACCTGTCGTGCAGACATGTCAGTCATTCGCTCATAGAGTCGAACCTCCAGCCGTTTAAGCTCACGATACGCGATATAGAGAAAGTTCCCAGAGCCACAGGCAGGATCTAGAACTTTGTAATCATGCATCCTATTCTGTAGTTCACTAAGTCGTTTCAATGTCTTGGCACCCTCAATCTGCTCACGCCATGGTTCGACAATAGTCGGACCGACAATCTTCATTATGTCGACAGGACTGGTAAAATATGCACCAAAAGCGTGGCGTTCAACCTTATCAAGGGAATGCTCAAACAACGTCCCAAATATTTCTGGACGAACCTTGGACCAGTCAGCTTTAGCCGCCACCTTTAGCTGGTTTATTTCGTCCGGATAAATTTCTATACGGACAGGTTGAGCAAAAACACCACCATCAAAGTAATCAACACCCTTAAAGCGACCACCAACGGTTTTGCCAGGAGTGTTCATTTCAATGAATAAACCTCCGATCAGGTCGTAACTATCTATTGGTTCTTTACAGTCGTCTAAGAGACGAGTTACCATATACCGATCAAGCAAACCGATGTCCTCTGAGAAGAGAGCTACAAGCATCTGCAAAATAAACCGCTGGGCAGTGGCACGCACCACACCACGGGCAATGAGTTTGTTAAAACAAACAGCTAAACGGTCGGCAGCGTCACGGGTTACATCTTCTTGATCATTGCCGAAGACAGGTTTTTCTCTGGTAGGAAAAAGAAATGCCAGTGGTCCATAACGGTCGGGTAGTTCTTCGGTTGTTACTTGGTCAACCGGAATATCCATCTGGCTCTCAAAATCATAAACCCAAAACTCATCGAAGTTGCATAAGATGACATAACGAGGGCGACCGGGAACAAGGCGCGTCCAATAGTCAAAGGCTTGGCGATAGTATTTTTTGAGATCTACACCACGCTTCTTCATCTCGATCAGAACGATGGGCTTCCAAACGTAGTCGGCAAAGGCAGTCCCACCACCATCATCTTTGGATTTGCGAACTCGGTACTCAGGATGTCCCCCGACCTCTAATAGTCCTTTTTGACCAAAAGCTTGAAACATTCGATCTAGGAAGATTTGCGCCTCGCCCTTTTCATCACCTGTGATATTTTCCGCAACCCACGTAACAAACTCCCCAAGTTTTTTTTTACGGTACCTGCTCATGAACTACGAACACCCACCTATTTTTGCAGACAAAATCAACTTTTTCAACAGCTCACTGCCCCCTCCTAAATGCAAAGGCGAAGAATTTCATATCTCCAATTTAGTCGATAGTCGCAGTTGTAGATCAAGCCTTTAATCAGGCAAAATAACACAAAAGAAGGGAAAAGGCAAAAGAATTTTAGTGGATTAGAGAATTAGAGGATTGGGGATATGTTGACGTGAGGGGTGGGCGTGTAGCAATGAAGCATTAGATTGACCCCACGTGGAACGTCGGGCTAAACGAGGGGGAGGCCCCGAGTTTGTCGTGGGGGTTTGTTTTGACAGAGGGGCGGACCACGGGTGGAACAAACCCCGTGCGGGAGAAGAACCCCCAGCAGTGCTGGGGGCTAAGTATGTGAGGCGTTCGACCTCATAAGGGAATTGTTCCAGCCAGGCCCCGGCCCAAAGGACCGGGCTAAATACGTGAGGTCTTCGACCTCATAAGGGAATTGTGGTCGGTGCTTTAATAACGCAGGCGTCAATAATAATTGTGGATAAATATGATGGCGGTCGGTATAAGAGTGGATTGGGAAAAATGATCCCCCAATAAATTGGGGGGCTAAACAAACCTCCAGTAAAACTGGGGGCTAAATATTGGTTGAGCTGTTATAGAACACGATTTAAATGGCGGAAATCTTTAAGAAACGGATTATCGGCTTACTAACGCACGCCGATTATCAGCCGGTAAGACTGGGTCAGTTGGCCAAGGCACTGGGTGTGAGCTCGCAGGACTATCCTCAGTTCAAAGAGGCCTTCGACCAGCTTCGGGGGGCTGGGCACGTTATCATAGGGGCGCGAAACCTCGTTACGCTGCCTTCACTGGCCGGGCAGATCGTCGGAACGTTCAGGGCGAATCCAAAAGGCTTCGGCTTCATCGTGCCGCGCGAGCCCAATTCGCACGGCGATTTGTTCGTACCGCCCAAGGGCACCGCAGATGCGATGACCGGCGACATCGTCGTCGCAAAAGTAAAAAGGAGCGGCAAGCGGGCAGGGCAAATGCGCTACACCGGCGAAATCATCGAGATACTTGAGCGGGCACAAAATAGATTCGTCGGAAAGCTCGTAAAACATCCCGATGGATGGCTCGTTCAACCGGACGGCACAAGCTTCGTCGAGCCGATCTCGGTGGACGACGTGGCCGCAAAGAATGCCAAAGCTAAAGATAAAGTCGTCGTCGAAATACTCTCCTACCCGACGGGGGAATATCTGGCCCGAGGCGTGATCGTCGAAGTGCTCGGGAAGGCCGGACAATACGAAACTGAGATAAAATCCATAATCCGGCAGTATCATTTGCCGGGCGAATTCGACTCCGACTGCATCGAGCAGGCACGCAGGGCCGCCGCCAAATTCAAACCCAGTAAGGCGCGCAAGAGAGAGGACATCACGGACAAGGTCGTCATTACAATCGACCCGCCGGATGCTAAAGACTTCGACGACGCCATAAGCCTCGAGCGGAATTCCGACGGCAACCGGGTGCTCGGCGTGCACATCGCCGACGTGAGCACTTTCGTGACGGGCGATTCGGCGCTGGATACCGAGGCAAAGGACCGCGGCAACAGCGTGTATCTGCCTGGCAGGACAATACCAATGCTGCCTGAAATCCTTAGCAATGGAATATGCAGCCTCCAGCCGGACCAGAAGCGGTTTGCAAAAAGTGCCTATCTGACTTACGACGAGCAGGGCAACATCGTCTCGCGCAGTTTCGCCAACAGCATTATTTGCTCGACGCAGCGGCTGACGTACCAGCAAGCGGACAGAATCTTGAAAGGCCATACGAAAGGCGCCAAACCCAAAGTGATTACGCTGCTCAAGAATATGGAGGCGCTGAGCCGGGCGATTGAGCAGCGGCGAAGAAAAAACGGAATGATACATCTGGACCTGCCGGAGACGGAGCTGGTGATGGACAAATCCGGGCGGGTCGTCGATGCGCATCCGGCCGACGACAGCTACCCGCACACCATGATCGAGATGTTTATGGTCGAGGCCAACGACGCCGTCGCATCATTCCTCGACAGGCGCAATGTCCCCTTCATCCGGCGGATTCATCCCGATCCGGATGTCCTGAGCATGAAGAACCTCGCCATGCTTCTCAAGGCTTTCGGCATCACTATTCCGCGAAATCCCGACCGTTCGGCGATCCAGGATTTGCTGGCCGGTGTCGAAGGCCGGGATTGCTCGTTCGCAGTGAACCTCGCCGTCCTGCGGAGTTTTGAGAAGGCCCAGTACGCACCTCTGCACATCGGACATTATGCTCTGGCCTCCACTCACTACTGTCACTTCACCAGTCCCATCCGCCGATACGCGGACCTGCTCGTCCACCGCATCCTGGATTGTTTCCTGCAAAACCGCGGCGATCTGGCCAAAGACACCGCCGCCGGCCTGGACCTGACCGAAATCGGCAAGCACATCACATTTACCGACCAGCGCGCCGATAACGCCGAAAAGGAGCTGACCGCAGTGCTTATACTGCAAATGCTCAGCAAGAGAATCGGCGAGGAGCTCGCATGCGTGACTACGGGGCTGACGGGCTTCGGTGTATTCGTGCAGTGCCGAAAGTTCGGGATCGAAGGGCTCATCAAGATGGAGGACTTAGGGCCGGACCACTGGAAATTCGACAAAAGGACCCAGTCGATCCTCGGGCAGAACTCCGGATGCAGCATCCGCTTGGGACAGTCACTAAATGTCCGCATAACCTCCGTCAACGTCCCGGCCCGGCAGTTGAACGTAATCCCCTCAGAGCCGTTAGTTACCGCCGCACCGCAAAGAAGGCAAACTAAGAAACAGAAGAAACGCAGAGAAACCAGAGAAAAGGCCAAGCCCGGGAAAACCAAACAAATCAGAAAGAAGGCCAAGCCCCGGAAAGGCAAACAAGCGAGGAAAAAGACGAAACCACAAAAGACCAAGAAACGTAAAAGATCCCGTCGATAAACCAAGTAGCTGTGACTGAATGAGGGCAACGCAGCATGGCCCTTAGTGTGGCCAGAGGAGGTTTGTGCGGTCGGCGATGATTTCTTTGGGGGGGATTTTCTTGATGACGGCTTCGTACTTGCTGTCGTTGTAGGCGATGGAGGCTCGGCTTAAAAGGGAGAAGAGTGCAGCCGGCCTATACGGCGTAATTTGCTTGTAAGGCCATTTGTTCTTCGCATCCGCATACGTCGCCAAGAAATCCAGTGCTTTTCGGATGCTTCGTCCGTCCTGGGATTGGTAGTGCCAGAGGTCGATGCCGAGTTTCTCGGCCATTGTCGCCAGCCGGAAGAAGCCGTCGAGGTTCATTCTACTGTAGCCGAGCGACTTGGTGCGGGCCAATTCGTGCGGCTGGCTGCCGTCGGGCTCGATATGCTTATCGATTCGGCGAGCTTTTACCTGCTTTAGGATCGCTCGAGCGAGGTCTCTGCGCCCGACGAAAAGTGCGAGGCTGACGACCTGGGCATCGTACCAGGTGCCGTGATTGTTGTGCTTCTTTTCTTCGCCGAGCCCGTGGCTGCTGGTGCGGAGCCATTTGAGGTACTCGGCACACCAATCGCGCATCCGGCGTCGGTCTTTGGCGGTCCAGGCATCGGAGGATTCGAGCAGGCCGATGGCGTCAATGAGGCGGGTCAGCCGAGCCGTGTCGATTATTCCGATGTCACGGCCCCGGGTGCGTCCTGGGATGGCCTGGCCGAACTGAAGGTTCGGATTCATCCTCGTCGCCGGCGTCAGGAACCAGACACGCAGCAGCTTGGCGGCGTGCTCGGCATGGCCCTTGTGGTCGGTGAAGTACCAGGCGGTCGCGAGCGTCTCGACCGCGGAGGTCATTGTCCCGAAGGCCGGGCGGTCGGTATCGTCGGTCCTGGCTTCCGGGTTTACTTGGCCGTCGCGCCGAATGTAGGGCAGACCGTCGGGCTTTTTGGGGTCCGGCCACCAGTATGGGCCGAGGCTCATATAGTCGTGCTTATCGCCGCTGGGCGGAGTCAGCTTCTTGTCCATCACCGAAAACGGCCCCGCCTTCAACGCCTCGTCCGCCTCCATTCGGAGCTTCTTTAGCGCCGGCAGCAGAGATTCCTCCCGCCTGCCGACCCGGGCCTTGCTCTCGGCGAGCCTGGCCGGGTCTAAGCAGAAAACCCTCGGAAGCTCCTCGCCGGACATTTTGCTTGCTCTACCTGCGTCTTGCGCGCCAGGCGAACCGGGCAGCCAAAAGACAAATATGAATACCAGCGAAATCGTCTTATAAAAACGTGCTCGCATAATTTTGTTACAATACCAAAGACTTGCCGGAATTACAATAATTGCAAGTCTGTTTTCACGCTGTTTTGCATCTGGTTATGCAACCGCTGATGGTGAGCACTGCCGGCGGGGAGATATCGGGCACGCCCGGATTGATTTGTTGACATCCTGTGGCAATTCTGCAATACTTATTTGATGAATATAAAAGTAAAAGAATCTGTTGAATATATAATATCAGCAGCCATAACAGTTTAAGAAAGGTACTATAATGAAAAAACAACGCGCTTTTACCGGGGTTATCGAGCGCGAAGGCGACGGATACACCGCCCTTTGCCCTGAACTCGACATTGCCAGCCAGGGTGAGTCCGTGGAAGAGGCGAGGAAGAATTTGATCGAAGCGATAGAATTGTTCTTTGAGACTGCATCAGACGCTGAGATACAAGAACGCCTTCACGATGAGGTCTTCATCACGCGTCTGGAGGTGGCAGTTGGGTAAGCTACGCGTATTCTCAGGAAAAAAACTGTGTCAGCTTCTCGAAAAGCACGGTTTTGTAAAAGTCCGTCAGCGCGGGAGCCATGTTGTAATGCAGAATTCGAAGTACAGGAGTAAAAAATGAGAGCATCTGAAATGCGAAAAGGCCAGACCGTCAAGATTGACGGCAAGCTGTACGCGATAGTCGATTACCAACACGTGAAGTTGGGCAAAGGCGGGGCCGTCTATCAGACGAAGCTCAAGAGTCTGACCGACGGCTCAATTCAAAACATCCGCCTTCGCGCCGAGGAAATTGTTGAAGAGGCATACTTAGATAAGCGAACATACGAGTATCTCTACTCATCCGGCAGTGAGCACGTCCTGATGGATATCACAAACTACGACCAGATCACCTTAGATGACGATGCGTTCGGCGATGGGCCCAAGTATCTAAAGCCGAACACCCGGTTGCAGGTCAGTATGTACGAAGGCAAGCCCCTGATAGTCACGCTGCCCAACTCCGTTGATCTGGAGGTTACCGACACGCCCCCGGAAATCAAGGGCGCCACGGCGACGAATCAAAACAAGCCCGCAACCCTCGAAACCGGGCTGATCGTCCAGGTGCCGCCCTTCATCAAAATCGGAGAAATCCTCCGCATCGATACGCGGACTGGCGAATACGTAACACGAGTAAAGGATTAGGAAAGCACGAATCACGAAACTTGAAATACGAAATGGTTCGACAGGCTCACTATCCACGCAAGGGGCCCTGTGGGCCTGAGCAAAGTCGAAAGACAAATTCAAATGACCAAAATACGAAATTCAAAAATAAATTAAGCCACAGAGGACACCCAGAACGATAAAAAGGAGGATAGATCCGTGCTGCCCGCGAATGCGGGGACAAGCTTCGCAGGAATGACAATGTTAAAGACGTCCGTGAACTCTGCGGCAAAGAACAAAACGTTTTGAACATTTGAATTTTGATATTGTTTCGGATTTCAGTATTTGATATTCGGATTTTTGTTCTCATGTTGGACAAAGTAAGTAAAACCCTTGTAAAAGTTTTCGGTTCGCGTAACGAGCGGATGGTAAAGGCGTATTCGGTAATCGCCGATGAGGCCGGGGAGTTTGAGGAGGGGATAAAGGCGCTGGACGACGAGGCGCTGAAGGCGAAAACCCCCGAGTTCAAAGCCGCCATAGAAGCCGGTGCCAAGGCCGAGGACATCCTGCCCGAGGCCTTCGCCGTCGTCCGCGAAGTCGCGACAAGAAGCGTCAAGATGCGGCATTTCGACGTGCAGATTGTCGGCGGCATCGTCCTGTACGAGGGCAAAATCGCCGAGATGGCAACGGGCGAGGGCAAGACCCTCGCGGCGACCCTGGCGGCATACTTAGTGCATCTGACCGGAAGAAAGGTCCACATCATCACCGTCAACGACTACCTTGCCAAGCGTGACGCCGAATGGATGGGCCCCATCTACGAAGCGCTGGGCCTGACCGCAGGCGCGATTCAGGCGGATATGGACACGGCCGGTGACGAGCGAAAATACCAGTACAACTGCGATATAACATACGGCACAAACAACGAGTTCGGCTTCGACTACCTCCGCGACAATATGAAAATCTCACTCGAGCAGATGGTCCAGGGGCCGCTCCAATACGCGATAATCGATGAGGTCGATTCAATCCTGGTGGACGAAGCCAGGACGCCGCTGATAATATCGGGTCCTGCAGTCGACGAGGTGAGCAGATACAAAAAGGCGGACGGCATTGCAAGAAAGCTGATGGGTCTTCAAAGCACTTACGACCGGACCAAGAAGCAAATCGACACGGCCGAGCGAACAACAGCCAATGCGCAGGGTGAGCTTGCCGAGGCCAAGAAGGCCAAGGACACCGCGCGAATCGATAAGGCGCAAGAGGTAATCGAGAAGAGCCAGAACGAACTGGCGAGAGGCCAGGTGAGACTTGAAGAAATCACGCAGTATTACGAAGTGGAATTCGACCGCAAGGCGGTGCACCTGACGCACGAAGGGGTCGGGGCGGCCCAGGATATAGCGGGCATCGGGTCATTCTTTACCGGCTCAAATATGGAATGGCCGCACCTGCTCGAGCAGAGCCTGCGGGCGCACGTGACATTCGAGCGAGAAAAAGACTACGTGGTTATGGACAACAAGATCATCATCGTGGATGAATTCACCGGGCGGCTTATGCACGGGCGCCAGTGGTCGGACGGCCTACACCAGGCCGTCGAGGCGAAGGAGGCCGTCACGGTAAAAGAAGAAACGCAGACGCTGGCGACCATCACGCTCCAGAATTTCTTTAAGCTCTACGACCAGATCGCCGGAATGACCGGCACCGCTGCGACCGAGGCCGAAGAGTTTATGAACATCTATAAGTTGGAAGTGGTCGTGATACCCACGAACGAGCCGTGCATCCGAGACGACCGCGAGGACGCAATATACAAATCGCTGAAAGAGAAGTTCGACGCGATAGTCGAAGAGATAAACGAGATCAGCGCAGCGGGCCGACCGCTGCTGATCGGAACGATCAGTATAGAAAAGAGCGAGGCGCTCTCGGCCGCCCTTAAAAAACGCTACGGGCTGGAGCACGAGGTCCTCAACGCCAAGCAGCACGCAAGAGAAGCCATCATCGTGGAAAAAGCAGGCGAGCAGCACAAGGCACGCGACGGCTCAATGCGCGGCAACGTCACTATTGCGACGAATATGGCCGGGAGAGGCACGGACATCAAATTAGGCCCCGGCGTGGCAGACATCGGCGGGCTGCACATCCTCGGCACCGAGCGGCACGAGGCCAGAAGAATCGACAACCAACTCCGGGGCCGGAGCGGCCGACAGGGCGACGCCGGCTCGAGCCAGTTCTTCCTCTGCTTCGAGGATGATTTGATGCGAATCTTCGCCCCCGAGTGGACCGTCAAGGCGCTCTCCTGGATCGGCTGGGAAGAGGGTCAACCGATCTACCACAAGAGAATCAGCAAGGGTATCGAGAAGGCACAGAAGAAAGTCGAGGAGCGAAACTTCGACGTTCGCAAGAGCCTGTTGGAATACGACGAGGTAATGGACTACCAGCGAAAATACTTTTACTCGCGCAGACGGCAGATTCTCGCGGGCAAGGGTCTTAAAAACGTAATCCTCGAAATGATCGACGCGGCGATAACCAAGAGCTGCGAGACCATCCTCGACGAGAGCTATCCTTTCAACTGTGTCGTCGAGTGGGCCCGCACGAACTTCGCCGCCGACTTAAAGCCCCGCGACATCGCCGGCGCAAAGCCCGACGAAATCGAAAGATTGATGAAAGCCCAGGCAAAAGACAACGCATCCAACAACATATCGCTTTCTATGGGTGAATACCTCGAAGACTACAACGACCCGCGAAGCTGGGACATCTCCGGGCTGTGCAAATGGGCGATGAGCGCCTTTAGTGTGAACCTGAGCCCCGGCAAGATCAAACACCAATCGCCCGAAGAAATCGAAGAGCAGTTGATCAGCGCCGCGGCCGAGCAAATCGACAAGAAAGACTGCTCGCAATTCTCCGAGTTCCTCAAGGACGATTTCTCGCTCCGCACGTTCGCCGAGTGGGCCTGGTCCAAATTCGACATAAAGCTGGACGTCGAGCAGTTGAAGAGCCTCAAGCCGCCGGAAATCCGCGAGCGACTTCTGGAAGAGACCGCGGCCAAGTACAAGCAAAGAGAGATCGAGTACCCCGTTGAATTCGCAATGAATATGGTCTATGGTCCGCAGGGCACCAACATATACGCCTTCGAGGCGCTGGCCGAGTGGGCCAGCAAAAAATACAACGCCGGGCTCTCGGCCGAGCGGATGCAGAACGCCAAGCCCAAAGACCTCCACAAACAACTATTAGAATTGAGCGAGAGCTTCAACAACGGCAAGCTGAACCAGGAGCTGGCCGACAAAATCGACGCCCTCGACACCGCCGCGCTGACCAAATGGGCCAACGAGAGATTCAACGCCTCGGTGACCGAAGAGGATCTCGCCGAAAGCCCGGAAGCCAAAGACCGGCTCTCGCAGCTTGGCCGAGAGTTCCTCCGAGCCGAGCTTAGCGATCTGGAGAAATACGTCCTCGTCCAGGTCTATGACAGTGCCTGGAAGGACCACCTCTACGCGATGGACCACCTGAAAAGCAGCATCTGGACCCGTTCCTTCGCCGAAAAAGACCCGAAGACCGAGTACAAGCGCGAAGGCTTCCGAATGTTCAACGAGATGCTCGAATCAGTCGAGGACCGCGTTAGCGACATCGTCTTCCGGGTACGGCTCGAAGCCGGGGCACGGGCCAGAAACGTCTGGAACGTCAGCCAGACCAGCCACGATGAGGTCGGGCAGTTCGCTATGGCCGAACGCCAAAGGGCAGCGGCACAAGCGCCGCAGGGTGAGGGCAGAGTAAAGCAGATAAAGCTCGAAAAGCCAAAGGTCGGGCGAAACGACCCCTGTCCCTGCGGCAGCGGAAAAAAATACAAGAAATGCTGCGGAAAACCCGGCTGAATAGTCCGTATCTCGTATCTCGTGAATCGTGAATCTTATCTCCTATGGATTCCTGCTACCCGCTTTCGCGGGCACAAGCTTCGCAGGAATGAAAGGCGTGGGCGGAAGAGGAAAGAGGAAGCAGGGCAAAGGACGGAGGACGGGATTAACAGCTCCAGAGACGCCCAATCATTTTTTGGGTTCATCCGAATAATGGATAGGTGAGATTGGCATATCGTAGGAGCGAGAAAAATCGCCTGGGACCCCAGATGCACAAATTTCCCCCCTCACGCCCCAAATTTGAGCATCTGCCCAAACGATTTTTCTCTTAACCATATTCGGCGGGCCAAGTTGTCTGATTCTGCCTTGATAAGTTGGGGGATAATTGCAGCGCACCTACGCATTAACCGGATGAGGCATTTTTTGGAGATAACGCGCAACGGTAGAAGTGCCAGACTGCAGGTAAGCTTAAAAAGGTGCTTTCTCAAAAGTAAGTCAGGGCAGAACGTTGAGACCTTTCTGGATTGCGTATTGTCGGGCGGAATTGATTTCTTTGCGTGTTGGTCGGCGGTTTATTCGGGGGTGGGCTGAGGCGTTGTAGCAGGGGCGGTATTGGTCCATTACGTTGATGGTTGTTGAGGAGGAGATCTCCTCGGTTAGAAAATCTATGATCTCGAAGCTGCCTGCCAGGTTCTCCGGTAAGACCAGGTGTCTGACCAATAGTCCGCGCGTGGCCAGGCCGTGCCGGACTTGGAGATCGCCCACTTGCCGGTGCATCTCTTTGACGGCGGCGCGGTTGACCTTGGGATAATCCGCTGCGGTGCTAAGCTGCTCGGCAACAGCGGGATCGGAATACTTCATATCCGGCATGTAGATTTCGACCAGGCCCTCCAGTAATCTGAGCGTATCGGGCGAATCGTATCCGCCGGTATTATAGACAATCGGCAGTTGCAGGCCGTCTGTGCGTGCCAGCTCGATAGCCGTTGCAATAGGCGCTATCACGTGCGTCGGCGTGACAAAGTTGATGTTGCTGCAGCCGTAATGCTGCAGTTCGAGCATCGCCTGGGCCAAGCTCTCAATTGTTACCTGCCGACCGTGGCGATGGTGGCTGATATCGAAATTCTGGCAGAAGACACAGCCTAAATTACACCCTGCGAAAAATATCGTACCGGAGCCGCCGGGGCCGACGAGGACGCTTTCCTCGCCGAAGTGCGGCCCAACGGAGCTGACCGGGGGCAGTACGCCCGCCCCGCAAAAGCCGATCTTTCCGGCGCTGCGCTCGGCGTTGCACTGGCGCGGGCACAGCACGCACGGATCGATCCGGTCCCATAACCGGCCAACCCGCTCACTAAAAGAATCAACATCAATCGGCAAAGACCCCATAATATCAAAGTATTATAGCCCAAGCCCCAAAATTGGCAATTCCCGGCAGTCCTTTAGTATTGCAGCGAATCCGCATTTACAGTACACTATTTTGGGGTGCAAGAAGGTTGAAATAATGGCAAAAAACGCAAAATTGGCAGAACAAAAACCTGACAGTGCGCATCATAAAGCTGAGCGACAAAACCAGACGAGAGCCGAGCAGTTGGAAGACGAGCAGGATTCGCTTGCCGGGCGGCTCAGAGCAGGCGACCGCACCGCTGCGGCCGAGTTCGTCGAGTTGTACTATCGGCAGATGTATTTATACATGAGAAGACTCGGCCACGACATACAGGTCAGCGAAGATCTGGTACAGGAAAGCTTTCTAAATGCCTGGTATCATATCGGTCAGTTGAAAGACGGCAAAGCGCTTCGTAGCTGGTTGTATCGTATTGCCGGCAATGTCTCGAGGCTCTACTGGCGTAAGCATAAGGGAAAAAGGGCAGTTAGCATCGAATGGATTGATGCGCCCGACCGAAAGATGTTGAACGCCGACAAGATTGATCAGCGCGAGCAGTTGGAGCAGTTGCGGACGGCCGTCGCCCGACTGCCCGTTAGATTAAAAGAGGTGATTATCTTGCATTATATGCAGCATTTGACTATTGCCCAGGCCGCCGAAGCAGCAGAAATCAGGCAGGGCACATTCAAAAGCAGGCTCGGCCGGGCACTGAAAATACTCAGAAAGCAATTGCCATAACTAAGAAGGAGGTCACTGATGAGAGAGGAAAAACTAAGAGAGCTGTTGAATAAACTGGCTGATGCCACCACAGAGCCGGTCCGCCCGGACCTCGACGAGGACATCAGACACCAAATCCCACATAGGCTCGTCAGGCACAGAGTCAACTGGAACACAATCAGTATCATTATAGACCTGAGGCTCAGCCGGTCCGTCGCCGCCGCGGTAATAATCATCACGATATTCCTCTGGGCCAGCTTCCTGGGCGGCTGGAATACCTCACCCGACCAGATGTACGAGGACAGCAAGCTGCTGATTCAATACGGGCTGGCGGGTGAAAATGCCGGCAGAGCCGATGTATTGGCGAGTCTGGAGAAATTCCACAAACATCTGGCAGACCGCGGCAGAACCGTCACCTATTACGGACAAAGCGCCGACCCAGACGACAGGAACATCGTCTTAATGCACTGGAAGCTGCCCGACGGCAGATATAGAGTCATCTTTAATGATTTGAGCGCAAGAAGCATCTGCCCGGCAACGCTGATAAGGCTCCAGACCTACATGCTCGAAAAGCAGATGGAACGTTAGATATTCGCCCGATGCTGGTAGTTTATTGCTTGCATTGCAGCGGGTTTGGCGGTAAAATAGCATTTGAGGCGTGATGGTCTTAAACGCTGTGTAATTAGTTCTTCGTGACTGAAGGAGTAACATTGATGATTACGCGACGGGGATCTGTCCCGTTGGAAGGGAAGATTTCTAACCGGACAAAAGGGAAATCTCTAACCGGATTTACATTGGTAGAGCTGCTTGTGGTAATCGCCATAATCGCGCTGCTGATGTCGATATTGATGCCGGCCCTAAGCCGGGTCAGGAAGCAGGCTCAGTTCGTTAACTGCAGGGCCAACCTCAAGCAATGGGGCCTTATGTTCAAGTTCTATACCGACGACTGGGACGGCGATTTCAACGAAGGCTGGAACGTAGGCGAGACGGCCTTGTGGATGAATGCCCTGCGTCCATACTACAAGGACAATTGGGCCCTGCTTCTGTGCCCGACGGCCAAGGTAGAGGTCTTGGGTCCGGCTGATATGGGAACGTTCAAGGCCTGGTCGCGCGACGTGGCCATGCCGGGTGGAGGCAGATACCATTACGTCGGCAGCTACGGCATTAACTCCTGGACAAACTATATGACCAAAGACCGTGGCGCCCGCGAAATGGAAGACTTCTGGAAAAATGCACGAGACACCAGAGACCGCATTACTCATAAACCTATCCCCCTCAATACGATACCTGTCTTTGCCGACTCCACCTGGCACGATGCCTGGCCGAGACACGGCGATACTCCGCCCCCCACGCCCGACGACTTTGGCTGGGGCAGCCCGGGCACAACTCTCGAGATCAGGCATTTTTGCATCGACCGGCACGATGCCTTTGTGAACTTCCTGTTTATGGATTGGTCCGTCAGAAGGGTCGGACTCAAGGAGATCTGGACGTTGAAGTGGAATCGAAGCTTCAACACATCAGGTCCCTGGACGCTGGCCGGCGGCGTCAGCGCATCGGCCTGGCCCAAGTGGATGCGAAGCTTCAAAGACTATTAGTCTGTTACAAATAGAATTGTGCGCAAAATGGTCACAAAATAGTGATGTG